>NZ_CP140772.1:7095496-7440993 GCF_037893185.1 Chitinophaga sp. 180180018-3 | reverse complement strand
TCTCCTCAACTAGATGACGTAAAGCTTTTATTGAATCGGGAACCGATCCATCCTCCATTCGATGATATTCAAGCGCCTCAATCAATAATTGTTTAGCCTTGTCATATTCGCTAAATCGGGTAAGGTATTTAATATAAAGTTCCAGGAAGGCTGGTAACATCCTGTGACTGAGCTCTAGCTCAAGATAAGTACGGTTAAATGCCTGGCGGTTACCTGTTTCAAGAAATGCCAATAACTTGTTGAACCAGATACTCTCACTGACAAAATCAAACTTCTCTTTCATATCACCTTCCGGAATCTTACTGATATAATCATCCCATTCCTTGATGGCATTCTCAAATGCCTCTAATCTGTCCTGCTGGCTTCTTATTTTTATCGCTATTTCATTTCGGCAATGGAACCGATTGACCGCAAACTCAGGTCTGATAGACCTGGTATCATTGATTAAGGTGTTAAAAACGGTAATTGCTTTTTCGTATTCTTTTCGCTGCGCTGCCAGCAGTCCTTTATAAAAATTACGTGTTTCCTCAGGTTGGAAATTTTGTCCATAACCAGAGCTATAATACCGGTCAAATCCAGGATTAATAATATTTTCAATTTCATTAATGTTACCATCAAAATAAGCCAGGAGTAGCCTTATCCTGAAAGCGGTTATCTTTTTCTCTGGTGAAGCGTTCAGATCATCTGCCTTTTCACTAATTACCCAATATTCAAGTACGGACTTAGCCAATTGCTTGAACTCCTCATGCACTGCTAGCGTGCTGAGTACATGTTCCACCTCATAAGAATACTTATGGCTAACGTACTCTAGAACATCCTGCTGCTCTATCTTATCTACCAATAGCTGCCTATCCCTGCTTTTGGTGATAAATTCTAGCATATGCAGCGCTTTTGAAAGACTGTCTTTCCGAAATAACGCGCGGAATATATCATTTTTCACCACGTCAGACATATAATTTACTGTTACGGCTATCTTGGGCAAAAGATACTCCTGCTTATACTGAAATCTATTATTCTCATAAGCGCTACTAAATATATCAATCCCCCCATGCTCGACGCTATCATGGGACCACTTCTGTATCCATTTGGCCAAAGCCTGTTCTACTTTCATTATAGTCCCCGTTCTTCCAATATCCGACCGATATTCGCGTGTGCTAAGGGCCTTATGGACCAATAGTAGTCCATGAATAAAGGCTTGGACCTTGGATATTAAGAAGTGTTTTTTTTCACCTTCCAGCTTCCCTGCGATCCCCAAACGGACTTCATCCAGCCAGTCATCCAATAACAGCAATCCGTTAAAAGTAACAAATGTTTCTGCCCAGGGCATACGATTAAATGCCGCATAATTTACACCAAGGACTGGTATAAATTTTCCTTCCTTATTATTAGTGAAGTCCCAACCATCAACTGCTTGAGTCTCTAATATCTGCGCATACGATTTAAAAAACTCGCTTACCATATTCTTTTTCAAACCAGGGAGATCCGAAACTAATATCGTCATGGAATGGCTATCTGATAACCGCAGTAAAAACGCCAATAACTCCATTTTTATAGTTGGCAGTTTCAGAAGATGTCTGTTGCTCAATGACTCATTTAGCTCCTGAGTCATAACAGCAGTCAGTAACTCTTTAATACCGACAGCATTTTTATACATTATACATCCAATGATATGAGTAGAAAGAATACTCTCAAACGTTTTAATCAGCTGCTCATAATATCGCAGTCTCGTCTTGTTCGCTTCAGTTGGATTGGCCTGAAGAAACCAATGATATTGCCCATAAACTTCAAATAATGCTTGGTGGATAGCTTGAGCACCTTCTTCTCCTGAGGCATGAGGTGTCCTAAGAAATGTATCAAGTAATAACTGAAACAATCCTGCAACAATCGAAACTTCAGTATCTAGCAAACTTGCTTTCACTCTTTCATTATGCTGTCTGAACTCTCTATAAAGCACCAGCGACAAAGAGGCGGTACTAGTGTTTACCGACAGAAGAGGAATAACAGATGGCTGTATCCAGGCAATCCAGCATCCCAAGCTATACAGCAAATATGGACGCTCCAAAGCGTGCTCATATAATTTGTATACTCTGACCGGATTCCGCAAATAGTCATACTTGACTACTATTCGGATTAGTGAGCTTATCATAGCCCTGCAGCTCTGGCCGAGTGGTAATCCACCATTGTGTCCATACTTTTCTACGAGCTGCCGATATTGACTAAAAATGTCATTTTCTTTAGAAAAGCTATAATTTATCCAAGGCGCATTTATTTTTAAAAAGTCAAGACGTCGTTCCAGGCAATCCAGCATCACCTTTGCATATTCCTGCTCAGTGCCCACCAGATCTTGTTCTGAAAGAAGCAATAACATTGATCCATCCAGCATCATATCTCTATAAGTCTTGGAGAGAAAGTCCGGTGCATGAATTGATTCCGTTAATAATGAAACCTTCTCCAGCCACTGTGCGACCAGACGGTTCGTAGGTAAATCAGCATCCTCCTCTGCCATAAACTGAAAAAGTAATGCATAACTCTTATCAAAGACGTTACTATCAATGTTACGTTGAAACTGAATCAGACAACGATTCCCATCCCTCTTTATCGTCTCTGATTTTAAAATGAGTTGTAGATCAACTGCAGGATAATAGGCTCTATGCTGTTGGCATAGCTCATCGTACTTTGAAGCTTCAATTTCAAACTGAAAATCTCCCCCTATATTGGAATTTAAGTAACTAAGAAAAGCGAAATCCTTTTCCATTGAAAGGAGCTGCTCGTACTCGCGTAAAGGACCTATTGAGTAGCTTTGTTCTATCTCGCGCCAATAAAGGAATCCAGCGACAGTTGCATTTTCTATGTTTACTTCAATACCCTTCTCTTGTAAGTAGAGCACTACTGCGTGCGAGAGCTCCTCAGCTGATAATTTTGCATCTTGATTAAAGGTATTTGTTAGGAAAACTAGTTCTGCCTCCGCATATCTTATACGATCATAAACACCTATCGCATATCTGATACTGGATGGTATGCAAATCTTACCCAATACGTTGCGCAGCCAGTACTTGGACTTTAGACCGTCAATATCGACAACAAAGGAGCTACTCCTTTCGAATATTACTTTTGCCTCTTGCAAACCCTGCTCATTAAAGCTATATCCAGATAAAGGTTTGGCATGTAAGAGAATTTGGGCAAGCAAATATGATAAGTTCCATTTTAAGTCAGCCTGCTCCAAAAGTTCGTCTGTCTGTTTTATTACGGAAGGCTTTATAAAATCTATTTCTTCGGAAATACGGTACGCCCGTTCGTTCAGATCATGGTGCATATACACAGGATTTACAGATCAAGGGGTAAGCGATACTGAGAATAACTATTATATGTAAATTATTTCCAATGAGAGATTGGAATTACATTAACTGTCAAATATAATTAAAGTAAAGGCAAATAGTTCGTAAGCAGGTCGTATCCCATCTACTCATAAAACCCCAATAATTTTACACCCCCATTATCTAGTAAATGATTTTGCTGGGTTAAGAGGTAAATCAGAAGTAATGTCAGGATTCCGGGAGAGTAACATTTAATTTTATTTTCGAGGTTTATTCGAAATGAGGAGTTCCTTAACATCAACATCTAACGCAACTGCAATATCAAACAGCGTCTCCAGCGTGGGCTGCTGATCATTTGTACACCACTTAGATATTGTTGTTTTGTTTTTCCCCAACTGCTCCGCCAACCAGATATTGGTCTTTCCTTTATCCGCCAGGACACTTTTGATTCTATTAAGGATTCTCTTTTCTGACATTTTAATAGCGTTATTCACCATTGAAGTGGCAATATAGGTAACCCTAGAAATGTCATTTAAAGCTAAAAGTGTTGAAAATGAGAACTTTGATGATTATTTCAGAAATTTATTTGCAAAATTCAACACTTTCTATTAATTTCACTCTGCAATAAAATTTTTTCCAACCGATGGATTTCAAAATATATAACACTTCCTTGATCATATGGACAGCTAAATATTAAGCGTATTTGCTTCAATTCTCGCACTGAAAACTGCGACCTTTCAAAAACGACGAGAATAGGGTAAATCGCTCACGCTTTCCTTAGTATATTGCGTACTGAAGAGACGTGGGCGTTCTTATTCGTCGTTAGGGTGTCGCAGCCCTTCAGTGCGGTAAGGACTAACCCGCGTCTCTTTTGTTTTTCCCCCGCTGGCAAGTCCTTTCAGGTAGCTATTTCTCTTCTCCATTCATAAAATGAGCTACAATGAACTGTAAGGCTAAAACAACCCTGTCTCCAGGTAATAATATGGCTTATCAGCTACAAGACGATATGACCGTATTTGAGGACTTTCTAAATACCTATTGTGATAAAACATTCAGTACTGTTGCTCGGCTGACAGGAACATGCGATGTAAGTGTTATCACGAATGTCACGACAGATATTTTTGCTGAATTATGGTCAAAAAGAGAAAAAACCTTGTCAAAGGACAATTCTTGCTTGCTATTTAAGACAATACTTCGCCATGCCTTATTATTTCTAAGACGTCAAAAGAATGAAGATAGAATTGAATTATTAAGGAGCATTTTGCTATGTAAAGAACCATTTTCCGTATTGGAAAGCACATAGCCGCGGAGTTTTCCGAAAAATGTTCGCCCCTTGAAATCTCTTTCCCATTATAGGAAACAGCTATAATTAGAAAACTACAGAGCATGTTATTGGCGCTGCTCTAAAAATCAGATTAGTTAAGTCCTCAAATTAAACGCTAATTTTTATGAAAGAAAAACAACAAACAGGCTCACAGAAAAAGGCCCGTGTAGAGAAACCGTTTAGGCTAACCGCCGGCGAAATGAAAGCCCCGATATCCGTATTAAAAGAGTTCTTCAGTATCTACAATCTTCTCGCTGCTCATGATCACTTTACGCTACTATTAAATAATCTTCCAGATAATAATCCGGATTTATTGAACACTATCGAATTTGTTGGCGATGTGGAAAAGCTGCTTGAGGCAAACTTCTTTCTTATAAGGAAAGGCGTTAAGAGGGTAAAAAGACCCAATAAACTCGGTGGATAAACTACATCGCCATCCGTAGAATCAATCTATTAATAACAATACAAAATAGCATTATGAATAAATCCGTAAATACTTTGTTACAAATACATACAATGTTATCAAAGCTACCGGTCACCTTCAGGGAGAGGGTTTGTGAGGAATGTAATTGGAGTACTCCTACATTCTATCGTAAAATGCGCGGAAGAGACAAACCACACCCAACCGATAGCAGAAAAGTTATTCCGTCACTCAGTAATGCGGAAAAACAGAAAATTATTGAGGTGATGAATGAAGTCTACTATCAGGCAGACACCGACAGAACGGAACTTTTGCCACAATAATATTACTATCAATGTATAGCAACTAACCCAGTTATTGATTCTTCCTAGCCGGCAGGACTATATTTGTGTCTCCTCCGCTGGCTTTCCCTGGTCGGCGATTCCTTTATCAAATCTTGAATAAATGGACATAACACAATACATAGATATCAATCCAAAGGTTATGCTGGGTAAACCCGTAATTAAAGGTACACGTATTACTGTTGAGTTAATATTGGAAAGATTATCAAGCGGTGAAACAGTGCAGGATATACTCGTAGCTTATCCACATATTACACCAGAGGCAATAAATATCATCAGATACGACAACATCTCTATTATCTTCTATTATCTTCTAATGGGGGTTAAATATGTTTAACAGGTGCGTAAATAGCGGTCATCAATGAAGTGAACCTGCGTTTTTAGCATTTCAACGAGGATATTTATGCCCTCAGAATTCATTGTGGCCCCCAGAAATGGAAAATTTGTACAAATTCAGAAAAATTTGAGCTAATTCGAGCACATTCGATCAAATAAGGGAAAGTGGGCTTGGTGGGCATAGTATGTTTGTATTGAAATCTGTATGCTTTAAGGAGTATACGAACTATTGTTTCACTAATCCTTACACACATGCCATTGAAAACAATTATCGAAAAAGACCTGGAAGTCCCAGTAGCAATTATTGTTGAAGTTGCCAATCTTTTATGCAGCCAAGAAATAACGCCAGAAATCATAGAAGCCGATGAGAAGAATGAAATAATCACATTGTCGGTACAATTTACAAAAGAGCAAAGGGACGCTATTCATCAGGCAGAAGACCTCATTGATGATTACCATGAAGAAGAAGATGATGATGAGGAGGACGAATAGCAACAGCACGGAGGACGTATTGCAGGAGATTCTCACCAGACTGGAACAGATAGAGCAGAAACTAGATAAGCTGCAAAGGACCCAAGAGCCTTTGCAGCCTTATTTGGCCGCTGACCAATTATTGTCCGCTAAGGAAACGGCAGCCTATCTGCATTTATCTGTTGCTAGAATCTATTGCCTGGTGTGTGAAGGCAAATTAGCTCCCCTACAACGTAAGAGGCGTGGGCGTATTCTATTTAGCCAGTCACAGTTAAATGATTACCTGTCTGCAAATCCACGCCGCACATTGTGATTTTATCATTTTACAATCAAACTTTTGTAAACAAAAAGGTATGCCCCAACAGTGTGGAGATAGTCCCCTGTATGATTCATACAGGGATTATGATGTAACCATAGAAGAAGTGAGAGCCTTGGCCAGCTTTAGAGATTATAGTGATGAACAGATTATTCAGCTCATGGATACGATTAAAGCATTTACACGAATAACACTTTCCGTCCGCTCAAAAAGAAATGTGGCAGAAGGCAGGATTATTACGCTAACAACGGGTGATGATAAACAGAAAGCAGCATGAGTAACGATTTACACCTCTTTGAATCCTTTACGAAAGGAAAGAAAACAGCCACCACAAGTAGTAGGAATTGCGTGATTTATACGCGGGTTTCAACGAAAGAACAGGCTGATAATAATATGAGCCTCGAGACACAGCGTAAAGCCTGTGAGGCGTATGCCAACAAAAGTGGTTATCATATAGCAGGGTATTTCGGAGGAACGTATGAAAGTGCCAAGACTGATGAGAGGAAAGAGTTTAATAACATGCTTTCCTTTGTAAAAAGGAGCAAGGAGAAGATTGCCTACATCATTGTTTATAGCGTTGACCGGTTTAGCCGTTCAGGAACCAATGCCATGTATATTGCGGATCAATTGAAGAAAGCAGGGATATTAGTTTATGCGGTAACACAGCCAACGGATACTACAACTGTTAGTGGGAGGTTGCAACAAAATATCCAGTTTATTTTCAGTGAATATGACAACCAGCTTCGCCGGGAAAAGTGCATGGCGGGAGTAAAAGAGAAGCTATTACAAGGAATATGGTGCACCTCACCGCCATTAGGATATAATATTGTACGCAGAAATGGAAAAAAAGAATTTGTCATCAATCAAACAGGGAAGCTGCTCAGGAAGGGTTTTGAATGGAAGGCAGAAGGAGTATCCAATGAAGAAGTAAGAGCCAGGTTAGCCGCGCGCGGATTAAAGCTTGACAATCAAAGGATTTCAGACTTTTTGCGGAATCCGTTCTATTGTGGATTGCTCGTCCACAATGCCTTGGAGGGAAAAATAGTAGAAGGGGTACAGGAAAAAGTGGCGTCAAAGGAATTGTTTCTAAAAGTGAATGGCATTCTATCACAAAATCACCAGGGATACAACCTTAAACCTGAAAATGAAAATATTCCTTTAAAGCGCTTTTTAAAGTGTGACGACTGTGGTAATTACCTGCGGGCATACAAAGCCGCTAAAAATCAGCAATATTATTATAAGTGTAATACCCCCGGCTGTAAATGCAACAAGCGGGCCGACAATCTGCACTCAGCATTCAAGACACTGTTGAATAGTTATACAGTGGATGTAAATGAAGATCACAGGACTATAATCCGGCTCCAGATGATTGCCACTTATAACCTGTTAACGGCAGAAGGGAGGGCGCAGCAGGAACAGCTTCATAAGCAATTAGCAGAGGTAGATAGAAAATTGCAACGGCTTAAAGAACGCTTCGCTATGGAGGAAATTGATCGGGAGATATATGAGGAATTTAAGCCCCGGCTTTTGGAGGAGCGCAAAAATATTGAGCAGGAGCTGCTTAAATTCAAAAATGGAGTGTCGAACCTTGAAAAGTGTGTCGACGAGTGCATTACCTATGCTTCTAAACTAGCGTCCTTGTGGGATTTAGGTGATTATGGGGAGAAACAGCAGCTACAATTTTTGCTCTTTCCTGAAGGGATATTATATAATCGGAAAAATGATACGTGTCGAACCCCGCGCGTAAATGAAGTATTCCGCCAGATTGCAGCGCAGGCAAGTGATTTGCACCAAATAAAAAGCGGGAACAAAACCTTTTACAGTTATGTTCCCGCTTTCGTGGTGTGAGCCGGGATCGAACCGGCGACACAAGGATTTTCAGTCCTTTGCTCTACCAACTGAGCTACCGCACCATCCGTTTTGTTTGTCCCTCTCGTGTGAGGGGATTGCAAAAGTAAGACAATCTTTTGAATTGCAAAATTTTTTTGCAAAAAAATTTATACGACTACATTTTCAGCAATGATGCTACTCCAGAGCCGATGTCTCCATTGCAGCGACTGTTCAGCATACCGGGCAGCTTCTTCCCATTTGGCCTGGTCGGTACCGCAAAGCTCATTTACCATCTGAATCGCCAGTTGGCTATGATGATCGCCATCAACTTCAATATGACGCTCCAGGTAGTAAATAAAGATGTCTAGTGTGCCTGGAAATTTTTCGCCCAGATCCTTTACCAGGGCCAGAAACATATCAGGAATCAGGTCTTCCCGACCAAAAGTAAATACCGATGCCAGTATATGAGGTTTGCCGGTGGCAATAACATCAAATGTAAAGCGAAGAAAGCCCTTTACCGCCTCTGGAAGGGCAGGGGTTGAAAGAATGCTGTCGATAGACCTTCCGGTTTTAACATCGCTGATCAGCGCCTGTATATGGGATATATCAGCGCCAGCCTGTTGCATAGCCCGTTCGTATAATTCAAAATGACTGCAACGGTTCCCATTCTGATCTATATCGCTTTCTTCCCCGGTAACAATTTCATTAATGAGATAGCGGGTTGCTGCATTTCCTACCGGAATCCATGGTACATTTACGCAGGTCAGCTGCTGCTGTAATCCCTTTAACAATGACATGAAATCCCATACGGCATAAACGTGATGTTCCATAAACCGACGAACATCTTCTGGCGTCCGCAGCTGGCCGTATAGCGGGTGAGATACTATCTTTTCCCTGATAGGAGCAATGGTTTCCTGTATAAATCCTACGTTCATAAATATCGATTTGAATCAGCCGTGCGTTAGTTACCGTAAACAACCAGGAACTTGATACGCATCAACTTCAATTGCTCCAGTGTATAATCGTTTTCAATCAGTTCTTCTCTTGCCAGCGCAAGGCTGGAGGTTTCACATCCTTTGAAATATTCCATGATCTCATCCTGGGCATAGTCGTCCAGTTCTTCGTCAAGGCAATAATCGATATTCAGCTTGGTACCACTGGCAACAATAGTTTCCATTTCGTCGAGCAGATCGGCGAGTGAAAGTTCCTTGTTTTTGGCAATGGTTTCCAGCGGAATTTTCTTATCGATGTTCTGGATAATGAAAACTTTCATTCCGCTCTTGTTCACCACGCTCTTCATGACAAAATCATCCGGCTTGGTGATGTTGTTTTCTTCCACGTACCGGGTGATAACGTCGAGGAACTGTTTGCCGTAACGAACGGCTTTACCCTTACTTACGCCCTGTATTTTTTCCAGTTCCTGCACAGTGGTAGGATATTGGGTGGCCATATCTTCCAGGGAGTTTTCCAGGAAGATGACAAATGGGGGCAGGTGTTTTTCCTTCGCAACTTTCTTTCGCAGTTCTTTCAGCATTTCAAATAACACCGGATCTGCGGAGGCATGTGCATCAGCGGCTGCTTCCTCTTCATCGTCCATGGCATCTTCATCAAACTGATGATTCAGTGCAACCATGATAGAGTATGGCTTTTTAAGGAATTTCGCACCCTTATCCGTTACTTTCAGCAAGCCGTATTCTTCGATATCTTTTTCGATCAGCCCTTCCAGCATCATCTGGCGCATCAGGGAGTTCCAGAAATGGGCATCAAACTCTTTTCCTTCTCCGAAAACGTCCAGCTGATCATGGCGATAGGTGGTAATCTGCGGACTTATCTTCCCGGTAATAATATTGATAACATACTCACTACCAAAGCGTTCCTCTAACGCGCGGATGGCTTTTAGCATGATTACTACCCGGTTCTTTACTTCGATCTTCTCTTTCGGATTACGGCAGTTGTCACACTGGCCACAGTTGTCGTCGTCGAATTTTTCTCCAAAATAGTGCAATATCACTTTCCGGCGACAAACAGCACTTTCAGCATAGGCAACAGTTTCATTGATCAACTGAGCGCCCATTTCACGCTCACTGAGCGATTTGTCGCGCATGAGGTGCTCCAGCTTCTGCACATCTTTGTGAGAATAATAACAGATACAATGTCCATCCAGTCCGTCTCTTCCGGCCCGACCAGTTTCCTGGTAATAGTTTTCCAGGCTTTTCGGGATATTGTAGTGAATTACAAAACGTACATCCGGTTTATCGATGCCCATACCAAAGGCTATGGTAGCAACAATCACCTCTGTATCCTCATGTAGGAACATATCCTGCCGTTGCGCTCTGGTGGTAGAATCCAGACCGGCATGATAAGCTACTGCTTTAATACCATTGGCTACCAGCATGTCGGCCAGTTCTTCAGTTGTTTTCCGGTTCAGGGTATAAATAATACCACTTTTACCTTTGTGCTGATGAATGAACTTAACGATATCCTTGATGGTTTGTTCCTTTTTGCGCTTCGGTCTGATCTCGTAATAGAGGTTCGGACGGTTAAAGGATGAGATAAAGATATTAGCCTTGGTCAGCCCCAGGTTTTTAACAATATCACTCTGCACTTTAGGCGTTGCCGTAGCGGTCAGCGCTATGATAGGCAGCTTATCATCGATTTGGTCGATCATCTCTTTCAGGCGACGGTATTCCGGCCTGAAATCATGTCCCCATTCGGAAATACAGTGTGCTTCATCTACGGCAATAAAAGATATTTCCAGCTCCTTAAAGAAGTCGAGATTTTCCTGTTTTGTCAGGGTTTCCGGTGCTACATAAAGCAACTTTGTTTTCCCTGCTGTCAGATCTGCTTTCACTTTCTTTATCTGCGCCTTGGATAAGGTGGAATTGAGAAAGTGAGCCACATTGTCTTTACTGCTATATCCCCTCACCAGATCTACCTGGTTTTTCATCAGTGCAATAAGCGGTGAAACGATTAAAGCACAGCCCGGACTCATCAGTGCCGGTAACTGGTAGCAAAGTGATTTACCTCCGCCGGTTGGCATTATTACAAAAGTATCTTTGCCAGAGAGGATGCTACTTATAATTTTCTCCTGATTTCCTTTAAAGGAATCGAACCCAAAATGTTCGCGTAATGCATCCATCAAACGTTCCTTAACAACAGCCATTGCATTCAAATTTTAACTCTAAAGAACTAACAAATGACGAAATATAATTATATGTTTTTTAGGGGACACGAAGTTAATTAAAAAAGCCCGTAGTATCAATATAAATTACCAAAGGGCGTCACTGCTGACTAAAAAATGATAAATTTGTAATTCGTCATGAAAAGGAATCAAACAATCAATATAGGACAGGTGGCCAGGCGCACGATTGCGATGGAGGCATCAGCGATTAATGATTTGCAGGAGTTTATAAATGCAGATTTTGAAAAAATTGTTGAAAGGATTGCGCATTGTGAAGGTCGGCTGGTAATAGCCGGTGTTGGAAAAAGCGCCATCATCGCCCAGAAAATTGTAGCTACGTTAAATTCCACGGGTACGCCTGCACTTTTTATGCATGCTGCGGATGCCATACATGGAGATCTTGGAATGATCAGAGAGGAAGATATTGTGATGTGTATCTCGAAGAGTGGTACTTCTGCTGAAATTAAAGTATTGGTTCCTTTGGTGAAGAATTTTGGCAACACTTTAATTGCCATGGTGGGGAATACCAACTCATTTCTTGCACAGGAGGCAGATTTTGTATTGAATACCACTGTTAGTCAGGAAGCCTGCCCAAATAATCTGGCGCCTACCACCAGTACTACTGCCCAGCTGGCAATGGGAGACGCATTAGCTGTTTGCCTGATAGAGTGGCATGGATTTACGGCTGCAGATTTTGCCAAGTTTCATCCGGGAGGCGCGCTGGGTAAAAAACTATATCTGAAGGTAGGGGATCTCAGTAAACAGCATCAGGCGCCACAGGTATTGCTCGATAGTTCACTGAGAGAAGTGATTGTAGAAATTTCATCTAAAATGCTCGGGGTTACTGCTGTACTGGATAATAAGGGCATTTTACAAGGTATTATTACAGATGGAGACCTGCGCAGAATGTTGGAGAAAAATGTTCCGACAGCAGCTGTAACGGCAAAAGATATTATGTCGCTTCATCCTAAAATGATCCAGCAGGATCAGTTAGCCATCGACGCACTGGAGCTGATGCGCAAACATGATATTACACAACTGCTGGTAATGGACGGAGAGCGATATCAAGGTATTATTCATTTACATGATTTAATCAGAGAAGGAATTATTTAGAAATGACACAACTGAACACCCACTTTTATGTGGCAATCATGGCAGGGGGAATCGGCAGTCGCTTCTGGCCCCATAGCCGCACAGACAATCCCAAGCAGTTCCTGGATATCCTGAACACAGGGAAAACCCTACTTCAATGGACATATGAAAGATTCCTGCAGTTTATTCCGAAAGAGAATATTTATGTAGTGACTCATCATCAGTATACAAGCAAAGTGGGAACACAGTTGCCGGATTTGCCTGCGGAAAATATTGTCAGCGAGCCGTCGCGGAAAAATACTGCACCGTGTGTTGCGTATATTTCCCACAAGATTAGTAAACAGGATCCTCTGGCTAATATCATCTGTGCGCCGGCAGATCATCTCATCATGGATGGCCCGGCATTTACCAATTCCTGTCTGAATGCCTTGTTGTTCGTTCAGAAGCATAGTGCTCTGGTTACCCTAGGCATCAAGCCAACGAGGCCTGATACCGGATATGGCTATATCCAGTTTGAACCACAACACGTAGCAGATAATGTTTATCAGGTGAAAACATTCACAGAAAAACCTAATCTGGAGCTGGCCAAAACGTTTCTGCAGAGTGGTGATTTTCTTTGGAATGCCGGCATTTTTGTCTGGAATGTGAAAACTATTATGGCCGCGCTGAAACAGTATCTGCCGGAAATGGACGAGCTGTTTGAACAGGTAACGGCTGATCTCAATACGCCACAGGAAAAGGAGGCTATTGAAAAAGTTTATCCGCAATGTACCAATATTTCCATCGACTATGGTATAATGGAGAAAGCAGACAACGTGTATGTGATCCCATCCAATTTTGGATGGAGTGATCTCGGAACCTGGGCTTCCGCTTATGAGAATCTGGAGAAAGATTACCTGGGGAATGCCGTTCAGGGAAAGAATGTAGTAGTGATAGATGCTACTAAATGTATGGTAAAAGTGCCTAATGAAAAACTGGTATTGCTGCAGGGATTAGACGGATTCATAGTAATCGATACACAGGATGTGCTGCTTATCTGCAAAAAAGAAAACGAACAGCAGATCAAGGAATACGTTGCAGAAATTAAACGCAACAAAGGGGAAAAATACCTCTGACGAATGCCGTTTTTTGTTTTCCGGATTTAGGTATTATCTGTCAGATAGATATCTTCACACAACAAATACCTAAATTCGGAAATCAAAAACAGAAAAATGATATCAAAACTGCCGCAAACAGGCACTACTATATTTACGGTGATGTCGGCCCTGGCGGCGACCCATCAGGCCATTAACCTCTCCCAGGGATTTCCGGATTACGATTGCAGCGACGAGCTTAAAGCATTGGTAAATGAGGCCATGCAACAAGGGCACAACCAATATGCCCCCATGCCCGGTCTGATGCCACTCAGATCTGCTATTGCAGCAAAAATCAGGAGCCTGTATCAGCAACAGGTAGATCCCGACACAGAAATTACTGTCACACCAGGAGGCACCTACGCTATTTTCACCGCCATAGCCACCTGTATACAACCTGGAGATGAGGTGATTATTTTTGAACCGGCGTACGACAGCTACATCCCCAATGTATTGGTAAACGGAGGGGTGCCGGTACGTATCTCCCTGTCATTTCCGGATTATAGCATTAACTGGAGTGAAGTAAGAAACCGGATCTCACCCCGTACAAAAATGATAATGCTGAATACCCCGCATAATCCTACCGGCGCAATTCTGCAGGACAATGATATAAAGGAACTGGAAAAGCTGGTGGAAGAATTTAACCTGCTGGTACTTTCAGACGAAGTATATGAGCATCTGGTATTCGACGGTGCAAGTCATCGCAGTATGCTGCGTTATCCGGCGATCTACCGGAATAGTTTTGTTACGTTTTCATTTGGTAAGGTTTTTCACAACACCGGTTGGAAAATGGGCTATTGCGTAGCACCGGAACGCCTGATGAAAGAATACAGGAAAGTACATCAGTACCTGTGCTTTTCAGTAAATACCCCTATGCAATACGGACTGGCGAAATTTCTTGAAACGCCTTCCCACTATCTGGAACTGCCGGCATTTTATCAGCAAAAGCGGGATTATTTTTTGGAGTTAATGAAAGGCACCCGGTTTACGCCACTGGCCAGCCATGGCAGCTATTTTCAGTTGATGAAGTACGACCGTATCTCCAAAGAGAGCGATAAGGATTTTGCTATCCGGTTAACAAAAGATTTTGGGGTAGCGGTTATCCCGGTATCTGCATTTTATCAGGATGGAAAAGATGATCATGTGGTCAGGTTCTGTTTTGCAAAGAAGCAGACAACACTGGAACAGGCCGCAGCACGTCTGCAGGGGATATAAAAAAGGAGGCATGATACGATCCGCACAGCTGCCTTTAAAAAAGCTGCCGGATCTGTTATCAGTACCTCCCCGATTTTTATGAAAAAGCAAATTTTGTCCTTCTCCGAAAAAAGCGATTAAACAGCGACAGCTGTTTCAGACAGTTTTTTTTCAAGGATTTGCGTATGCTCCATGAAGCTCACGATACCGGTTTCTACATCGTATACAGCCCCAACAATGCCTACCTCACCAGCCAGGATCATTTCACGGAGAATTTTGCTTTGTTCCATGATCGCTTGTACAGAGCGTTCCACATGTATGTTGTTGACTTTTTCGACAAACTCGTTGTTGTGAGAGTGCCGTTCTTCTGTCACGGTTTTTTCTGCAAAAACAGCAGGAGCTATTTTATTCAGTAAACCGGTAAGATTACCGAGCTCTATGGCGTCGCAAGCTCCTTTAATGGCGCCGCATTTCGTATGGCCCAATACAACAATGAATTTGGAACCAGCAATTTTGCAGGCATATTCCAGGCTACCCAGCACATTATCTGAGATAACGGCACCGGCTAAACGAATACTGAATATATCGCCCAGGCCCTGATCAAATATCAGTTCTGCTGACGTGCGGGAGTCCATGCAGCTGACAATGGCCGCCATTGGCCATTGCCCATCGCTGGTATCATTGATCATTTGCAGCAGGTTGCGGTTCAGGCGCAGATTGTCAATGAAACGGGCATTGCCTGCTTTCAGTAATTCCAGCGCTTTTCCTGGAGTAAGGTTAGCCTGGGATATTTTATTGAGTGTTTTCATGATTGCCATTTTTTAGGATTTAGAAAAAGCATGGTTTCCTGTAACTTCTAACATCGCTAACAGGGCTGTTGCCCATCTTTTAGTTTAATTGTAATTCTTTCAATAATTCCCGATGATTTCCAGATGAAATAGTGTGTACGTGGGCAGCGCTTAGCCTCGTTTGCTCTTCCTGGCTCAGGTCCGGAGTATTTTGTATGTTGTACACAGGTTTAAATCCTGTCAGAATAACGTTAATATTTTTCTGAGGCGCTTTAATATCTTTGAATTCGCGAATCGTTTGCAAGACATCGAAATCGATATATGCAGTTTTATGTGCGTCTATCACCAGGGTGATATTTTCCGGTATATGATCGAGTGTCAGCAAAATGGATGCTTTATTGAGGAATGACACTTCCTGCGCGAGTTCCAGCCTGATACTATCACCATTATGGTATTTTTCCTTGCGGAAATAATACGAGCTTTTCATATTACCGCGTAAAATGGCCAGCACACTTACCACCATACCGAGGGCGATACCAATCAACAGGTCGGTAAACACGATGGCGATTACGGTAACAAGGAAAGGTACCCATTGATATTTCCCGTTTTTGAACATGCCCTGGAAGATGGAAAATTTACACAGTTTATAACCGGTTACGAGCAACACGGCAGCCAGTGTCGCCAAAGGAATTTTATTCAGTAGCCCCGGTATAAGCGCCGCGCATATCAGTAACAGCGCGCCATGTACCATGGTAGCCATCTTGGTTTTACCGCCGGCATTAATGTTGGCGCTGGAACGCACGATAACAGATGTAATCGGCAATCCTCCAATCAGCCCGCTGACCATGTTACCTATTCCCTGTGCTTTAAGCTCGCGGTTGGGAGAGGTATACCGTTTCATCGGATCCAGTTTGTCTGTTGCCTCTACGTTCAGCAGCGTTTCCACAGATGCTACAATGGCAATGGTTACAGCGGTAATCCAGACCTCTTTGTTACCTATAGCCGTAAAATCAGGGAAGGTGAACTGGTGGATAAAATCATTAAAACTACTGGGAACCGGCAATGATACCAGGTGTTTAGATCCCAGTGCCAGCAACGCACTGCCGGAAAACAGGCTGTTCAGCAGTATTCCGGTAAGAACGGCTACCAGTGGTGCCGGCACTACATTAAGTTTCGGGATCTTGCTCCAGTACAGAATAATGAAAATGGATATGATGGTAATCAGGGTGGCACCCAGGCTAATATGATTTACAGCAGAGAGCAAAGCACTGAAAGTATTATCGCCGTCTACCTGGAAAAAGGTGATATTCCCTTCTGCGTTGGCATCATAGCCAAAGGCATGCGGTAATTGTTTCAGGATAATGATAACGCCGATGGCGGTAAGCATGCCCGTAATTACATTGCTTGGAAAATAATTGGCCACAGTTCCGGCTTTAGCAAGACCGAGTATCAGTTGCAGGGCACCGGCAATCACCGCGCTGAGCAGGAATATTTCGAATCCGCCCAGTTTGGTAATAGCTACCAGCACTACTGCAGTAAGACCCGCTGCTGGTCCGCTTACGCTCAATTGGGAGCCACTCAGAAAGCCTATCACCAGGCCGCCTACTATACCGGAGATCATACCGGCAAATAATGGTGCACCAGATGCGAGCGCAATGCCCAGGCACAGTGGCACAGCGATAAGGAATACAACCAGGCCGGCAGAAAAATCGCCTTTTATATTGGAGAATAAGGATGTTTGCTTGTTCATAAAAATTTGCTTTTCCACTAAGGGATCGCACTTCCGGACAGTAGCATTAAGCCACTATCGCTGAAGCAACATTGATAGAATAGTACTGCCTGCTGGTACCGGAATAATGTGTCATTCGAATAGACACGCGGCGCCTGACAGTCGTTGAGTGATAAATTCAATAAGTAAAAAGAAATGACTACAGTTGATACAACAACTGCAAAACGATTATGCTATGTGCATATTGGGAGGGGGAGCGTGTATTTCCTGAGCAGGGTTAGCGGGAATATCTTCCATTAAATGGCATTGTAAAATACCTGATATCAGTATCGGGCTGAATTGAATTTCATCAAACTGTTTACAGATCCTGAAATCCTTCACCATTTTCATATGGTCCCCGCCACAATCTACCGGGTGTTCTTCCACAATCTGATTATTAAACAGCAGCCTGCCTACTTCCTTGATTGGAAGCAGTTGCGACACCATCAGTGCCAACAGGAATATGCCGATAATTTTCTTCATGTGTAGTATGCGCTCATACAAATGTAAAAACGGGAGTTCATAATTGATGACTCCACCCAATTAAAAAAATGTTAAAGCAAATTATCAGCAAATGCGAACAGATCCGTTGTTGCCGTTTGTCAGATTTTAAATCCGTTTGTCATATTTTAGGCCCCGCTCATTTTCTGCAAAATCTGATTTAAATCCCTTACTGTACAGGGTTTTTCTGTTTGAAAAGGGTAATATTCAAAACAAGTTATTTTGCTTTCTATGGTATTGTGTATTGCATAGTAGTAAATAATCCCTATTTTTGTATCGTAAAGTTGAAAGAATAGCTATAACACTTTAATTAACTGATCAGAAACCACCATTTAGAAATTAAAGCTCACTTGCCATGAATATTGATAACACACAATCGCAGATGAGGAAGGGTGTGCTGGAATTCTGCATACTGTCCATCATTAAGCAAGGAGAAGCTTACCCATCAGATATCATAGAAAAAATGAAGGAAGCAAAACTGGATATTCTGGAGGGAACCCTTTATCCTTTATTAACAAGATTAAAAAATGCGGAATTGCTGACATACAGATGGGTAGAAAGTAGTTCAGGTCCTCCACGAAAATACTTCTCCATGACGGAGAAAGGGGAGGCTTTCTATAAAGTGCTGGAGACTACCTGGAATGAACTGGCCAATGCCGTACATCAATTAACACAAAATAGTACCCCCCTTTAACGGGACTTATTTACCTGAAACCTAAAAAAGACAACGAGATGAAAAAAATTATCAACATAAACCTGTCGGGGCGCCTTATTCCCATTGAGGATAGCGCGTACGAGATACTTAGTCAGTATCTCGCCAGCCTGAAAAAGTACTTTTCGAAAGAAGAGGGAGGGGATGAAATTGTGTCTGATATCGAAAGTCGTATCGCCGAATTATTCCAGGATAAGCTGAAAAAAGGAGCACATTGTATTACTGACGAAGATGTGCAACATGTAAAGGCCTCCATGGGAACTCCTGAACAATTTGATGATGCCCCCGGCGAAAGCTCCTGGCAGCAAAACGCCGCAGCTGCTGAAGAGAAGATTTTCTCCCGCCCGCGTAAACGTCTGTACCGCGATCCGGATAACAAGGTATTAAGTGGGGTATGTAGCGGTTTGGGTGCGTATTTCAACATCGATCCTGTAATATTCCGTATCATCTTTGCTCTCCTGGCCATCGGAGGTTTTGGTACCGGCGTGCTGGTATACTTTATCCTCTGGATTGCCACTCCTTCCGCCGATACTGCAGCTGAAAAGCTGGAAATGAGGGGAGAAAAGGTGGACCTGAATAACATCAAGGCAACCATACAGGAAGAATTGAATCACATGAAAGGTCAGGTGAAAAATGTAGGAGATGATATCCGAAATTTTTCGCAGGGCCGCGGCAGGCAGGTAGGTAGCGATATCGAGCGCTTTTTTGTAAACCTTGCAAATGGTCTCGGACAAGTGCTGGTAGCTGTTACCAAAGGGTTCTTCTATTTCTTTTCTGTAGTGATGCTGATCGTTTTCCTCGTAACCGGTATAGCCATTGCAGTTTCCTCCGCGGCCCTTTATCCCATTAAAAATCTGTTACTGGACGGAACACTGCAGACAGTGCTGATCTGGCCTGCTATTGGCCTGCTGATCGGGATTCCCATTGTAGCATTGCTGATATTTATTATCCGTAAGCTCACCGGGGTGAAGGAAACCAACCGTTATGCCGGATATACGCTGACTTTCCTCTGGTTACTGGGTGTTGCCCTTGCTGCTGCCGTTACTGTGTCGTTCGTGCGGGATTTCAGAAGACCAGCCAGTGAAACTCAGAACGTAACTCTGCAGCAGCCCGCGAAAGGTAAACTGATAGTGAAGCGTGCACCAGGAATGCTTGCTGATATCGGCTCCGACGAATTCGATTTCTTCGATAACCACCTGCTGATTGCTGATGATACCATCCTGATCAATTATATCCGGGTGAGGATTGAAAAGAGCCCGAACGATAGTTTCTCCGTTGATGTAACCAAATACTCACGGGGGCGTAACATCACCAAAGCCCAGACCCTGGCGCATGATATTGAGTTCAACATCAAACAACAGGATTCAATATTATACCTGCCGGAGGGATTTACACTCCCCCGGGACTCTAAGTACCGGGGCCAAAGGGTAACGGTAACCATAAGAGTGCCGGTCGGCAAAAACATCGAAGTAGATCAGGAAGTATACAACAATTATGACTTCAGTCGTTACCGCCATGATGATGCTGATGATAACGACGATGATAATGATGAGCCTGGTAGGGTGATATTGAAAATGACTCCCGACGGCGCAAATGAACAATCCGATAAATCCAAAAAAGAAGACTCTACTCAGCAGAAAAAGCTTCAAAATACCCCTGAAAAGGAAAAAACAGACAGTTCTGCCAACGGGTATCGTTATAAAGGGCCGGTAGCTCAGGCCTGCCCACAAGGAAAGGCGCCAATGAAAGACGGAATATCAATACTCGGATACTCTGTTCTCAATATGTTCAGTTAGCCCTTAGCTTTTAGTCTTTAGGAAAACGCAGCGGAGATCACAAGTAAGTTAATATTGTGATCTCCGCTGCGTTTTCCTAAAGACTAAAAAGTTAAAGACTATCAAGATTTTCCTGATTGGATCATTCCACAGCCTGATTAATGTTTAAATTTGCGTATTGAGGCATATAATATTAAAAAACAGGATAAGATAAGGAATGCAGGCTCCCATAAACATCGCACTGGTAGGTAATCCGAATAGTGGTAAAAGTTCCCTTTTTAATGCACTCACGGGCTTAAATCAGAAAGTGGGCAATTTTCCGGGAGTTACGGTAGACAAGAAAACCGGAACGGCCCAGATCGCTCCGGGAGTAAGTACGAATATTATAGACCTGCCAGGTACTTATAGTCTCTATCCTAAAAGTGCGGATGAATATGTGACGTATGATGTGCTCATCAATCAAAATAATGAAGATACCCCCCGCCTGGTGATCATCGTGGCGGATGCCTCCAACCTCAAACGTAATCTGCTTTTCTGCTCTCAGATCATCGACCTGAGGATTCCGGTGATCATCGGCCTTACGATGATGGATATTGCCCGCAAGAAAGGAGTGGAGATAGATCTCGACGGCCTGGAACGGGAGCTGGGAGTGCCTGTGGTTGCCATTAACCCTCGCAAGAATAAGGGGGTGAATGAAATAAAAAAGGTGATTGACCTGTCGCTGCGCTCGCAGTACAGCACGCCGTCCAGAGACTTTATCAATAATAACGCCCTCGCTAAAGAAGTGATCGATGAAGTGAAGAAAACAGTCCCTGTAAAAAGCGACTATGGTGCTCTTCATATAGCCGTTAACGTTGATGACCTCGGATTTATCGATCAGGGCCAGAAGAGCGCGATCCGGCATGCCCTGGAAGCCAACCAGTTTAACAAAACCAAGCTACAGGCGGAAGAAATCATGCAGCGATATGCCCGTATCAAGCATATCATGAAAGCGACGGTAGTGGAAACTGATCCCCTGCAGAAGCAGCTGCGTTCAGAAAAAATTGACGATCTGCTATTGCATCGTTTCTGGGGGTATGTGATTTTGCTGGTTGTAATGTTCCTCTTATTTCAGAGTATATTCTGGCTGGCATCCTACCCTATGAGTTGGATTGAAGGCGGTTTTGGAGCGCTGAGTGGATGGCTCAGTAGTATATTGCCGGATAACAAGGTAACCGATTTCTTTATCAATGGTATCCTGGCCGGGGTCAGCGGATTTGCCGTTTTTGTGCCGCAGATCATGATCCTGTTTGGATTGATTACCATTTTGGAAGATACCGGTTATATGGCAAGAATCAGCTTCCTCACGGATCGCCTGATGCGACAGGTTGGCCTGAACGGGAAATCGGTGATGCCATTGATCAGTGGTGTTGCCTGCGCGGTGCCGGCAATCATGGCTACCCGGACAATCGAAAACAAGAAAGAAAGATTAATAACGATACTGGTAACCCCACTGATGAGTTGCTCGGCCAGGCTACCCATCTATACCATGATGATTGCGCTGATAGTGCCGGATAAACGCCTCTTCGGCATTCTCGGATTACAGGGGCTTGCCATGATGGGCCTTTATCTTCTGGGATTTTTCATGGCGATCTGTATCGCTGCTATCATGAAACTCTTCCTGAAAATAAAGGAAAAGAGCTATTTCATCATGGAGCTCCCGGTTTACCGCTCGCCACGTTGGGCTAATGTTGGTACAACCATGGTGGAGAAGGCAAAGATCTTTGTGAAGGATGCAGGTAAAGTAATTGTTGTTATCTCGGTAATTCTCTGGTTTCTTGCTTCCTATGGGCCTGCCAGCAGGATGAAACCACTGCATGAAAAATATGAACCGTTGATTGCCCAGGCTGCTCCCGGATCGCCGGAGCTGGCAGCACTGAATAAGGAATATCAATCGGCCCGCTTAACCCATTCATATGCCGGTATGCTCGGGCATACGATTGAACCGGTGATACGCCCGCTGGGTTTCGACTGGAAAATCGGTATTGCACTGATCACTTCTTTTGCAGCCCGTGAAGTATTTGTAGGTACTATGGCCACACTTTACAGTGTGGGGGAAAATCCTGAGAATAACAATGCCACACTCAGGGAAAAACTGTCGTCGGCTACCTGGCCCGATGGAGCGCCGGTATATACATTGGCTTCCGGCTTATCGCTGATGATCTTCTATGCATTTGCGATGCAGTGTATGAGCACCATGGCCATCGTGAAACGCGAAACTAAATCATGGAAATTCCCGCTGATTCAGCTGACGTATATGACAGGACTGGCGTATATCTGCAGTTTTATAGTGTTTCATATCTTCAGATAATATCTTGTACATTGCAGGTATAGTTAACCATAAATGCAATGTTTATGAAATTGCTTCGCAACTGCTTTTGTTTCCTACTGATGCTGCCGGTAATTGCACAGGCCCAGGTGGATTCTTCTCAGCTGATGAAGGACCTGCAAACCCTTTCGGCCAACAAATTTGAAGGCAGAAAAACGGGCACCCGCGGCAACCGGATGGCGCAGTTCTATATCATCAACCGGTTCAAAGAAATCGGGATAGCTGCCTACCATGATACTTACGAATACCCCTTTTATTTTCAGGAAAGAGAAAAAAACGTAATGGGCACTAACCTTTTTGGCTACATTCACGGACAACTTAGTACAGCAATAGTGATATCTGCCCACTACGATCATCTTGGCATCCAGACAGGCGCAAATGGGGCAGATTCTATCTATAACGGCGCCGATGATAACGCGTCTGGTGTGGCCGGGCTGTTAGCCATGGCGGCCTGGTTTAAAAAACATCCACCCCGCTATACCCTCATTTTTGTTGCATTTGATGGGGAGGAAGAAGGACTACAGGGAGCGAAAGCATTTGTTCAGCAGCCGCCCATTCCCATTACGCAAATCCGCCAGAACATTAACATGGACATGATCGCTCACAACGATAAAAATGAGCTCTATGTATGTGGTACCTATCAATTCCCGGATCTGAAAAAATATATTGATGATATAGCTGCCCACAGCAATATTAAGCTCATTGCCGGACACGATAAACCGGAAAGTGGCATAGATGACTGGACCCGGCAAAGTGATCAATACGAGTTTTTCAGGCAAAAAATTCCATTTCTTTATTTCGGCGTGGAAGACCATCCGGACTATCACAAAGTAACAGACGAGTACTCACGGATCAATCATTCCTTTTATTTCCATTCTGTGCAAACTATCCTGGAGCTGATCAGGAAACTGGATAGCGAGATGCCAGAGAATAAATTCAGTAGCGTAAGAACCATGAATTAAGAAATAAGCAATAAGACGAAGGCCATGGCGAATAATTTCATCCGCCATGGCCTTCGTCTTATTGCTTATTTTCTATCGCTTAATTCTCTGGATCATTCCTTTGAACCGATTCGATGACAAATGGTTTACACCTGCCCGTGCGAGGGTGTTGGTACGTGCCATTGCCATACGGCCAAGGGCTGTTGCAGGCACTCCCATGTCGGTGAGCGCAGCTCTCAGCAGCGGATCATTAAAGTCGCCCCAGTTCATAGAGTAATCATCCAGTGCTTTGATTTGAGGAGGAAGTCCGGCAAAATAATCCCCTTCTCCGGCGGCGTTCTTTGTCTGGAAGCTGACTGCGTACATGTCGTACTGCCCGAAGGTAATATTGATAAACCCAACAGGCTTACCATAGGTGGAGTCTCCGACCAGGCGAGGGCTCATGGAAGGCTTCAGTACATTATACAGCAGTTCGCTGGCAGAAACCGTGCTTCTGGTAACAAGGAAGCTAAGTTTATTCAGCGCCAAACCTCCGGATTTCTGGAAGTTGGTAGTTTTATAAGTAGTCGCTTCATTGTAGAAGATGTCTGTCCAGTTATAGGTAGGGTAGTTGGGAACAGCTCTCATATTCTGGAAATAGCTGCTGAATGTTTTATTCGATACGTTGTTATTGAAATACTGGGAATACATTTGTGTATTGGTCTTTGCAGCCGGAACCAGTTTGTTGGCGAGATATTCGGCCGTTTCTATCATACCACCACCGTTGTACCGGAGATCTACTATCACCTGTTGTACGCCGGCTTTCTCCCAGGCGTTGAAGGTAGAGTCGAACTGGGCCTGCACATCATTCAGTGCCACAAAATTGTTGAAAACAAAGTAGCCGACCTTATTGCCGTTAAAGTCGAACAACTTCGTGTATAAAATAGGATTCAGCTTGTAATTAGTGGCATTGAGGGTTACCTGCATGGTGGTATTGTCCGGCTTGCGGAAACCAAAGGTAGCGCTTTGACTACCGAAGGCATTGTTGAGCAGGGTATTGGTAGCATCGTCATAATTGAAGCTGGTGGTGCCATTTACGGCAGTCAGCTGCCAGCCTCGCTGGATACCGGCTTTATCTGCAGGGGAGCCAGGGTAAACATATATGACGTACAGGGTTGTATAAGTCTGGTAGCCCACTTCAAAGCCCATGTCGCCGGCCTGGCCCTGGAGCACTCTGGAGGTAGTACCATCGTCCAGGAAACTGTATCTGTCTAGCTGGCCACCGTTACTGTTACGTTTATATTGTTTGAGTGCTTCAAACATAGCATTCGTACTCTGATAACTGTCAGGTTTAAAAGTGGCAGAATCCGGAAGAGCGTCTGTCCACAGATAAATGTCTTTCGTAATGAAAAAGATACTATCGTTGATTGTTTTTGCGGAAGGGTTGGAACCATTGCCACCACCGCCTGAGCGATCGGGGGCAGTAGTGTTACCTTTTTTGCAGGAGGATAGTAAAAATGCCGCAAATATACTGGCAATCAGTGTTTTAATGAGAAAGTTTGGTCGCATAAATTCTTTTTAGAAATAATACCCGCGGGAAACTATTATTTAGCAGGAATAAAATTAACGTATTATCATATTTCCCTCAATACCTAATTCTTCCGGAAGGGCACCATTATTTTTCAGTCCTATATTTACCTTATCGCGCCAGCGGATCTGTTCGACGGCATTAAGTCCATGATTGGTTTCCTGATCGAAGCGGTATTGAAGCCGGTTCATTTCCCGGAATGATTGCAGATATTGGTATTGAATGATGCTGTCGTAGTCGTCGCGGTTGAGGGCTGTTTGCCGCAATTTTTGTTTGAAGCGTTCCACTACGAGGCGGGTAATATCAAAATGCAACTGTTCGTGTGCGAGGGCATAGCTGTTCCGGGCATCCGGTCTGACCCAGGAAGCACTTTTAATAAAGAACACCTGAAGGTGAAGCGTAATGCGCAGGGTATCGTGTACGAGGAGGCTATTGCCTTCGTAGGCAAAGCTCGTGTAAGACACAGCGGCGCTGGGCCCATATGGCGATGGTTTCGCCTGAAAATCATCCCACTGTAGTTTTCTTGCCGGATCATAATAAATGGTATCGCAAAGGGCGGCAGCCGGATTTTGTCGTTCTTCAAAATTCAGCTCGATCACGGTAACCGGTTTGGAAGCCATTCTTTTTGCGTGAGCATGTTTATGCCCCGGAGGCAGCAACAGTAAACACAATATGGCAGGAGTTGATAGCATTGGAAGAAAAGACACCGATAAAATTAATGTAATGACCAACTACTTGTTTCAGGGCCTGAAAATTTGGCGATTCTATAACATTTGCGAAGATGGTTTTTACAATCATTTCCTTTCAGAACGGTCTTTTTTCCGTAATTTACTAGCAACCAAAACAATCGCATATGTACGGCGGTGGATATATATTTGATGAACCCAACAGGAAACAGCTGAAAGAAGAACAACAGCATGATGAACCTGAGAAGCTGGCTGCTTTTGAAGAGCGTATTGCCAGGGGAGAAAAGATAGAGCCTGGCGACTGGATGCCGGCCGAATATCGCCGGCAACTGATACGTCTGATCGAGCAGCACGCACACTCTGAAGTAATTGGTGCCTTACCGGAAGGAACCTGGATTACCCGGGCACCGGGTTTCAAGCGAAAGCTGGCGCTTATTGCCAAAGTACAGGACGAAATAGGGCATGGGCAGTTGCTTTACAATGCAGCAGAAACCCTGGGTAAATCCCGGGAGGCCATGATCAACGACCTGCTGAGTGGCAAATCCAAATATTCCAATGTTTTTAACTATCCGGCAGAAACCTGGGCAGATGTGGCAGTGATCGGCTTTCTCATTGATGCTGCTGCTATTGTGAACCAGGTCGCTAATGCGAAGGGGTCTTATGGGCCATATTGCAGGGCACTGGAGCGGATCTGTTATGAGGAAAGTTTTCACCTCAAACAGGGGCATGATGCATTCATTGAACTGGCTATCGGAACACCCGCACAAAAAGCCATGCTGCAGGACGCCCTTAACAGATGGTGGCAACCGATTATGCACTTCTTCGGCCCACCGGATAAAAACTCCCTTCATAGTGAAAAGCTGATGCAATGGAAAGTGAAAATGGCCAGTAACGATGATATGAGAAATCAGTTTCTGGATACCTATGTACCTAAAGTATGGGAGCTGGGGCTTACATTGCCGGATCCTGCGCTGAAGAAAAACCCGGAAACTGGCCGCTGGGAATATACAGATCCGGATTGGGATGAGTTTTTCCGTGTAATCAATGGCGGAGGCCCTTGTAATGCAGAGCGTATACAGGTACGCAAATGGGCGGAAGAACAGGGCCGCTGGGTACGTAAGGCATTAATGAAACCAACTGAAAAACGGGCACTCCCGGTGGCATAAGACCTATTTTTTTCGATTTAAAATCTTTCTGTAATTCATGTCGAACGATTCATTAGACCCCCGCATTAACCGGTTAAAACTGGGATCAGCGGGAGAAGTAGTACGGGTGGAAGAAGGGGAAAACTGGAATATTTACGAAGTATTCCATCAGGAAAAAAGAGGGGCGCATCACGAACATGTAGGATGTGTGCATGCCCCTGATCCGCAACTGGCGCTTGTTTTTGCCAAGGAACAATTTGCCCGCCGGAAGAAATGTGTTAATCTCTGGGTCGTAAAAAGTGCAGATATACTGGCATTTGATGTGGAAGATGAAGATATGTTTGCCAACAATGCGGATAAGACTTATCGTGATGCCAGCGGGTTTAAGGTAATGGAGAAGATCAATAAATTCAAGCAATCCAAATGATGAATAACGAAGCATTAAAAGACCTGATCATAAAAATGGCAGATGATGAGCTGATCCTGGGACACCGGAACTCGGAATGGACCGGATTAGGCCCGGTGATGGAAGAGGATATTGCCTTTTCATCTATGGCGCAAGACAAAATAGGGCATGCGTGGGCATTGTACAGGATTTATCATGAGGAGCTGGGAGGGGAAGACCCGGATCATTTTGCATTCCTCCGGCCGGAGAAGGCGTTTAAATGTTCTCAACTGGTGGAAATGCCTAACGGAGAATATGATTTCAGCCTGATGCGGCATTTCCTGTTCGACCAGGCGGAAACGGTTCGTTACGAAAGTTTGCAGGAGAGCAGTTTTGAGTCATTCCGGATGTTGAGCAGAAAAATAAAAGGAGAGCTGAAGTATCATACCCTGCATGCAGATGCCTGGATATTACAGTTGTGCCGGGCGGGAGAAGAGAGTTTTGCCCGTATGCAGCAGGCATTAAACCACACTATTCACCTGGCTGCGGGGATATTTGAACCATCGCTGACATATGAAACAACATTGATCGCAGATAACGTGTATCCCGGAGAGGCTGTATTATATGAGCGCTGGCTCGACAGGATCTACCCTGTGCTGGTACAGGCTTCGCTGAATTTGCCGGAGATAAGCACTATTGCCCCGGTGTATGGGGGCCGGCAGGGGTTTCATACTCCTTATCTGCAGCCATTACTGACAGAAATGAGTGAAGTTTTTAATCTGGATACGGAGGCCGGTTGGTAATATCATGTCTCAAACCATTACCATAGATAGTGTTTATGAATCGCTGAACCATGTGATGGACCCGGAAATACCTGTTCTAAGTGTAGTTGACCTGGGAATGATCACTGACGTGAAGCTGGAAACAGATTCCGTGCAGGTGAAAATGATACCTACGTTTGCAGCCTGCCCTGCGGTGAGCTATATCCGGCAAAATATCAAAACTGTCCTGGAAAAAGAGCTTGGGATAGCCGTGCACGTAGAAGTGGATAAAGCCGTGCATTGGCAGAGTAACCGCCTGACACCTGCGGCCAAAGAAAAGCTGAAGAACTTCGGTATCGCGCCTCCGGAGAAGCTTTCGGAAGGATTGAACCAGGAGATACTGTTACATGTGCCCTGCCCGCATTGCGGCAGTAAGGAAACCTACCTGCGTTCCCCGTTCGGCTCAACGCTTTGCCGGGCGATACATTTTTGTAAGTCGTGCGGACAGGTATTTGAGCAGTTTAAACCATTGGAATGAGCCTTATTGTATTGTTAATGCTATAAATACCTATTTTTACACGTATTACTGAAGCCGCTGCAGGCAATTTATACGTCGAAATCATGAAAATAGGCTTATATTTTGGGTCTTTTAATCCTATACATACAGGGCATCTGATCATTGCCAATTACGTTGCGCACAATACTGATCTTGATAAAGTCTGGCTGGTAGTATCACCGCACAATCCCCTGAAACCACAATCCGCGCTGTTGAATGAGCACGACCGTTTTCACCTGGTGGAGCTGGCCATTAAGGATGAGCCCAGATTGCGTGCCAGCAATATCGAATTTTCCCTTCCAAGGCCCTCCTATACGGTGGATACACTTGCCTACCTGGGTGAGAAATTTCCAACACAGGAGTTTGCTATCATTATGGGAAGCGATAGTTTTCAGAATCTCCCGCGCTGGAAAAACTATGCACATATTGTAAAGAACTATCCCATTTATGTATATCGCCGCCCGGGGCATGAAATAACAGATACTTTTGGTGCAAAGATGGAAATACTGGATGCTCCGATGCTGGATATTTCAGCAACGGATATCCGTAAATGGATTAAGGATGGTAAATCGGTGCGTTATATGGTGCCGGATACTGTCATTAACTATATAGCAGAAAATAACTATTACCGCTGATTACTTTAACCCTGGCAGATTCCGGGAGCCTTCGCCGCGACCGGGAGAAAGAGGATATCCGGGCACTTCCCGTCTCTTTACCATAAATTCATTCCCGTAAATATCCAACAGCAATATAAACATGGATATAAGCAACGGGCCGAAAATAAGTCCGATAAAGCCGAACAGGCTTACCCCGATAATGACGCCGATGATGGTGACCAGAGGATGTACATCAGCAATTTTCTTATTCAGTAACAGTCGGGTGATATTATCTGAAGTACCCACTATTCCAAACCCGTATACGAGGATCGCAATTCCCTGCCAGGTATTCCCGGAAGCGAGGAGATAAACCCCCATCGGCACATAAACAGCAGCAGCGCCTATTACCGGCAGCATGGCCGTAAAGCAGGTTACGACAAACCAGAATACCGGCTGGGGCACACCGAATATAAGATAACCGATAAGCGCCACAATGCCCTGAACAACAGCAATCAGTGGGATACCAACAGCATTTGCAATTACCAAAGTGTTGAACTCTTTACCCAATCGGTCTACGTTACTGTCTTTCAAAGGAATGTATTCATATAAAGCAGCTTCCATCCTGCGGGCGTTCGTTAGCATGAAATAGAGCACAAAATACATGAGCGCAACAGAAGTCAGTGTATTGAAAGTGGCGCCCAGGAAACCGGGTAGAAAAGAAGTGATATTTTCCTGCAGTTTTTTCAATCGTTCGGGGGTAAGTACGCCAAATCCCAAATGTTCTTCGAGTTGTGCGTTGGCCTGCTTTAAGTTGTTGATCAGTTCCGCAGAATGACTGGCCGCATAGGCTATTTTAGTGCTGAGCATATTTACCAGCATACCTACAGGAACGAGGATGATGATGAAGGAAAGTGCCATCAGCAAGGCGGCAGCAAGACTGTTTTTCCAGCGCCATTCTTCCACCAGCCGGAACATCCATTTACGGCAGATAACATAAAGGGTGACGGCGCCAAGGAAGCCGGGAAAGTAGGTATACATTTCCAGGAACAGCAAAACTGCCAGGAACAGAATAAGGAGAAGAAAGCCAGTTTGCTTCAGGCGATCAGTATCTAAATAACTCATAGTATATAATATCGTGCAATTAGTTGACTTGTCAAAAAGCAGACCGGCAGAGAGACAGGAATTGTTGAACAAATTGACAGGCGGCTTGTTCTTATTGCGGGGAAACTGGCAATATTTCAATTAAAGTTCATTTATGGAATAATGTTTGTTGAACCACTGTTACCTAAAAAAGAAAACCTGATTTATTTCATCTTAAAAAACCTTAGTTATGAGTAGAAGTTCAAAAGCCGTGGTTTCATTTATCGTAGGAGCAGCAGTTGGCGTGGCTGTGGGGTATTTCCTGAATTCAGACAAGAAAGATGAACTGGTAGAAAAATTCAAAGACCAGTCTGAAAAGCTGAAAGCAAAATGGAGAAAGAGGAAGGATCAGTTTCATGATGAGTTAGAGAATGAGTTGGCATAACCCCTTTTGAATAAATCATTTTGCATGGAAGATAATTTCAGCAACTATTTTTCACAAACGGGAAAAGTAGCCAGGGAGTACCTGGAAACCAGACTGGACCTGATTAAGCTCCAGGCAGCAGGAAAGTTATCGAAGGCATTGGGATTGTTTTTTTCCCTTACGATGGCTTTCCTGCTGTTCTTTTTTGTGATAGTGTTTCTTGGGATGGTGGTGGGCTTCTGGATCGGAGAAATGACCGGCAGCTTTACTATTGGTTTCAGCTGTGCCGCAGGGTTATTTGTGGTACTGTTTCTTATTATCCTGTTATTTCGCAAGCAGTTGATACAACGGCCGCTCGCAAGGTTGCTGATTTCAGAACTGGTAGATGAAATAACAGAGGCGGATGAACGCTCCGGGCATATCCATAACCAATACCAGCCCCAACCTAAATCGGCGCAAAAGCAGGCCCCGGAAGAACCTGGTTACGTTCCTGATGAGGAGGCCACTGAAAATACTGCAAGAGGATAATCCATGAAATAGGTTTACACATGCGTAAAGGAAAAATAAACAGCTTTGAAACGCTGGACCTGGAAATCGCCCGTTTAAAGATGCGTTCGCGGCAGCTGGAGCAGGAGATGGGCGACCGGGTAGAATACTTCAAGGACAATTACAAAAAAATGGCGCTCAATGCTGTCATCCCCGGCAGCGCCAAACATAGCAATACCTTCAACATAGCCATGAATGTGGCTAAGATGGTTTGGGGAAGTGGTAAATTTAAGAATTTTGCTACCGGGGCATTAATGACAGCACTTGAATTTATTGGTGTTCAGTTGGGGATAAACCTGTTTAACAAGGTCACCAAAAACCGTCGGAAGAAGAAAGCGGCAGCGGCGGCGGAATAGGTTACTTCGCGCCGTACCCCACAACGATCAGGTCCGCATCGTCCATCCCGATAAAATCGGACATTTTATCATCTTTGTCCCGTAGCACAAACCCAACCCGGTATGTTACGATAGCTGTTTTTCCGGCCGGATCCGGTTTGAATGCCGGCAATGTTCCCAAAGAGCGTTTCACTTCTTCAAACAGTTTTTTATCTGGTCCCCACAGGGATTCTATATCTCTTATGGCTCCATCAGGAGCGATCCTGTACTGTAATGCAACCAATCCCTGTTTGTTGTTTTCCTGGCATTCCCTGGGATATATCAGTTGTCTGCTCATCGCCTTTGAGAATGCGGTTGCGCCACCCGGAAAGCGGTTCAGATAGGCGGTATCGGTGGTGATTCCCTTAACAGCGCCAGCGCTTTCGTTGACCGCTATTTCTATCAGGCTTTGTGGGCATTGCTTTTTAGGGGTGATGCCAATTCCCCCTTCTTTACTGCCCCTGTAGAAGAAGAATGTAGCCATGGGTTTGGCATTCGGGTCTTCGTCTACTCCCTCGCTTAATTTTCCCTTTGCGTAGGATAGTTCGAATCTAATGGCCGTGATTTCCCCTGCAGTATTTCTTTTCAGCGTGGGGATAGTAAGCGCTATGCCTTCTTTGGCCAGTAGCTCTTTCATTTTGTCGAAATCCGTGTCGGCAGTGAATCTGGTTACAACGCCATAAGTAGTACCATTTTCTGTAACCAGGTATTTGGTGCCGTTATTGGCGGGGGCGGAAGGAGAGGTGGCGGACAAAAGGCTTACGCTCAGAGCAAGAGCTGGCGCCAGCAGCAGGTACCGCCAGGTGCGCCCTTGAGAAGACTGGTTTTTGTTCATCATGAGTATTCTGTTTTTAATGAATGATCTGCTGAAATGATTTACCAATCTGATGGTTTTCGGAGGAATAATGCCCATCTTCAGAATGCTGTACTGATATTCCATCGGGGCATCGGACCCTTTAACAGTAGCATCGTCGGCCAGGAATTCAAGGTTTAGCTGCATCGCTCTTTTGCACCACCAGGCAATGGGGTTTATCCAGCAAAAGCAGCAATATAACCCGGCCAGCAATACATCAGCAGAGTGGAGCTGGTGTACATGCGCTTCTTCATGCTTCAGTACATGATTTAACTCCGTATGGTCGTGGGCGTTAGGATCAAAGAAAATGGTGCGTATAAAAGAGAAGGGTGTATATAGACCAGCCACCTGCACATAGCGGATGCCGTTTTTCGTATAGGCGTTGCCGGATTTAAGCAGTTTTCTGATCCTGAGGAACTGGGCAAGGTGTACCAGCAGCAATATGAATGCGACCATGAAATAAGCAACTGTTACTATGGTAGCAGCATGGTCACGGAGTGGCTGCCACCAGGGAGTAGCAGCAGGTTCTTGTTCGGTGAATACGATGGAGGGCGAATGCGCAGGAATATAAATCTGTGCGGCACTGGCTGTATGAGCAGCCGCCGGCTTGTTCCAGCTGATAGCGGGAACTGGCAGTAGCGGAGCCAGGGCAGAAAAGATGAAAATGCTTAACAGCAGCACCCGGTTGTAGTGATAAAATGTTTCCTTTCTGAAGCAAGCCACATAGAAAAGGTAGAAAAGTGCCATAGCGCCGGAGGCCTGGAGAAGATATAAAAAGAGTACAGGCATACACGTTATTTTTTATCTTTCTCAATCATCTTTAATAACTCCTTCATTTCGGCGGCATCTATTTTCTCCTCTTTGGCGAAATATGCCAGCAGGTTCAGATAGGAGTTGTCAAAAAAAGTATTAAGCACCTTTTTCATAAAGGTGTCTTTATAACTTTCCTTACCAATGATGGGATAATATTCATAGGAACCACCATATTCATGGTGGCCGATATATCCTTTTTCCTCCAGCCGCTTCATGAGTGTGGCAATGGTATTGTAATGTGGTTTGGGATCGGGGAGGTGCTCGATAGCATCTTTTACAAATGCTTTCTTCAGGTCCCATAATACCTGCATTAGTTCTTCTTCTTTCCTGGATAGCTTTTTCATGACACTAAACTAATACTATTTTTGTAGTTTAAAAACTATTTTTGTAGTAATTTAACTATAAAAGAAGTAATTAGTTGATTGTCAATAAATAAGAATCGAAAAATTATCCCCAAACTTTTGTGCCCTCGCTACAGTTAGCGCAGATATCTATGTTTTTCCGGCTTTCGAGGATCTGACTACGGAAATGGATATACTCTTTATTATGCCACAGGGCTTTGAACGATTCTTTTTTCAGGTTACCAAGCCGGTGCTGAGCATCTTTATCGAAGCAGCAGGGAACAACCAGTCCGTCCCAGGTAACAACAGGGCTATGCCAGAGCCGCCAGCAGTGGTTACTCAGTTTGTTTTTGATGGCATAGGAGCCATCTTCATTGCGGTGGTATCGCGAGTATTTGTCGATGGTAGGAATAAGGCGATTGCCTTCTTCATAATCATATACCTGCGCTGTTTTAAATCTCACCTGGTCTACGCCTATTTCTTTAGCCAGCTTTTTTATATCTTCTATCTGGTGTTCATTCGGTTTTACTACCAGGAACTGGAAAAACACAAAGGGTTTGGAAGATTTCAGCTCTTTTTTCCATTTCACAATATTCTTCGCACCCTGTATCACTTTATCGAGCTGGCCGCCGATCCTATACTGCGTGTATACGTCCTGGGTAGTGCCGTCGATAGAAATGATGAGGCGATCTAATCCGCTTTCCACCGTTTTTTTAGCGTTGGCATCAGTCAGGTAATGTGCATTGGTGGAGGTGGCAGTATATATTCCTTTGGAAGAGGCATATTTCACCATATCAAGGAAACCTGTATTCAGATATGGTTCGCCCTGAAAATAAAAGATCAGGTATAAAAGCTCTTTGGAAATCTCATCGATCGTTTTCCGGAAGAAGTCCTGTTCCAGCATCCCTGTAGGGCGGGAAAACGCCCTCAGACCGCTGGGGCATTCCGGGCAGCGAAGGTTACACGAGGTGGTAGGTTCAAATGATATGGATATAGGATACCCCCACTGTACCGGCTTGCCGGTCCATTTACTTACGAAGTAACTTCCAAGTACTTTACCGGCGTTTAAGCCCCGGCGCAGTGTGAACTTGGACAAGAGATTCAGGGTATCTTTCAGATTAAAATCGGGCATAAAAATTCACTTGGCCATTGTAAAAGTAGTGTCTTTAAACAAATTATAACCTATACTTGCTATAAAAACAGGGTTGCAGGTATATCTTTGACCTCTGGCATCCCCGACCCTGCAACTAACAGAAGCAACGTGAAAAGTACCCGTATCCGTATATCGATATCAGTGGCATTGGTTATTTTGGCTGTATCCGGCTATTTATGGTGGCATATGCGAGAGCAGCGCATCAATTTTGTCCGGTACGAGGAATTTGGTATCGATATCCCCGTAAGCTACAAGATACATGGCATTGATGTTTCCAAATTTCAGAAAGACATCAACTGGCAAGCTGTCAGGCAGATGGAAGTAGACAATATTCGTATATCCTTTGCCTTTATAAAAGCCACTGAAGGAATAACAAGGCAGGATGCTGCTTTTCATCAGAATTGGGACCGTGCCGGTAAAGCCGGGTTGATCAGGGGGGCTTATCATTTCTTTTATTCCACCCGGGATCCGTTGAAACAGGCGATTAATTTCCGCAATGTAGCGGATCTGCAATCCGGTGATTTGCCTCCGGTGCTGGATATTGAAACAAGCAATAATCAAACGCCGGCAGTGATCAGGGGTACCGCGAAGATCTGGCTGGAAGAAATGGAGAAAACATATAAGGTTAAACCGATCATCTATACCAACATCCACTTTTACGAAACATATCTTGGCAGTGAATTTGACCGGTATCCGTTGTGGCTTGCCCATTATTATCAGAAGGAACGGCCCCGTTCAGACAGGGCGTGGCTTTTCTGGCAGCATAGCGATATCGGCCGTGTTAATGGCATCCGCACAACTGTGGATTTTAATGTTTTCAGGGGCGACAGTGCAGACCTTGCAAAACTGTGTATACCTTAGCAATATTGATACAATAACTATGGAAGAAGAACCGGAACAGCTCCCCGAAAAGGACCCGAACCAGCTTGATTACGATCTGTTTCATTTCCTGGTAAAGATCATGCGTACCATCTTCATTGGTCTTTTCTGGATGTTGAGTAACGTATTCCTGGGTCTTTACCTGGGATTTGCAGTGCCGGAGGAATCTACCCCGGGCCGGATGATCTTCTTTTATGCCTGGTTTGTTATCACGCTGGGGGCCTTCCTGTATTATGTGTGGAAGGCTTGGCGCAAGAAGATGGATGCTCCCTGATCAGTTCCGGGAAGCGGGTCTGCTGCCGAGTTCCATCGTCCAGTTATTATCATATTTTCCTACACCAAATTCTGCAAACCTGGGATCCATCATATTATGACAGTGCTTTGGACTGCTGAGCCAGCCCAATATTACGGCCTGTTCATCCATGTTGCCGGCAGCGATATTTTCTCCATAAAAACTCCAATGATATCCTACTGCATCCAGTCGGGCGCCAGGAGTGGTGCCATCGGGACTGTTGTGATCAAAATAATTGCGCAGCGTCATGTCTTTGCTGTGCCCGTAGGCTGCTTTTTCAAGTAATCCGTTCCACGTAACGGCAGGAACAGGAGGCATTTGGTCGGTACCACATTTGCAACCGCGGGTCCGCAGCCCGTTTACCAGCTGTAACAGGGAAGTCCGGTCCACTTTGTTTTCCGGAACGATGGTACTATCGGGGACCTTCGCTGTTTCCGGTGCTTTTACAGCAACATCGGTTGTTTTGGAGCAACTGCAATAAATAAACAGGGCCAGCAAAGCGGTGGCCATACGCATAAATTTCCCGGGCATAACCAGTGATAAATGAATAATAAACAGATAGATACAGGGGCTCTAAACAGGACCGATTAAAATTAAAATGGGGATTTCGGAAGGATGGTGATTAAAATTACTCGTGGTTGATCAAGGGTTATGGGTTAAAATCACTTATGGCTGCGAATATAAACGGGAAATATGAGAAATTATTCACAGTTTTTGTAAATCTAATGTTAATGATAGCCGCTATATGATTAACATTTTTTAACAGGGATTCTTTTCCACTGTGAATCAGTGATTTGTGGAAAGTGCGCCCCGCCCGGGGTTCCTTTTAATGGCTAAAAGCCTGATTTCACGGGATGGAATAGTGTTTGAGATTCTTCTCATGTAGCGACTTCAAAAAAGTCAAAACATTTCGGCATCTGCCGTAATCCGACGGAAACCCTGACATACTTCTTAATCTAAAGAAGTGTAAGCTTCTTTAATGTTGTGGTGTATAGCGGCCATCCTAGTCCTGGGATGGTTTTTTTATCAGCTGCTGTGATCAGCAATGATCTTCCATTCCCCTTTGATTTTCCGTAGTATCACACTAAAATGGCCCTGAAGATCCCCGATGCTGCGTGCCAGGTGCCAGTGGCCGACGAGCAGGTATACATCAGCAGCCAGGCGTTTGAATTCCAGTAATTTGAAATCAAGTTTTCCCATGGCGGTGGTATCGGGATAGGCTTTCCTGTAGCGGTCGAGTGTTGCCTGCCATCCGGATGTCACCCCGTTTTTACTGATGAACAGGAGGGAATCGGAATGCCAGTAGGTTTGCATAAAGGCATCCAGGTCGCCCTTATTCCAGGCATTGGTCTGGGCCGTCATCAGAGCGGTAATTTTCTGCTGATCGCCCTGCTGGGCAATTGAGGTGAGGGGCGACATAGCGCCAAGTGTACCCAACAGGGTAAGAAACAGTATAAAACGCATGTTGAATTTTTAGCAAAAGATAAACAGTTTTTCCTATGTAACGCAACAACGATTATAGTAACTTTGCTGCACCATTTTAAAACAAGTCATTCAAATTATATCTTAAAATCAACAGTTTATGCCCGGATTTGAACTATTTGGAGCCGAGGAAAGAAAAGAGGTGAACGATGTACTGGAAACAGGGATTATGATGCGCTACGGATTTGATGGTCCGCGTAAAGGCATCTGGAAAGCAAAAGAGCTTGAACAGGCAATTTGCGATAAACTGAATGTAAAGTATACCCAACTGGCATCCAGTGGAACAGCAGCGCTGACAACGGCGATGGCGGCTCTGGGCCTGGGAGCAGGGGATGAGATTATCATGCCTGTCTTTACATTCGTAGCCAGCTTTGAGTCTGTTTTTTCTGTAGGAGCAACGCCTGTACTGGTGGATGTTGATGATACCCTTACCCTCGACCCTAAAGCAGTTGAAGCGGCTATTACCCCGCGTACAAAGGCTGTAATGCCGGTGCATATGTGCGGAGCGATGGCTGATCTGGATGCATTACAGGCGATCTGTAAAAAGCATAACCTCTATCTGCTGGAAGACGCCTGTCAGTCGTTCGGCGCCAGTTACAAAGGCAAGGCCCTGGGCACCATCGGAGACGCAGGTACCTTCTCCTTCGATTTTGTAAAAACCGTGACCTGCGCAGAAGGCGGTGCGGTGATCACCAATAACAAAGACATCTATACTAAATGTGACGGCTATACGGATCATGGGCATGATCATCTGGGAGTTGACCGCGGAGCGGATCTGCATCCGTTTATCGGGTACAATTACCGGATTTCCGAGCTGCATGCTGCAGTAGGGCTGGCGCAGGTACGTAAACTGGATAACTTCCTGGATATACAGCGTCGCACCAAGAAAATATTTAAAGAAGCCCTGGCAACAGTGCCGGGCGTAACATTCCGCCGTTTGCCGGATGAAGCCGGCGACAGCGCAACCTTCCTGTCGTTTTTCCTGCCCGATCTGGCAACTACGGAGAAAGCAGCAGCAGCCATGAAAGCAGCTGGTTTGGTGGCGTTCCACTACTATAATAACAACTGGCACTACATCCGTCAGTGGCATCACTTTAAACAGGGAGCGGTGCTGACTCCGTTTGCAGCAGGACTGAAACAAGCCATGGAAGTTTACAAAACGAAGGAGTTCCCTGCATCAGACGCTATTATCGGTCGTAACATTTCCACCCCAATCAACCTGGGCTGGAGTGAAGCAGAAATCCGTGAGAGAGCAGAAAAGCTGGTGAATGCTGTAAAAAGTGCTTTTTAAAGTACCGGGAGAGCACTGGCTTGCAGCCGGTGTTCTCCGGGAAGAAAATATTACTACATGAAGAAAATAGCGTTGATACCTGCCCGTTATGGAGCCACACGTTTTCCCGGGAAAATGATGGCGAAACTGGGTAATAAAACCGTGATCCTTCGCACCTATGAATCGACTGTAAAAACTGGTGTTTTCGATGAAGTAATGGTGGTAACAGACAGCGAAACCATCTACAACGAGATCGTTGGCAACGGCGGAAAAGCGGTGATGAGCAAAAAAGAGCATGAATGTGGTACCGATCGTATAGCCGAGGCCGTAGTTGATATGGATATGGATATAGTGGTGAATGTACAGGGAGATGAGCCATTTACACAGAAAGAACCACTGGAAAAACTGCTGAAAGTATTTGAAGGAGAAGAAGGGAAAAAGGTGCAGGTGGCTTCGCTGATGCAGGAATTGAAAGACCCTGCTTCTATAGAAGATCCTAATTACGTAAAAGTAGCGGTCGATAAAAATTTCAACGCATTATTCTTTTCCCGCTCCGTAATTCCTTATCCGCGCAACAAAGACATTAAGTCCATTTACTACGAACATATCGGTATCTATGCGTTTCGCAAACAGACGCTGCTTGATTTTACCCGGATGGAAGTAACACCACTGGAAGCAGCAGAAAAAATCGAATGCCTGCGGTATCTTGAGAATGGCATCTCCATGAAAATGGTGGTAACTTCTTATATGGGCGTGGAAATAGATACGCCGGAAGATTTGGAAAAAGCGGCAAAACTTTTATAACACCTAACTAATACGGATATATGAAATTCAGGAATTTTAAAATGGTGGACTACGTGGTTTACGGCAGCGGATGTTTTGATCAGCTGGGCGAAATACTGGCCCCCCAACGTGTTGGCGATGCACCCATGATATTTTTCGTGGATCAGTATTTCCAGGATAAGAAAGAATTTTTGTCCCGTATACCCCTGCAGGGCAAAGATAAAATTGTGGTGATTGATGTAACAGATGAGCCGAAGACCAAATACGTTGATCAGATCCGGGATGAGCTCAAAGCGGAGTTCGGAACCGTATCGGGGATCATTGGCATTGGTGGCGGATCAGTGATGGATATGGCCAAAGCGGTGGCGTTGATGATGACTAATCCGGGATCTTCTGCAGATTACCAGGGATGGGATCTCGTAAAAGTAGCGGGTGTTTATAAGGTAGGTATTCCTACTATTTCAGGAACAGGAGCGGAAGTGAGCCGTACCTGTGTGTTGACCGGGCCTACCCGCAAGCTGGGTATGAATTCGGATTTCACGCCTTTTGATCAGATTGTACTGGATCCTTCACTGACGAAAACAGTAGAAGTGAACCAGCGGTTTTATACAGCCATGGATTGCTTTATCCATTGTGTGGAGTCGTTACAGGGCACTTACCTGAATGCTTTCAGCCAATCGTACGGCGAGAAGGCACAGGAGTTGTGTGAAGAGATTTTCCTGGAGAAAGCGCAATGGGACGATGATTCAGACGAGAAGCTGATGATGGCGTCCTATGCAGGAGGCATGAGCATCGCTTATTCCCAGGTGGGAGTGGCACATGCGGTGAGCTACGGTTTGGCTTACCTGCTGGGCACCAAACATGGTATCGGCAATTGTATCGTGTTTGATAAACTGGAAGAGTTTTACCCCGATGGAGTGGCGAAATTCAAGCAGATGGTGAAGAAACACAACATTGTTATTCCACAGGGAATTACCAAAGGACTGACAGATGAGCAGTTTGATATCATGATCAATGTTTCCCTGGGCATGGCGCCTTTATGGGAGAACGCGCTGGGTAAGGACTGGCAGCAGATCATGACCCGTGAACGGCTGCGTAAGCTTTACGAGCGCCTTTAACAGCAAACGAAGTAAGGATCAGCGGAAACAGGTGGAATAATTGGCCATTTGTTTCCGCTGATTTTTTATTTTTTGGGAGACAGATAATGCAACAGTATCTGCCACTCTACGCACAACGCAAATCCAATGCGTAGTGAAACACGAATATTGTTCACGTATACAGGATTATCATGCTGATACTTTTAATCATTTTGGGAATGCTGGCACTCGTGCTGGGATACCTGCTTTACATGGCAAAGCAGCAACAGCAGGAGGCTACAAAGTCACATGCACAGCAGCTTAATGATGCGCAGGCTGCTTATGCGGTGTTACAGGAAAAATACAATTTGCTGGAGGCTAAGCAGGATTATCTGCAAAGTGTGCTGGACGACAGAGCGATGGCCCTGAGGGAGAAGCAGCAGCAGCTGGAGCGACTGAATGAAGAATTTTCTTCGTTAATGTCGGAGCAGGGGCGGCTCATGGAGCAGAACAAATACCTGCAGCAGCAGCTGTTGGGAGAGAAGGAGCGCTTACAACAGGTACAGCAGGAGTTCAGGATACAATTTGAGAATATAGCCCAGCAGCTGCTACAGCGGATCTCCGGTACATTTATGGAACAGAATAAAGTGAAGCTGGATGACCTGTTGAAACCATTGTCGGAGAAGATAGATAATTTCCGGAGCAGCGTGCAGCAATCACTGGTTGCTGAAACAACCCAGCGTACAGAGTTAAAGAACGAATTACAGCGGCTGTTGCTGCTGAATCAGACGCTTTCCAAGGAAGCCAATAACCTCACCAATGCACTGAAGGCGGATACCAAGAAACAGGGTAATTGGGGGGAAATGATCCTGGAAAGGGTGCTGGAGGCTTCCGGCTTAGAGAAAGGCGTGCATTATTTTACCCAGGATGCGCAGAGGGATGAAACCGGGCAGCTCAGGAAACCGGATCTTGTATTACACCTGCCGGAAAACAGGCAATTAGTGATCGATTCCAAAGTATCCCTGAAAGCATATGAACAATACTGCAGTGCAGCTGATGAGGACGAAAAGCGGTATGCCCTGAAAATGCACCTGCAGTCTGTAAAGAACCATGTGAGTGAACTGAGTGCGAAGGCTTATCACACGCTGTATAAAAATACCACCGACTTTGTGATGCTGTTTATTCCGATAGAGCCGGCGTATGCACTGGCTATTATGCAGCAGGAAGAAGACCTGTACGACTTCGCTTTCCGCAAGCGTATCATACTGGTAAGCGTACCCTCGCTGCTGGCTACGTTGAGGGTTATTGAGAATATGTGGCGGTTGGATAAACAAAATAAGAATGCGGAAGAAATTGTACGGCAGGGGAGTGCATTGTACGATAAGTTCGTGGGGTTTGCAGAAGATATGGGACTGGTGGGAGAACATCTGAAGCGCAGCCAGAATGCGTATGATGGCGCCATGAATAAGCTCACTAACGGAAATGGTAACCTGGTTGGACGTGCTGAGAGAATGCGCAAACTGGGACTGGACAATAAAAAAACACTGTCGAAAGATCTTATTGCTGATCAGCAGCCTGAAGATGATCAAATCACGGTGCTTCGTCCGGGTGCAGCAACAACACTTCCGGATGCAGCCGAAGATGCTGCGGCTGCAATACCGCAGGATACGCCTCCAGACGCCGAGTAAACGTCAACGGCTACCTGCAAACCACTGGCGAAGTTTCCCGTGGTTTATAAATGAAGCTGAGATACAGTGTTGCCATCAATGTGATGGTGGCAAAAATGTAGAATGTTAGTGGGAGGTTGGAGGACTGATTGTTATAGATAAAAGCAGAAAAGTAGGCACCCAATCCTATCCCTGCTTCCATCGCTATATACATACTGGCCAACGCACGCCCGCGATGAGCCGGATGCCCGAGGTCTACAGTCCATGCAGTTACTGCAGGAGCATTCAGGCCAACAGAAATGCCATATACCACAGCCGATGCCAGTAGCAGGGTACTATTGCCGGAAAGTGCCATCATCAGCATGGATCCGGCCATTAATATAGCGGAGATCTTCAGAACAGGCACACGGCCATATCTGTCAGATACCTTCCCCGCCAATAACCTGATGCCAATGGAGCTGGCGGTGAAGAACGTAAAGAATAACCCTTTATTGGAAATACCCAGGAAGGCGCTGAAATCCGGGATAACTGTGAGAACGGCGCCATAACTGAAATAGGTAAGAAATGTAATGATCACGGGCGACCAAACCAATGGTTCGAAGATCTCATTTCCGGAAATCTTCAACAGCGAGAAGCGAAACGGTTGCTTATTGGTAAGCGTTTCTTTCATTCCAATCAATATCACCACCGATAACAATGCAAATACAGCAGAGAGCTGGAACATGACATTGATATTCCATTTTACCGCCACATAACCACCGATAGCCGGTCCCATCGCCATACCTATGGTACTGAAAAGCCCAACCATCCCCATTGCTTCACCCCGCCGTGTTACCGGCACCAGATCTGAGATATAGGCAGATGTACCAGTAGGCTTGAATCCGGTGGAAAAGCCATGGAAGAACCGCAGTAACAAAAAGGCGCCTACCGAACTGACCAAAGGATAAATGAGGCTGCAGATCACACATATCAGAGAACCGAAAATCATCACCGGCACACGGCCAATGGTATCCGTAAGTTTTCCGCTAAACGGACGGGATAATCCGGCCATTAGCGTAAATAATCCTATGATATATCCCTTATAGTCCGCCCCACCCATCTTACTGAGATAAGCAGGCAATTCGGGGATCATCATATTGAAACTGGCCGAAAAAAGGGCATTGCTGAGGCAGAGTAGTATGAAGTGAAGATTATAAATCTTTCCAGACGACGGTTCCATACTCAAAAGTACTAACTATGGTACAATTTTAGCAACATTAATGGCACTTCAAAAAAAACAAAACAAAATACGTGGATGACATGTTTATATTAACCGGCTGTTAAATCATGATAATCATCATGGTTATCTGGTGCCGGAAGTAGTAAATTTATGTAAACCAAAAAATTCAATGATATGAAAGTAAACATTGGTGTTTCAGCTGAAAACACGAAACAGATAGCATTAGAATTGAATAAGGTATTGGCCGACGAGTTACTGATCTACGCAAAAACCCGTAATGCACACTGGAATATCGAGGGTGGCAACTTTATGGAACTTCATAAGTTCTATGAAAATCAATATGAAGAGCTGGAAGAATATGGTGATGAAGTGGCAGAATATATACGTTCTATCGGGCATTACGCAGAAGGCCGTTATGCAGATGTGCTGAAACTGACCAATCTGTTGGAATCAGAATATTCCAATGACCAAAAGAAACAATTACAGGAGCTGTTAGACGACCATGAGACGATCATCCGTAACTTACGCAGACTGATAGATGAGTTTGATGACAAGTACAAAGACAAAGGCGCTGCTGATTTTGCTACCCAGATGATGCAGAAGCACCTCAAGTTAGCCTGGATGATCCGCTCTTATCTTAAATAAAAAGCGGGCAATATAAAACAACGTGTTGGTAACAGAGGGAAACTGTGACCAACACGTTTTTAATTTCAGCTATATTTGTTTGTACACCCATCCTCATCCTAAAAACTGGAAAAATGGATAATACAAGAAGTGATCTCCGCCTGGCCGTATTGATAGATGCAGATAATATTCCCTATCATAACATAAAAGCCATGCTGGAAGAAGTGGCGAAATATGGCAGCCCTACTTTTAAAAGGATTTATGGCGACTGGACCAAACCCACCGTTGCAGGCTGGAAAGGCGTGCTGCTGGAAAATGCGATTACCCCAATTCAGCAGTATAGTTATACCTCCGGAAAAAATGCCACAGATTCCGCCATGATCATCGATGCAATGGACATCCTCTACACAGGCCGTGTAGATGGATTTTGCCTGGTATCGAGCGATAGTGATTTTACCCGCCTCGCGACCCGGCTGAGAGAGGCAGGGATGATCGTGTATGGTATGGGTGAACAGAAAACACCCACTGCCTTCAGGGCTGCATGCGACAAGTTCATCTACCTGGAAATATTGCAGGTAAGCGAAAAGAAGGAAAATGTAGATAAAGCCAAATCGCCCAAAGAAAAGCGAAACAGTATCAGTAAGGCCGATAAGCAACTGATCGCCCTGTTATCCGCCAGTATTAACGATATCGCTGATGAAGATGGCTGGGCTTATTTGGGAGAATTGGGGAATTTGTTATTGAAAAAGCAGCCGGACTTCGATTCCCGTAACTATGGCTTCAATAAGTTGCTGCAGCTGCTGAAGAGCTTTCCCAACTTCGAGATAGATATCCGCGAAAGCGGTAAGAAAACAGGGAAGCTGGTATATGTAAGAACCGTGTAATAATTGCATTATCTATAATGGCATATAAGAAGATCAGGGTCATCAAAGGAGATATCACAAAAGTACAGGCAGACGCTATTGTAAACGCGGCGAATACCTCCCTGCTGGGAGGCGGAGGCGTAGATGGCGCCATTCACAGGGCGGGCGGGCCAGATATATTGGCCGATTGCCGGGCTATTGTGGCGAGGCAGGGAGGTTGCAAAACAGGGGAGGCTGTGATCACTTCCGCAGGCCGGTTACCGGCAAAACATGTTATTCATACAGTAGGGCCTGTGTGGAACGGCGGAAAGCGTGGTGAAACAACATTGCTGACCAATTGCTACAAACATTCACTGGAGCTGGCATCCCGGCATCATCTGAAAACAATTGCGTTTCCCAATATCAGCACCGGCATCTACCATTTCCCCAGGGAACTGGCTGCCAGCATTGCCATGGATACTATTGTAAAATATCTGGAAGCGCATGAAGACATCGAGGAAGTGATACTGGTTTGTTTCGATGATGAAAATCTGCGATATGCGGAGCAGTATTATAACCAGTATATCCGCCCGGAAGAATGAACAACAAGCTGTATAATAAATTAAGAAAGGCTTCCGTGGAGGAAGCCTTTCTTATTATAGTGCGATGTGAAAAAACGAATTGATTAGAGCTTTGCGTATTTCGCCCACGCATAAATGAACATAATAGCAAAAACTACAATGGCAATAGGAGCCAGAACGTGACCAATACTGTCGCCAACTTTATAAAAGTTAGTGGTGTGTACTACCGATAAAAGGTTCATTGTATAATGATTTTATATTATTCCGGGTGCAAATTAAAACATTCGGGGCATATTCCCAATCAAACCAGGTGTTACCAGCTGGTTAATTGCTGTATAGACTTATCCAGCCTCGATTTTGCGAGAAAATTTTTTTCCAGTGGAGTGGCAAAAGGAATGGGAGTATCAAGACTGCCGCAGCGGACAACCGGAGCGTCCAGCAGATGGAAGCAATGTTCAGCAATCCAGGCGCTGATTTCTGCCCCGAAACCACCCGTGAGGGTATCTTCATGGAGGATCAATACTTTGCCTGTAGTGGCCGTAAAATCTCTGATGGCCGGATAATCGAGCGGAAGGAGCGTGCGGAGGTCCAGTATACCTATGGAGAATTCCGGATGAAGATGACTGTATTCCAGTGCCCAATGAACGCCGCTTCCCCAGGTGATGATACCAACATCATTACCAGGCTGTACAATGGCCGCTTTCCCGATCTCGGTAGTGTAATAGTTATCCGGCACAAATCCGCTGACGCTGCGATAGAGCGCTTTATGTTCGAAGTATATGACGGGGTTCGGATCCGCTATGGCTGCAGTAAGCAGCCCTTTGGCATCTTCCGGGTTGGAAGGATATACGACCTTGAGGCCGGGTACATGGGTAAACCAGGCTTCATTGCTCTGTGAATGGAAAGGGCCGGCGCCAACGCCGCCGCCAGCAGGCATCCTGATGACAACATCCGCATTTTGCCCCCAGCGGTAGTGGATTTTAGCAAGATTATTCACAATCTGGTTGAAGCCGCAGGTAACAAAGTCTGCGAATTGCATTTCCACCATACTCTTAAATCCTTCCAGGCTCAGACCCAATGCAGTGCCAATAATAGCGCTTTCACACAGTGGAGTATTCCGTACTCGTTGTTTGCCAAAGAGAGCGGTAAACCCTTCCGTGATCTTAAATGCACCACCATATTCTGCGATGTCCTGACCCATAAGAATCAGCTCTGGATGTTCTTCCATAGCCTGTTTCAGCCCCTCGCTAATAGCATTGATAAATCTTTTTTCTGAAGAGCCGCCGGTAGCTATTACCGGAATAGGAGCCGGAGCGTATACATCTCCGATCTCTGTATTATTATCAACAGAAAATGGTTGTTCCGCCAATCCCTGGTTTACCTCATTTTCTATCTGGTGTTTCAGCTCCTCACGGATAGCGCTGATGTCCGCATCTGTTAAAATGCCGGAAGCCGTGAGAAAATTTTCAAATGAAAGGACAGGATCTTTTTTGCCCCATTCTTCAAGCAGCGAGGGGGGAACGTATTTCACACCACTGGCTTCCTCATGGCCCCGCATGCGGAAGGTCATGGCTTCTATCAAAACAGGTTTTTGTTGTTTGATGGCATAGGAGCGGGCAGTGGTTACGGTATGGTAAACTTCCAGGAGATTATTTCCATCTATTTTCACCCCTTCTATTCCATATCCTACAGCTTTATCTACCAGGCTTTCGCAGCGGTACTGCTCACTGACCGGTGTGCTTAGCCCGTAGCCATTGTTTTCGATAAGAAAGATAACCGGCAAGTCCCATACAGCCGCTACATTCAGCGCCTCATGAAATTCCCCTTCACTGGTACCGCCTTCGCCGATGAAAGCAAGTGTTGCTTTGTTTTCATTTCTGAGCTGGTATGCGAGCGCCACGCCATCTGCCACGGAGAGTTGTGGCCCGAGGTGAGAAATCATACCGCAGATGTGATGTTGCCGGCTGCCGAAATGGAAGGAGCGCTCACGGCCTTTACTGTAGCCATCTTCACTTCCCTGCCACTGCCGGAATAATTTACCAAGCGGCATTTCCCTCGTCGTAAACACGCCCAGGTTACGGTGCAGTGGCATTATCCATTCGTCGGGTGCCATTGCCAGCGCAGCGCCCACTGCGATTGCTTCCTGGCCTATGCCGGAAAACCATTTGCTGATTTTTCCCTGTCGCAGCAGCAACAGCATTTTTTCTTCGATGAGCCTCGGATATAGCAGCGTTTTATAAAACCACAACAACTGCTCGTTGCTCAGATCTGACCTGTCAAAATACATGAAACTGCTTTTTAAGCAGGCAGTTACAGTAAGGGTTAATCCTGGTTGCCGCCTGCCAGATTTATCATGATACTGTTAATAACGGTCATCACAATGCTGAATAACAGCGCCCACCAGAAACCATCCACTTTGAAGCCTGGTACCAGTTTCGCTGCCAGCAGAATGATCAGGGCATTGATAACAAAAAGAAAAAGCCCAAGCGTAATAATTGTTACCGGGAAAGTAAGTATGATCAGCAAGGGTTTTACGAGTGCATTCAGTACTGCCAGCACCAATGCAAGGATCAGTGCGGTCACAAAGCTATCTACTTTTACTGCGGGTTTTAGCAGGTAAGCGGTTAACATCGCAGCTAATGCACTAACCAGTATACGGATCAGAAATCCCATGATGAAAGTTTTTACACCAGTTAAGTTAAGAAAAAGTCATTAGCTTTTAGCAGTTAGCCTTTAGTAAAGCGGAGACCACAATGGATATCATCTGAATAATACCCGCTGTGGTCTCCGCTTTACTAAAGGCTAACTGCTAAAAGCTAACACCTAGAACCGGTCTGCCTCCCGGTAGGCTTTGATCAGGGCTGCTTCGCCATCCTTGCCTTGTCCGGCCATACCGTGCTCCATACCGAGAATGCCTTTATAGCCTTTCTCATGCAGGTGTTTAAAAATATTCTTATAGTTGATCTCGCCGGTGCCTGGTTCTTTTCTGCCCGGATTATCGCCAATCTGGAAATAGGCAATTTCATCCCAGCACCAGTCGATCACAGGTATCAGGTTGCCCGTATTGCGTTGCATATGGAAGATATCATAGAGAATCTTGCAGGAAGGGCTGTTTACTGCTTTACACACATCGAAGCTTTGTTCGGCTGTACGGAGGAACAGGTCGGGGTTATCGCTGAGAGGTTCCAGCACCATAACAAGGCCGTGGGGTTCGAAAATTTCTGCACCCCTGCGCAATGCATCTACTACATTGGCTGTTTGGATACCCATTGGCAGATTACGTTCAAAATAGCCAGGAACTACAGTTGCCCATTTGGCATTGCATCGCTTTGCTACTTCTACGCTGTCTTTACAGGTTTTAATGAAAGCATCTTTGAACTCCTGTTTGCCGGTAGTCAGCGAAGTTTTCCAGTTGTTTCCGGTATCTACAACGAACACGCCCATTTGCATACCGAGTTTATTCAGCAGCTCGCCAATCTTGGATTGTTCAGCTGGCTGGCGTCCTAACATTCCATTATCTTCAATCGCGCGGAAACCCTGGTCGTGCATATATTTTATCTGATCCAGGAAGTTACTGCCACCGCTGTTTTTAAACATACCATCATGTGGGGCATAATTCATGTTAAACGGCTTGGGTTTGCCCATTTCGCTATCGGCGACATGGTCAGTTGCAGCCTGGGCTGCGTGGCTGATTCCGCCGAGTGCCATTGCCGAAATGCTGGCCAGGGCACCGTTTTGAAGGAATTTTCTTCTTTCCATAAGGTTTGATTGATTCTACAATAGACTGGTATTAAATTAATAGCTTTACAAAGGAAATACTAATTTTTTACAAAAATTTTCAATTCATCAGCCATTTTCGCGCATTCATCAAAAAATATTGTATTCCAGATTAGTTTTTTTTAGATTCACCACCTTATATTTTCAATTACGTTAGATGACTAAACAGTATGTAACCATCCTGCTGAGCGGATTGTTCAGCCAGGTGGCGATAGCACAATCAACACAAACATTCGAAGCCTATTCTCAGCAAATCCCCGGAACTGATGTCAGCTTCAGGATGGTACCTATTAAGGGAGGAAGTTTCAAATTGGGAAGCCCCGACGGTGAAAAGGGGAGAAACAAAGACGAAGGCCCCGCTAGGAAAATAGAGCTCTCCGATTTCTGGATGGGTGCTACCGAGGTAACATTTGACGAATATGATGTATTTGCCGACGCAGAAAAAGATAAAACACCCGTGCCGGATGGTACCACCCGCCCCAGCCCCCCCTACATTGACCTTACCCTGGGAATGGGCAAGGCCGGCGGTTTTCCGGCTAACAGTATGAGCCAGTATGCCGCTATGAAATACTGTCAGTGGCTGTATTTTAAAACAGGCATATTCTATCGCCTGCCTACTGCAGCAGAATGGGAGTATGCCTGCCGTGCCGGATCAACTACGGCTTATCCTTTTGGAGAAGATGGTGCTCAGTTGAAAGACTATGCCTGGTTTTCAGGGAACAGCAGCCAGAAATACCATAAGGTGGGCCAGCTGAAGCCCAATGCCTGGGGCCTGTACGATATGCTTGGCAACGTGGAAGAGTGGACCCTGGACCAATACGATGAAAAAGGCATCGCCAATGCCACTGAAAAAGATCCGCAGGCTATTGCCGGCACAAAGGTTTCCGGCTTGCTGAAAGGAGGAAGTTTTCAGGATGATGCACAGCTGCTGAGAAGCGCTGCACGCATTAAATCTGATCCTATCTGGAACCGTCGCGATCCGCAGATCCCGAAAAGTGTTTGGTGGAATGCCGATGCTCCGTTTGTGGGCTTCCGGATAGTACGTCCGGCGAAGCAGCCAGGCAAGGAAGAAGCCGAAAAGTTCTATAATGAAATGATCGCTAAATATAAAGGCGCACGCTAATTCAGACCCAGTTCCTAAAATCTAAAAAATCTTACTCATTTATGGAAAACGAAAAAAAATTCCACGGCGAAGGGCGCCGCGAGTTCGTAAAGCAGACTACCCTGCTTGCGGGCGGCTTGCTGGCGATGCCTATACTTTCTAAAGCAAATTATTTCTCGGGAGCTTCCGATGTAATAAAAATTGCACTGATCGGCTGCGGTGGCCGTGGTACCGGTGCAGCAACCCAGGCGCTGAGCACAAAGCAAAACGTGCGCCTCATAGCGATGGCCGATACGTTCCCCGACAGACTGAAAGACAGCTACGACAATATTAAAGAGGCACTGGGCAGCGCTGCCGACAGAGTGGCTGTTCCGGAAGAACACAAATTCATTGGATTCGATGCTTACAAGCAGGCTATACAACTGGCTGATGTAGTGATCCTCGCTACACCTCCGGGATTCCGTCCTATTCATTTCGAAGAAGCGATCAGACAGGGCAAACATGTTTTCATGGAAAAACCCGTTGCCACTGATCCCGCTGGGATTAAAAGAGTGCTGGATGCCGCCGCCGTTGCGAAAAGCAAGAAACTGAATGTGGTGGTAGGCTTACAGCGCCGTTACCAGAACTCTTACCGTGAGCTCTACAAACGCTTCCAGGATGGTATGATCGGTGATATGCTGTCGGCACAGGTTTGGTGGAACCAGGGTGCATTATGGGTGAAGCCGCGCAAACCTGAGTATACCGAAATGGAATACCAGATGCGTAACTGGTATTATTTCAACTGGCTTTGCGGCGATCATATCGTAGAACAGCATATCCACAATATTGATGTCGGTAACTGGTTCATGGGAGCAACCCCTGTAACCTCCTATGGCATTGGTGGCCGTGCAGTACGTACCGGTAAAGAATTCGGTGAAATATTCGATCACCACTTCGTAGAGTACAGATATGCTAACGGTGTGGTAATGAACAGTCAGTGCCGTCACTGGAAAGATGCGCCCAGCAAAGTAGATGAGGAGATTGTGGGTACTAAGGGCCGTATTTACTGTGATAAAGCACAGATCGTGGATCACAAAGGCAAGGTACTTTACCAGTTCGATAAGAAGAAAGAGAACAATCCTTACCAGACAGAGCACGACGAATTGTTTGCAGCTATTGCCAAAGGAGAGTACAAATTTGCAGATGCAGAAAGAGGAGCACAAGCCACGCTTTCCGCTATCATCGGCCGACTGGCCACCTACTCCGGTCAGGTGATCAACTGGGATGTAGCGCTGAATTCCGGTCTCGATATCCATCCTAAAACATATTCATTTGATGCACAACCACCGGTTATGCCGGATGCATCTGGCAACTATGCTTATGCCAAACCAGGTATCACTAAATACTTTAGCTGATAAATAAGCTGCTCACACTTACTGACAGGGATTTGAGGAAAGAGGCCGACAGGCGTCTTCCACAAATCCCTGTTTTCGTACGGCACAATTCGTAATTTTCATCTATGAAAAAATTATTGGCTGCACTAATTACGTTGCTGGTATCACTGCCCGTTGCCGGGCAGGTACCCGCCATTAAAAAATGGTCAGAAACGGAATTTTTGCACAAATCGCCGCTGGAGCACGCTCACGTGGGTATTTGTATCTATGAACCTGCCACGGGAAAGTACTGGTATCAATACCAGGATGATAAATTCTTTACGCCGGCCTCCAACACAAAGATCTTTTCCCTGTATGCCGGGCTGAAGCTACTCGGCGATTCTCTTCCCGGCGCCAGGTACTTTGAAAACGATACAGCTCTATTTGTAAAGGGAACCGGAGATCCTTCCTTCCTGCATCCGGATTACTCCTGGCAACCGCTTTTGCAATTGCTGCTGCAAACTTCAAAGAAGATCTATCTCGTGCAGGGCGTGAACGAGAATCAGCGTTACGGTCCGGGCTGGGCCTGGGGCGATTATGCGGACGATTACCAGTCAGAGCTGGGAGAGTGGCCTATGTATGGAAATGTGGTTCGTATCCGCCATCATGCGGATTCCAATATCATTATTCCATCTTCCTATAATCTGAATATATTGAAAGACGACACCCTTAGCGAGAACATCGCCAGCAGGGAGGAACGCAGTAACCTCTTCCTGTTGAAATACAATCCCCGTAACAAAGGCGTTTTTACCGCAGCAGTTCCTTTTATCACCGGATCTGTGCCGGATCTCCGGCAGCGCCTGGAAGATACCCTGCATAAACAGATAGGCGTGGCCGTTATACCTCCTCCCGGCAGCCGGTTCAGGGTGCTGAGCAGTATTCCTGCCGATTCCCTGTTTCAGCCGATGATGGAACGCAGCGATAACTTTTTTGCAGAACAAACACTGATGATGGCATCTTCCAGCATGTGGGACACCGTTAGCAGTAAACGGACCATTGCCTGGCTACTGGATCATGATCTGAAAACCCTGCCACATCCGCCCCAATGGGAGGATGGCTCCGGGCTCTCGCGCTACAACCTCTTCACTCCGCGCGATTTCGTGAAAGTACTCACCCTTATGCAGCAGGAGTTTCCGCAGGATCGGCTGTGGCGGATCTTTCCAACGGGAGGGAGAGGAACACTGAGAAATTACTACCAGCAACAATTTGTGCATGCAAAAACAGGAACATTGAACGGGGTAGTAGCGTTGAGTGGGTACCTGATTACGAGGAAACAAAAGAAGTTAGTATTTAGTGTATTGATAAATAACCATCATGAATCAGCATCTGCCATAAGAAGAGCCGTGGAGAAAATGCTTACAATGGTGTGGAAGGAATACTAACAGCCCGTTATGGTTTCAGGGTGTAAGACACAAGAAGTGTGGTATCCCGTTGCTGGTCGGCCTCAATCAGGCCAACACCCCTGCCGTAATAACTGGTGGAAATAGTACCCACGGGAATCGCATTGCCCAGTACAATCGCATAGGCATCCATTCTGACAGCGATTACAGAAGCATAGTTTTTCCCATTCACCACCTTGGTGATTCCTTTTTGCAAAAGGGTAAATTCCAGTATGCCGGAAGTATTGGTGCCCCCATTGTTGACGGTGATGGTATCGCGCCAGGTAGTGCCCGCCGGAACATTGTCTTTCAGATAGGTCAATTTCAGATCATCTGCTTTATAACCCTGAAATGTCAGAATACTGGCCACCTGGGTGTATATTCCTGTTTTACAGTTGGAACAGGTAAATACACTGTCATTGCCTACAATTTTGTAAACATTCCCATTAATGGTGGTATCTCCCGAAACAGTGAAATCGTATTTAATAGTGTCTTTGGAGCTATTTATATTGATGAAGGAAAAAACAGAACCATTAGTGTATGGGGCGTACTCACAGTTCCCCGACGGGGGAGAGTTTCCATCTCCTTCGTTACTCATTTCCTTACTGCAGGAAAAAAGCAGCACGGCGATGGACAGGATAGCTGTGAAAAAGAAACCTTTTTTCATAGAACCATCAGGTTGATATTCCTATAACGCTGAATAATATAAAATTATGCAAAAAAGGGATAGAATAACTGAACTAACGAACGGACCTTTTCATAAATTTTTTTTTAAGATCCGTTATTTTAAAATAAATGTATTTAAAACAATTATATTTCGAAAATAATTAAAGGTTTTCTGAATATCTTACGCAGACATGAATACCCATTTAGTCGTTTTGAAAAACTGAATCGTCGATAAATTTTAATGATTTAAAAAATTCGCTTGTTACCATGAATTCCCGTTAGTGAACGTGAAGACCTAAACTTACACCACGCGATTAGCCCGTCATCATATCCGCGGTATAGTTGTCGCACGACGCTATAAGAACCAAAATTTTGAACGCATATTCATCACACGCTAAATCACAGGAGAACCAAAATTTGAATTAATATTTATCACACTCTAAATCACTTGTAGCATGCATCCACGTTATGCAAAGGCATTGCTATTGCTATGCCTGTTTGCAACCAACAGTCGCGCAACGACTGCGCGCGAACCCTTGCCCGGTATCTGGCAGCAGGGAAATCTCACCATCAGAGGTAAAGTGAAAGACGTCAACGGGAACCCCCTGCCCGGGGTGACGGTATTGGTGAAGGACACCAAAAAAGGCGCCACTACCGATGAAAAAGGTAATTATGTGATCAATGATGTAAAGAAAGACGCGGTGCTCGTATTTCAGTACATCGGTTTTGATCAGCTGGAAGTTAGGGTAGAAGGGAAGAGCAGTATTAATACTGTGATGAAGGAGAACCAAAAAACCCTCGATGAGTATGTTGTAGTAGGTTACGGTACGCAGAAGAAAGTCACCAAAACAGGTGCTGTTTCTTCTGTGAAAGGTGCTGAGCTGCAGCAATCGCCCAACGTGAATATCTCCAACTCACTCGTGGGGCGCATTCCGGGGATCATTGCAGTGAACAACAGCGGCGAACCCGGTTACGATGGTTCCCGCATTTTTATCCGTGGCCGAAGTACGCTGGGAAACAGTAATCCGCTTGTTGTAATCGACGGTTTCCCCCGCGATGGTTTTGAGCGGATGAATCCTAACGACATTGAAAGCGTTTCCATCCTGAAAGACGCGGCAGCGGCCATCTATGGTTCGCGTGCAGCCAATGGCGTTATATTGGTGACCACCAAACGGGGTAAGGGCGGAAAGCCCACGCTGAGCTATGGTTTCAACCAGTCATTTGTAACACCAACCAGGTTGCCAAAAATGGCGGATGCGCCTACCTATGCAAGGGTCGTAAATGAAATCCTGAAATATGGAGGCGATGTACCCCGGTACACTGAAGACCAGATCAAGAAATTCGGCGATGGGTCAGATCCCTGGCTGTATCCGAATACCAACTGGTACGATGCTGCTATTAAGAAAATCTCTCTGCAGAACCGGCACGACCTGTCGCTGAGCGGTGGAACAGAGAAGATGAGTTATTATGTATCTCTCGGATCACTCTTCCAGGACGGTATTTACAAACACAGTGCAACCAATTACAAACAACAGAACGTAAGAGCCAACCTGGACGCGGTGGTAAATGATTATATCCGCCTGCGCTTCGACCTCGCCGGCCGGCTGGAAAACAGAAGCTTCCCTCCGCGTAGTGCAGGCTCCATTTTCAGATCCCTGATGCGTGGACGACCTACTGAAAATGCTATCTGGCCAAATGGGCTGCCAGGGCCTGATATCGAATACGGTGATAACCCCGTTGTTACGGGAACAAATGCAATCGGTTACACTAATGATAAGAACTATGTGATCAACACCAATATGGCTGCAGTAGTGAATATCCCATGGGTGCAGGGGTTGTTTGTAGATGGAAGTTTTGCGTATGATCAGAACTTTGATTTCAATAAATCCTTTATTAAACCATGGACGCTTTACACTCTTGCAGATGTAAATGATCCTACTCACAAGCTGAACGCGGGTTCCAGGGGAGCAAGCGCTCCTCAGCTTACAGAATCATTTGGTACACTGCGCCAGATAACGGTGAATGCTAAGTTGAACTACGTTCGCTCTTTCGGCAAGCATAACCTCAGCACGTTTATCGCTTTTGAACAGGCAACGTTGAGGAATGATAATTTTTCAGCCAACAGGAAATACTTCATCAGCGACAAACTTGATCAGCTAAGCCTGGGCGGAGATAAGGAGAAAAGCAATGAGGGCGCAGCATTCGAATATGCCCGCCGTAATTATTTCGGTCGTATTTCTTATAATTATAAAGAGACATACCTGTTCGATTTCAATATGCGCTACGATGGTTCGCAGAATTTCCCCAAAGGGCGACGGATGGGGCTTTTCCCGGGAGCATCCGCCGGATGGGTATTGTCAAACGAAAATTTCTGGAAGAAGAACATCCGTACGTTGGATTACTTCAAGATCAGGGCTGCATACGGGCAAATGGGTAACGACCTGATAGATCCGTTCCAGTATCTGAGTACCTACGGCTTCAGTAGCGGTGGTGTGATGTTTGGCGGCGACCTGAATAAAGGTATTTACCAGTTACGTTCTCCTAATGCCGGCATCACCTGGGAAGTGGCCAACAACTACGACGTAGGTCTGGAAGCAAAAATCCTTGGTGATAAACTGGCCTTTGAAGGCGACTATTTTTATACCCGTCGTTCCAATATCCTTGTCAGCCGCAGCTTATCCATGCCGGGTTATACAGGAATGACCCTGCCACAGGAGAATATCGGCCGTGTGGAAAACAAAGGTTTTGAAATGGTATTGAGCCATAAAAACGATATCCGGAAATTCCATTATGAAATAATAGGAACCGTTACCCACGCTAAAAACAAGATACTGTTCTGGGATGAAACACCTAATGTACCTGTCTGGCAACAGTCGACCGGCAAACAGATCGGCGCTCCGCTGTATTACGAGGCAATAGGCATCTATAAAACTCAGGATGAAGTAGACAAAAGCGCTCATATAGGAGGCGCCAGGGCCGGAGATGTCATTTTCAAAGATCAAAATGGAGATGGCGTAATCGATGATCTCGATCGTATCCGGATAGACCGTACAGAAAATCCAACCTGGATCTTTGGTCTTACCCTGACTGCCAAATTCAAAAACTTCGATTTCACCATGCTGTGGCAGGGAGCTACCGGCGCCAGTCAGTACCTGCGTACAGAATCGGGCCTGATAGGCAACTTCCCGATGGCCTTCGTACAAGACCGCTGGACAGAACAAAACACCAATGCCTCCTGGCCAAGAGCGTACGACCGTGACCGTGAGTACTGGGTGAATCGGCAAAATACTTTCTGGTTCTGGAATACCAACTATGCACGCCTGAAAACACTGGACATCGGGTATAACATTCCTTCTGCAGTTTGCAAACGTATCGGACTTCAGAATCTGAGGGTATATGTGAGTGGCCAGAATCTGCTGACTATCGACAAGGTGAAAATATTTGATCCGGAAGCGCCTGCCGGAAGTGGACAATATTATCCGCAAACGAAGATTTACAATGTGGGATTAAACGTAACCTTTTAATTGACGCGTCATGAAAAAAACAATCATACTAAAATATATAGCAGGAGTGGCGCTGGCAGGCGTTGTTGCTGCAGGGTGTAACAAAGACTTCCTGGAAAAGAAGCCGCTGACAGAATATGAGGAAGCAGATGTATGGAAAGACGTGGGGCTGGTGCAGGCATTCGTAAATGATCTGTATGTACAAATGCGGCCAGGGTTCAATGAAGTAATGCTTTCTTCTATGTCGGATGAAAGCCGGTTCATACACGATTATAATACATCGAGGGTAGTACAGGGAAATGCCTCCGCAGACGACCTGGGAGCGATAGGTGATTTTGCCAGATGGGATGCGCATTATAAAGCAATCAGGAACTGTAACATGTTCCTCGAAAAAGTAGGAGCAGTACCGTTTACAGACGAGAGTGTACGCACCAGGATGACAGGAGAAGTACACTTCATGAGAGCCTGGTACTATCACTTGCTGGTAAAGTATTTCGGAGGAGTGCCATTGATCACCAAAACATTTAAGGTGAAAGGAGATGAGCAGGAGATCCTGAGTATCAAAAGGGCTCCTTTTGCTGACTGTATCAAGTTTATCTCAGATGAATGCGACAGCGCCGCGCAACAGCTGCCAGTAGTTTACGATGGGGTTGCCAACAAAGGCAGGGCGACCAAAGGAGCAGCGCTGGCGTTGAAATCGCGGATATTGCTGTTTGCAGCCAGCGACCTGTTCAATAATTCCAAAGTACCGAATGAACTGATGGGTTACACTTCCGGTAGTCAGACGGATCGCTATCAGCAGGCAATGGATGCGGCAGCGGCGGTGATGGGCATGAATATATACAGTTTATATCAACCTACCAGCAATCCTACAGATAACTATTCGCGGGTATTCCTCGACAAGGAGAATCCGGAGCTGATCTTCGTAAAACAATACGACAAAGCACTGCTGGGAACATCCGTAGACCTGTATAACGGGCCAAACGGGTATCACAACTGGGGAGGGAACGTTCCGTTGGAAAATTTTGTAAGCGGCTACCAGATGAAAGATGGAAGTGCTTTTTCCTGGAGTAGTCCGGATCAGGCCAAATCTCCTTACGCAAATCGGGATCCCCGCTTCTATGCCACCATTCTTTATGATGGTGCAAAATGGAAGCCCCGCCCGTCAGATGGTGCGAAGATCGACCCGGTTGGTATCATACAAACAGGTAAATATGAAGCTGCAAATGGTAAAGACAGTGTTTGGGGGCTTGATACCCGCAACAGTACTATCGAAAACTGGAACGGAACATTTTCCGGCTATTATATCCGGAAGTTCATGGATAAAAACCTGGATGCACAATTCTTCCGGGGCGATCAGAACTGGATCTATTTCCGGTATGCTGAAATATTGCTGAACTATGCGGAAGCTGCTATTGGTGCAAAACAGGAAGGGCCAGGCCGGGATAAGCTGAATCTGGTGCGGCAGCGCGCCGGTATGCCTGCCACAAGTGCCGGCGGCGATGCGCTTAAAGCCATTTTAAGGTACGAGCGGCGCTATGAGCTGGCGTTTGAAGAGCATCGTTATTTCGATGCAAGACGCTGGATAGATGAAGCACAAACTGCTTTTAATGTAAATGCCAAAGGCATTGAAGTATTGGGCTCACAGATCTCCGGACATCCGTTTACATATCGTCCGTTCAGTATACAGGACAGAAAGTTTGTTAAAGAGAAGAACTACCTGCTGCCGATTCCTGCCAACGAAATCAGGAAGAATGTAAATCTGCAGCAGCAGAAGGACTATAATTGGTAAGGAGTGTGTATAAAAAAAGCAGCGGAGATCCCTCCGCTGCATTTTTTTTTATGATAGTGTTATTATACTCCAAGAGACCATCCGTCGCGATAAGTACGCTTAACGAACTGATTGGCTTCATCGAAGTTAGTGATCTTCATATTATTACCATCCCAGAGCAGTTTGATATAACGGCCCGGATAATCGAAGCCTTTACCGCCGGCTTTGGGCTTGCGGATATCGAAGCTGCGGATAGCCAGGTTCGCCATGAGAATGGATTCGGTGAGTGGTCCTGCAATATCGAACGGAGAGCTCAGCGTTTTCTGTTTCTGGCTTCCATAACCGGCAATAGCAGCATTTACCCATTGTACATAGTGTCCTTCCGGTACACGGTCAATCGTTTGTGGTACGTTTACTTCAGTAGTACGGGAAGTAGGCAGCAGTTTCGGATACATACCATAAGTACCGCACATCATTTTACCCTTATCACCGATAAAGATGGCTCCGTTACCACCATCTCCCATGGTTTCGTTAGGTCCGAGTTCCTCGGGGCGCTCAGGCTGGATACCACCATCCATCCAGTGGAGGGTTATTTCCTTACCGTTTTTGCCGGCGAATTTCATGATCACGTGTGAAGACGGAGGGCAGCTTTCGGGGAAATAGCCACGGGTAAATTCGCCCACATAAACGCTACCAACACTGCATTCCACGGAGGTAGGATATCCCAGGCCTAATACGCGGAAAGGCGGTTCAATAATATGGCAACCCATATCGCCGATTGCGCCGGTGCCGTAATCCCACCAGCCGCGCCAGTTGAAAGGCACCAGGTTATCAACGTATTCTCTCTTCGGTGCGGTACCTAACCAGAGGTCCCAGTTGAGCTCTGAAGGAATTTCCTGGCGATTGGTTGGCCAGGCAATACCCTGCGGCCATACGGGGCGGTCGGTCCAGCAGTAAACAGTATGAACATCGCCAACCAGTCCGGCGTTATACCATTCCATCAGCTGGCGTACACCATCTCCGGAGGCGCCCTGGTTACCCATCTGGCTCACTACTTTATGTTTTTTAGCGCCTTCTGTAAGCATGCGCGCTTCGTAGATATCATGTGTCAGCGGTTTCTGAACGTATACATGTTTCTTCAGCTGCATGGCTCCCATAGCAGCCACGGCGTGGGTGTGATCCGGCGTGGATACGGAAACGGCGTCAAAGTTTTTGTGTTCTTTATCATACATTTCCCTGAAGTCTGTATAGAATTTAGCTTTAGGGAATTTCTTAACGGCTTCGGCTGCACGGCGTTTATCAACATCGCAGAGGAAAGCAATATCTGCCGGACCTTTTGCAAATTCTGATATATCGCTAAAGCCTTTACCGCCAACACCAACACCTGCTACACGCAAGCGGTCGCTGGGCGCCAGGTAGCCCCTGCCGAGTACATGACGTGGAACAATCATGAAACCGGCTGCGGTAAGTGCACCGTTTCTCAGGAATGATCTGCGGGATACATTGCTTTCTCCCTCATTCTTTTTTTCTGGAATCATTGATGTGAAATTTTCTGGATTTAAATTATGAAATAGCAACTTTGGTCGTTAGTCCCAGGTCATCAGCTTACCCCTGTCTGCAATTTTCAGGCAGGTAGCCAATGTTTTTTCATCATACGCATAACCGTATTGCTGCAATACATCGGCAGGAACGCCATCCCATTCGTTGGGGGTGTTGCCTTTGTAATCAAGATCCTTGATACCAATTTTGCTGGTAAAGAATCCTGTTGCAGTAAGGTTGCGCATCCGGTTAAAAAATGCGACACCCTGACTAGTTTCCGGGGTGGCTTTTTCCGGATAGGCAATCAGGTCAACTATTTCAATACGTTGTTGTTCGCTGCATTCCGCAAAGGATTTATTATACCGTTTGGCACACTGAAGGTCCAGCCAGCGCAGCCCGCCTCTCATCGGCAGCTGATGATCCGGTATGTCCTTTACAATGAACTCGATGAACTCCGGTACTTTTGCATCGGATGCACTTCCGGAGTGTTCGTCGGCAGGAATAATAATATCTGCGAGTATGGTGATGGTTTTCATTTCTTCAGGGGTGAAGAACTTCTGATCCATCAATGCTTTATCGCGTGTTACTTCATCTGGTGTACGGCCATAGCCCTGCGCGCTGCCGGCTACGCCTTCTTTTTTACCATCTGCACCCTTTTTATCGTCGCAACCGGTGGTCGATAAAATAGCGCCTACAGATAAACTGCCCAGTGCAATGGCTTTGAGTGATTCTCTTCTGTCCATAATGATTTAGAGTGCTTTCTTTTTCATTTGATCCACTATGTATTCAGATGCTCGCATAGACAGGGCGAGGATGGTCCAGGTAGGATTTTTATCTGCCTGGGATACAAATGCGCCGCCATCTACCACGAAGAGGTTCTTCACGTCGTGGGCCTGGTTAAATTTGTTTAACACTGACTTGCCAGGATTATCTCCCATCCTGGTGGTACCTACCTCGTGAATGATACGACCAGGGTTTTCGAGCCCGTAGTTCGTTTCTGGTCCGGGTTTGGCGCCAGCCGGGATCGCTCCCATTTCATGCATGATCTGTTCAAAAGTATCCTGCATGTGTTTGGCCTGTTTGATCTCATGTTCGCTCCAGGTATAGTGGAAACGAAGCACCGGGATACCAAATTTATCTACCACGTTCGGATCTATTTCGCAATAGTTGTCTTCACGCGCAATACACTCGCCCCTTCCGGCAAAACCAATGGATGCACCATAGAAACGGCGGTAATCGTCTTTCAGCGACGCTCCGTAACCACCGGCCGGCTTGGCTTTTCCGTCTTTGCCAGGGTATTTCCCGTTCATGCCTTCCATACCGAAGCCATAACCGTAAGAAGGCATGTGCATGCCACCACCGAATTCGATATGGTAACCCCGTGCAAAATCCAGTTTCTTATTATCTGCCCACCAGGGAATATACACGTGCATACCTCCAACACCATCTTCATTATACCGCTTGCGGTCCATGAGCTGGGGAAGGAAGCCGCCTCTGGAAGAACCAGTGGAGTCGTGCAGGTATTTACCTACTACACCGCTGGAATTGGCCAGTCCGTTAGGATGCTTGGCCGATTTGGAATTGAGCAGTAATCGCGCGGATTCGCAGGCACTGGCTGCCAGTACCACTACCCGTGCGTTTACAGAATATTCCTGCATGTCTGTTTTGTCGATATATGCTACTCCTGTTGCCAGGCCGTTATTATCTGTCAGCACTTCCCGCACCATCGCATTAGTGTACAGATCTACATGTCCGCTTTTCATCGCTGGTTTCACCAATACGGAAGAGGAGGAAAAGTCGCCATACACAGTACAGCCGCGGTTACATTGACTGCAATAGAAACACGGGCTGCGATCTTTGTTTACGGAGCGGGTAAGGATGGAAAGCCGTGAAGGGATAACGGGAATTCCTAAACGATCTCCTGCTTTTTTTAACATCAGCTCGTGGAGCCTGGGTTTAGGCGGAGGAAGAAAGAACCCATCCGGTTCATTGGGAAGGTTTTCGCGAGACCCAAACACGCCGATCATTTTGTCGACCCGGTCGTAATAAGGGGCCACTTCTTCATAGTTGATAGGCCAGTCATCGCCCAGTCCATCATAACTTTTGTGTTTGAAATCGCGTTCACCGAAACGCAGAGAGATACGGCCCCAGTGGTTGGTTCGACCTCCTAACATGCGGGAGCGGAACCAGTCGAATTGCGTGCCGTCTTTTCTGGTGTAAGGTTCGCCGGAGAGCTCCCAGCCTCCATAGGCGGCGTCAAAGTCGCCGAATGGGCGAGTGGTGCTCGCGCCTCTTCTGGGTGATTCGTAGGGCCATTTTAATTGCGTCGCCTGCTCCGGATCGGCGGGGTCGTACTTAGGACCTGCTTCCAGTAAGGCTACCTTCAGACCTGCTTCCGACAGGATCTTCGCTGCCATACCTCCTCCGGCACCGGAACCAACAATACAAACGTCATAAACCTTTCCCTGTTTTTTGATTTCGAATGCCATTTGCGTGGATATTTTAGACTTTTTAGTAGAACACAGGTTTTAAATCTATAAATTAAATGCGGAAAAAGGAAGGTTTTTTATATGAGTGATAACACCAGGTATATTATCGGCGTGGATATTGGCACCAGTAGTGCAAAATCGATTGTTTTGAGGATGAACGGTGAGCCGGGCCCATCCGTCCAGCTGGCCTGTGTGACGCGGCATCCGGAGCGGGGCTACAGCGAACAATCAGCTCCGGAGATCCTGGATGCGGTTAAAAGAGGTATCCGGGAGGTAGTGGCCGGGATGGATGGGCCACCGGCGGCCATTTCTTTCAGTAGCGCCATGCACAGTATCATGGCGGTAGATGGGGAGGGGGCGCCGTTGACACCGCTGATTATCTGGGCCGATAACAGGAGTGAACCCTATGCCCGGGCCCTCCGGGATACTCCCCGCGGGCTGCTCATCTACCGGCAAACCGGCACCCCGGTACATGCCATGTCGCCCCTGAGTAAGCTGATGTGGATGAGGGAACAACAACCAGGCATATTTGCAGCTGCAGCCATGTTTCCGGGGATCAAGGAATATATACTGCATCATTTTACCGGCCATTATCTGACGGATCATTCCACAGCATCGGCCACCGGCCTGTTCGATATACATGCCCTCCGCTGGAATGCGGATGCGCTGGAAGCAGCCGGGGTCGGTGCAACGCGGCTACCAGTGCCGGTACCGGCCGATTACGTGATCAGGGAACTAAAACCCGGTATTGCCCGGGAACTGGGGATACCAGCCACCACGCCTATTGTGATAGGAGGGAGCGATGGTTGCCTCGCGCAGCTGGGGAGCAACGCCCTGGATGAGGGGCACGCCACACTTACCATTGGTACCAGCGGCGCGGTAAGGATGGCAGGCAGCCGGCCGCTTACTGATAGTCAGCAACGGCTTTTTACCTATCTGCTTACTGACCATACCTATATCACAGGAGGCGCTACCAATAATGGCGGAGTAGTACTACAGTGGCTTGTGAGAGATTTCCTGCAACGGCCACTGAGCGATATCGACGGACTGGTAAAAGAGGCGCTGAATATTGCGCCGGAGCGGCTGATCTGTTTACCTTACCTGCTAGGGGAAAGGGCCCCGATCTGGGATAGTAATGCCACCGCGGCATTCATCGGGATACAGCCCCGGCATGTTGCGGCCCATTTCACAAGGGCGGTGCTGGAAGGCATTTGCTTTGCCCTGCTCAGTATCAGGAATGCCCTCGGCGAAACAGCCGGGCCGGTAAAAAAGATCTCAGTGAGTGGGGGATTTACCAATGCTCCTGGCTGGATACAGCTGCTGGCCGACATTTTCGGGCAAACAATGTATCTCCGGCATACGGCCGATGCTTCGGCCATGGGGGCTATTTACCTGGCTGCCGATACCCTCCGGCTTGAAATCAGGGCTGGCAGAGGCGGAGAATTACAGGCGGCCTTCGAACCGGATCCGGAAAAATATGCAGGGTACCAGGAAAAGTATCAACTGTTCCTGCAGCTACAGCAACAGTTATTAGCTATCAGTCATTAGTAAAATGCCCCGAAGATCCGTCTTCGAGGCACTTTACCAATAGCTGATAGCCGTTGACTAGAATCCGCTTTTATCAAACATCCTGGCCAGGTCTGTCAGCTTAAATGATATAAAAGTGAACTTACCGCCGGGGGCCACATTCGGCATACTGCAGGCGAAAAGTTCGTCAATGATATTTTGCATTTCGCGGGCGGAGAGTGTTTTGCCGGCCGGGATGGCATTGTTACGGGCCATAGACCGGATCAGGTGCTCGCGTTTATTCACTTTCAGTTCATGGCTGAAGTGTTTGAATTGTTCAATCAGGCTCTGAATGGTAGCCTGGTCGTTGCCATTCTGTATATCAGCGGGGGTACCGCGAACAACAAATGTGTTGTTCCCAAAGGGTTCCAGGTCGTATCCAAGGGTTTGCAGGTCGGCCAGCATTTCGCTTACCAGGGCTGCATCTGCGGGAGGCAGCTGCAGGGTTTGCGGGAAGAGGCTTTGCTGGGTGGCCATGGGGGCTTCCTGTAACGCGCGCTGATAGCGTTCGTAGAGGATCCTTTCATGGGCAGCGTGTTGATCGATCAGTATAAAACCCGACTTGATCTGGGATAAGATATATTGCTGATGCACCTGCACGGGTACCTTCTGATCGGAAGGCGTATCCTGCCAGCGTTCGTCGATAACAGAAGCTGTGGCATGTGGCTGGCTTTCGTAAGTGACTTCTGGTTTAGCTTCCGGTTCGGGCGCAACAGTATAGGAGCTGGCAGCGTAGCTGTCGCTCTGAGCTGGCTCGTAGAGATCTTTCCAGTGTTTCAGATTACTGGCGTTGCTGCTTTTATCGATCATATGTGCCTGGTTGGCCTGTGTGAACGATTTATAAAGCGAGCTTTGTCTGGACTCCTGCTGCTGTTCAGCTGTAAAGGGCTTGCTCACAGCGTCGAGCGACTGGATATTCGGATCGAGGTCAAAATCCAGGGTAGCGGTGATGCTGAATTGGGCCAGTGAATGTTTTACTGCAGATTGTACAAAAGCATACATCAGCTTTTCATCATCGAACTTGATCTCCTGTTTGGTAGGATGTACATTGATATCAACATGCTCCGGGTTGACGTCGATGAAAAGAACATATAGCGGGAAGCCATCTGCCGGAATAATATCGGCAAATGCATTCATGACTGCATGGTTTAGGTAAGAGCTTTTGATAAACCGGTTGTTGACAAAGAAGAATTGATCGCCCCTGGTTTTTTTGGCCGTTTCCGGTTTTCCCACAAATCCGTATACGTTCATGTAGTCGGTGGTCTCCTTTACGCTTACCAGGCGGGCATTGTAATGTTGGCCCAGAATGGCAACGATGCGCTGTTTCAGAGATCCTTTTTCCAGGTGGAACAGCTGCTGGCCATTATTGGTCAGCGAAAACTGCAACTGAGGGAAGGCCATTGCCACGCGGATGAATTCATCTACAATATGCCGCATCTCTGCTGCATTGCTCTTCAGAAAGTTTCTGCGCGCCGGTACGTTGAAGAACAGGTTCTTCATGGCAATACTGGTGCCTTCGGCAGTCTGACAAGGTTCTTGTTTATTAACAAAACTGTTGTCAATCTCCACATAGGTGCCGATATCGCTACCCCTTTTCCGGGTTTTCAGCTCTACTTGTGAAACAGCTGCAATGGAAGCCAGGGCTTCCCCTCTGAATCCCATGGTGGTGATCTGGAACAGATCTTCTATGGATTGTATTTTTGAGGTAGCATGACGCTCGAAACACATTCTCGCATCCGTTTCGCTCATGCCGCCACCATTATCAATTACCTGCACTAATTCCTTGCCCGCATCCTTAATGATCAGCTGAATTTCCGTTGCTCCCGCATCCACCGCATTTTCCAATAATTCCTTTACAGCTGATGCTGGTCTTTGTATTACTTCCCCTGCAGCTATCTGGTTTGCTATATTGTCTGGTAATAAATTAATTATATCCGCCACTTACAAGCCTTTTGCGGTAAAGTTAACAATTTCTATGCTTTTGCTCATCGGTGATTATCAGACAGTTTTAAACAAAAAACTCACGGATTTGTCAATTAGCCATTTGATTTGCAAGATCTAACAATCCATAATGCATGTTCATACGTAATTTATGTAGAGAAAAAATATCTCAACGTAGAATCCGAAAATCCCCATGATAGTGTTAATGAGAAGTTAACGAATCAAAACTTTACATATGTACCTATGGAATCTAATAATTTTGAATATCTCTATCAGGGTTGCCAACTGTACTTATCCGTAATAATGGTGAAAAATAGAAATCAATGGAAGATGGAAAAAAGAAGGGAGGCATTTACTCCCATACAGATACCAGTAAAGTAAATCTGACGGAAGACCAATGGAGGGAAATGTTGCCCAAGGATGTGTACCATATAGCCAGAGAAAAAGGAACAGAATGGGCTTTTACTGGTAAATACTGGAATAGCAAAGAAAAAGGCTCCTATTACTGTGCCGCTTGTGGTAATCCATTATTTGTTTCCGATACTAAATTTGAGAGTAGTTGTGGCTGGCCCAGTTTTTTTCAGCCGTTAACGAAAACCAGCGTAATCTATGCACCAGACAACAGTCATGGTATGCACCGCACCGAAGTATTATGTGGGCGCTGTAAATCACATCTTGGACACGTTTTTGACGACGGACCTCCGCCAACCGGCCTTCGTTACTGTATTAACTCCGTGATCCTCGATTTTGAAAAGGCGAAAGAAGCGGATCAGCATTATCAGCAGGACCCAGCCAGTGATAAAGAAAAAGAGTAAGTATAGCCAACTTTCTTCTTCCTGATTGCCAATGTGATAGGTAGGTTGACCAATAAAAAGTGTATTTTTATTATCATCAACCTCCGACGGTCATGAAGGTATTAAAAACGCTCGCCTGGATTTTAGGAATCATCCTGTTTATTGCTATTGCATTTATTTTTTTCGCGCCTACCAGTATCCATGTAGAGCGGTCAATAGAAATCAATGCGCCAGCTTCAGTGGTGTGGGAAGATCTCGTGAAATTTGAAAAATTTAACGAGTGGAGTGCCTGGAAACAGGTGGATCCCTCCGCCAGTTACACTATTACCGGTGATGATGGCGCTATCGGGTCTACTGATGCCTGGAAAGGAAAGAAGATCGGAGAAGGACGGCTGCAGCATTTATCTTTGGATCCCTATCATTCCGTAATACAGAAGCTTACCCTTGTTAAACCGCTGGAAGCAGAGGCGGATGTGTCTTTTCACCTGACAGAAACAGATGGCAAAACCAAAGTAGTGTGGCGATTCGATACACGCTATGGCCGGCCTATGAATGTACTGACCCTTTTTGTGAAAGGAGGAGTATTGGAACGGGACTTTGATGAAGGGCTGAAGAACCTGAAAGTGATGGCAGAAACAGAAAACGAGGCTGCCGGAAAGAAATGACCCATGCCTCGTATCAGGGCATGACATTACCATTGCCCTTCGGAATAACAATTCCGGGCAAACTGATGATGGTTTCAGAGGGTGTATGGCAGGGCAGCAGGGAAAAAAGAACGACAACAGCAAATACCCGATCTGGCTATTTACTACATAAAACAGTCATCCTGAACTAAAGAAGCATAAGCTGTTGGCACGGCATCACGAAGGGAAAGTACGCTATCTTCCAATCGTACTGGCATACTTAGTTGGCTCAAATTCAATGATCTCGTACATTGCCAGCTGGTGTCTCTCCAGCGGATCTTCGTTCATGATTTCTTCTACTTCCCGACGGCTCGACGCATTGCATAGAATAACAGACCCCGACCGTGGCTTTCTTCTGCCGGATAAAATAAAGCGACCACTATCGTAGTGCTTTTGGAGGAAAGCGGTATGCGCTTCCATAAAGTGCTCTACAGCCGCTACTGGCCGTATGTATTGCAGCATAATCAGGAACATAACGGTTTTTCTATGGTTTTTAGTAATAGTTTCATAGTTAGTAGCATAACAGCAAATGTATAAACTTAATCAGTAAAAGAATTATTGTATGTCGTGAGGGAAAAATCAGACATATGCGCTACAAAAATATACGTACTTTTGCACGCAAGAAATACCACGATAGTGGGAATGTATTGTGGAACTCGTGTTGCTCCGAATCAATTTTTAATTTAACATCTTTTATGAAAAGAACAATTTCCAAAGTTTTGTTAGCTGCTGTGACTACAGCGGTAGTGTTGTCATCATGCTCCAAAACCCCAGATGAAAGCAGGTTTATCCCTAAAACAGCCGGTGTGGTGATCGAATTGAACGCCAAACAGCTTACCAACAAGCTGGTTACCAACGGCATTACCATGGACAAACTATTTGATGCGACCCAGAATAAAGACACTTCCAACGAAGTGATGAAAGCCTGGAAGGATGCGGAAAACTCAGGGATCGACCTGCAAAGCCATTTCTTCGCTTCATTCGTATTCCAGGGGCAGCCATCTGAGCATAAGTCATACCTGAGCCTGACCGCCAGCCTGAAAGATGCCGACAAGTTTGAGGCATTCCTGAAGAAGACAGTACCAGACTTCTCCCTGAAAAATCAGAAAGATTTCAAATACATCTGGGAAAGTAAGGAACATGCCCTGATCGGATGGACTAAATCAGCGGTTATTTATATCAGCGCCATCGATCCGGATTCCTGGAGAAAATTAGATCCAACCGGCGTTGGTGGTGGCCGCCGGTATTATGATTCCGACGATCAGCAGCAGGATGTTGACAGCGCAACTTCTGCGGGTCCGGCCTCCACGGTTTCCCCCGTTGCTTTGAGAGCGGCTGACGATGATGCGGAGATTAAAACCTGGGCAGCAGAAGTGGATCACCTTTTCCACCTGAAAAGTGATGAAACCGCCGGTTCTATTGACGCTTTCGGTAAGCTGATGAAAGAAAATGCTGACGCCGGAGTATTCGTAAATCCAACTGCTATCGCTAACAGCGCCCAGCTGAGTATGATTCCGGCCAATGTGAAGAAGCTGCTGGAAGGAACTTACGCGACCGGTACAGTTAATTTCGAAAACGGAAAAATCCTGTTTGGCAGCAATACCTACTACGGTAAAGAGATTGCAGACATCTATAAGAAATACGGTAAAAAGGAAATAGACCTGGATATGCTGAAAAAATACCCTTCAGATAATATCACCGGCTTCCTTTGCTATGCTTTTGATTTCCGCATGATTGGCGAAATTATCAAAGCCACCGGCATGGATGGACTCGTAAATGCTATGGTAACCGGAAAATCCGGCCTGACCATGGATGATATCCTGAATGCCTTTGAAGGCCAGATCACCTATGTTGCATCTGATTTCGCCATCACTAAGAAAGAATCCAAATATTTCCCGGGAGAGTTTTCTGAAGAACCTGCTGCTAAATGGATATACAGCCTGAAAGTTGGCAATAAAGACGCCTTCAATAAGCTGATGACTTCCCCTATGCTGAAAGAAGTATTTACCAAACAGGGCAATGAATACGTATTGGCCAACCCGGTGGCTGCTGCTTCCATGCCGGCCATGTCGATCAACGATAAATACGTGACCCTGGGCTCCGACAGTGCTCTGCTGCAGCAATACCTCGCTGGTAAAGGCAGCATCAAACTTCCGGAAGGCATCGAAGGAAAAGTGAAAGGTGGTATGGTAGGCGGTTACGCCAACCTGGAGAAAATCATCAGCATTCTTCCTGAAGACAAGCTGGATTCTGCAGAAAAACCTATCGTTGCTAAAGCCAAGAATCTGCTGAAAGATGTTGTAGTGACCAGCAAAAATGATGGTACCTCCCTGCAACACGCAGAAGCGGTACTGACCTTTAAGAACAAAGATCAGAACAGCCTGGTTCAGCTGATTAATCTTGGCACAGAAGCAGCCAAAGTGATGAAAGCAAAAAAGGATCGTGAAAAGGCTTACGAAGACAGCCTCTTTGCGGCGCCAGTGGATACTGCCACCGCTGCGGTTAAATAATATTTTTAAATGTAAGAAGAACGGGCGCGGAGATTTCCTCCGCGCCCGTTCTTCTTGAGGATGTCTTCATAAAATATATCAGTTATATTCGCTACCGTTAACAGTGATGCCATCATGCAGATTCAGCTTAATCACCTGATGCCCATCCCGCTGCAGGAGAAACTCCGGCAACGGGAATCGGATATCTGGAACAGGGATGTAATATTTACGCCGGGTAATTTTGTGAAGATAAAAGCCCCTTCGGGCACCGGAAAAACAACATTGATACACTACCTGTATCATATCCGTTACGACTATACGGGAAAAGTAATGGTAAACAGTCAGCCCTGGCAGGCCTATAATAAAGAGCAGATTGCGCAGCTGCGCCAGCAGCAGATCAGCATCATTTTCCAGGATCTGCGGTTGTTTGAGCAGCTGACGGCGAGGGAGAATATTGCATTGAAAAGCGCTATGCAGGCCAAACCTTTCTATCCTCCGGAAAAGATCAATGAAATGGCAGCACAGCTGAATGTAACCCATATTCTCGACCAGAGCGGTAAAACGCTTTCCTATGGCGAACGCCAGCGGGTGGCAATTATCCGGGCGCTGATGCAACCCTTCCAATGGCTGTTCATGGATGAGCCATTCAGTCATCTTGATGAAGAAAACACCCACCGGGCAGCCGCGTTGATAGCCAGCGAGTGCAAGGCCCGCAATGCAGGCTTTATTTTAACAGACCTGGATAATGACGAGCATTTCACCTATCATGTGCATTATCATCTTTAACGTTGTTTCATGCGTCCTTTTTTTGAATTACTGAAGAAGATCATACAAACCGGCGTCGGAAAAAACCGCTTTCTGATGGCAGCTGTTGGATTGGGCATTGCTATGCTGCTGATCCTCATTGCGATTCAGGCACATACCAATTTCGATCAGTTACTGTACAGCCAGAAAAATCAGAACGAAACTGCCGACTTCCTGGTGCTCAATAAAACCATTACCAATGCCATGATGGGACAATCCGGCAAAAGTATTTTTACCCCGGAAGAAATTGCCAATATCAGAAAACAACCCTTCGTACAGGCCTTCGGGTTAGTTATTTCCAGTCAGTATAAAGTGGTGGTACAAGCCCCGGGAGATTTGCATTTTGCAACGGATATGTTTTTTGAAGCCGTGCCAGACAGTTTCCTGGATGTTAAGGCGGAAGACTGGCAATGGCAAACGGGCGATCGTACTATACCCATCATCCTCCCCAACGACTTCCTCAACCTCTATAATTTCGGGTTCTCACTGAGCCAGGATTTGCCACAGATTTCCCAGGAAACCGTAAAAGCGTTGCCGCTGCAGGTGAATATTTCCAGCAATATATTATCGGATCAGTACATGGGGCATATTGTGGGCTTCTCGGATCGTATTTCTTCTTTTCTCGTACCGGCTTCTTTTATGGCCTGGGCCAATCAGCGATATGGCACGGGTGTTCCGGCAGGGATCTCGCGGGTGATCATCAAAACACCGGATCCTTCTAATCCGGCACTGGTAAAATTTCTGGAAGATAATGGCTATACTACCAACCAGGATAAGCTTAAATTCAGCAAAACGAGGCTGATTGTGCAAACCATTGTGTCGGTGGTGGGATTTTTCGGGCTGATATTGCTGTTCTTTGCATTGCTTGTATTCAGTATGTTCATTCAGCTGGTGATAGCCTCCTGCAAACGGGAAATACAGTTGCTGGTGATATTGGGAACAGCTCCCCGCCAGCTGCAAGGGTACCTGATGAAGCAATTTGTGCCGCTTTATATCGTGATAGGTATTTTATCACTATTGTTGGTGACGGTGCTGCAATACTGGGCTGCAGCTACTTTGGCGAAACATCAGATGCTGGTGAGTAACTGGCCGGGGATGCCGGTTTTTGCCGGAGTGATACTGGTATTGGCGCTGGTGTATTTCGTAAACCTGTTTACGGTAAAAAAATACGTGAACGATATTTAAGTACGGTTACTTTCCTACTGTCAGCATATACACGGCAAAGGACGCAAGCCAGTGCTCTCCTGCATAGTTGCCGCTGAACACCTGCTTCAGGCCCGCATTCATATGCTGTTGCGCCAGTTCGCGTATAGCCGCCTGATTTTTACCACCATGTTGGGCGATGGCCTCCAGGCACCAGGTCCGGCTGAGATTCAGGCCATCCAGGTGTACCAGTTTACCATCCGTCCGGTCTTTTACCTGTGCCACCTGCAGTATATTTATCTTATGCTCGAAGAGTCCCGGGAGAAATGCATATAGCCATTTACGATAGTCGTTTTCAGGCATTACCCTCCGCATCAGATCAGCTTCTTCGAGGCTGGGCGACAGGAAATCATATCCGCCGGGTTCCCATTGAACCGGTACATTTTTATCAGTTGCATAGAAACGCATTGCTGCATCATGGATGGCTTTTTGAAGGGCTGCATCTTTGGCGGTAACGGCATAGTCCCACGCGAGGCATAGCCCGAAAGCCAGGTTAGTATGTTCGCCTACCCGGATAGGATATACCAGTTTATCCAGGAATTGGATATAGGCAGCAGAAAATTGTGAGGCCAGGGGTTGCAGATGCCCGCTCATTTCCCTGCCCTGCGGGTCGTCCCAGGTTAGTAGTTCGCGTTGCAGCTGCAGTAGCCAGCTCCAGCCATAGATACGCTCAAAGCTTTTATTTTCTGCGTTTTTGAATAATTGTTGTTCTGCTTTTATATTTTCGGAAGACAGGTGAGCGGCCAGTTTGCTTCTGATCAACGTTGCTTTGGGGAGGTCCGGATAGGATTTCAGCAGCCGCACCAGCATCCAGTGGCCGTGCACACTACTGTGCCAGTCGAAACAGCCATAAAACGCCGGATGGTAGTTTTGGGGCGCTGTCAGCAGCGAGCTGTCGGTAAACACGATGCCCGTTTTATAAGGAAACTCCAGGTCCAGGCATTTCAGCGGCAGCTCGGCCAGTTTCTCAGCAATGTCGCGGGTGAGGCGCGTGGGCTGTACCTGTGCACGAACAACAAAAGCCGTAAACAAAGCGATAAATAAAGCAAAGATGGATCTCACGGCAGAGGGTTGGTTTTATCTGTTAAATAACAATTTCAAATAAAAAGTTGGCTGGCCCAGTTTCTTCCGGAGGTCTACCTCATGAAACATGCACGACATCAGGTCTTTCAGCTGCTTGTTCCGGGTACCCATTTTCATCAGTGTATTAAAGAGCCACGGGTATTTGATGAGTTTCTGCAGCTTGGTACTTACCTGCAGCTCAGGCCCGAGAATGCGGTATACGTTTTCATCGTAGCTGTTGAAGAAAGCATCGGAATAGTCGTTGGCTGCAATGGCTGCAGCAGCTTGCTGCGCCGCAATTCTGCCGGAGTAGAGGGCATTGCCGATACCTTCTCCGGTGAACGGATCAATGAGATAGCCTGCATCGCCTACCAGCATATAGCGTTCGCCGTGCAGCTTTCTTTTTTTGCTGCCAAGCGGCAGGCCGTAGCCATCGATTGTGCCCACCAGCTCTGCGTTTTTGAAACGTTCTTTCATTACAGGGTCACTCGCGATGGTATCCAGCATCAGCTGTTTCAGGTTTACCTTCTTGTTACGGGCATTGTTGCTGAGCATGCCCACACCCACGTTGGCTTCTCCGTTGGGTAATGGAAATATCCAGAGATAGCCCGGCAGCATATTTTTCAGGAAGTGCAGCTCAATAAAGTTATCCTTGTGTAAATCATTGATCCCTTTGTAATAGGCACGGATACCGGCAACGTAATGTTCCGGTTCCATCCTGATACCAGCTACATCTTTAGTAAATCCGGAATGCGCACCGTTGGCAACAATAACGATATCGGCCTTTACCCGGAAAGATCCGTCTTTGCTGGAAAGGTGGTACCCATCCGGCTTCAACTCATACTTATCGATGCTGGTACCTTCATAAAGGTGTATCATATCGGGCTGGCGTTTCAGCTCGTCTACAAGGAAATTGTCGAAGTCGATCCGCTTACAAACAAAACCACGGGGATTCGACTTGTCGTTCTCATACCCCATGCGGTAGGGGATATCCATTCCGATCCGGTTGGGCGCTACGAAAGTCACTCCCCAGCTGTCCATCTTAAACAGGGCTTGCTGTAGCCGTTCTCCGATTCCTTTGTCGATACGTTCGAGGAGGGTTAACACCTTGCCGCTTAATCCATCTCCACAAACTTTATCCCTCGGAAAAACGGCTTTGTCTACTACCACACATTCCACACCGAGCTGGGCCAGTTGCAGGGCAGCAGTAGCTCCACCCGGTCCTGCTCCTATGATACAAACTTTAGTTTCCATTTATTATTAATATAATATGATACGGTTGGCAAACAGTTATGCGCGTTGAAAGATACGAAACTTTACCACTGATTATTGTTGATTGTTATCTTTGCGGCTCTTAAAACACAGGAATAACATGTTTGGTGATTTATTTGGAAAGCTGACACAGATCAAGCAAAAATTGCAGGAAGGTAAAGAGCGTCTGGCAACAGTAACTTTATCCGGAGAAGCCGGAAACGGCGCAGTAAAAGTAACCGTGGATGGTAACCGCCAGGTGAAGAGTATTGATGTGGCTGCTCATCTTCTGAGCCCGGAAAATAAGGAAGAAATGGAAGATCTGCTCATTTCGGCTTTGAATCGCGCGTTGAAAGACGCAGAAAATGCCTGGGAAGCTGAAATGAAAGGTGCTGCAGGAGGAATGTTGGGAGGATTATTGTAATTAATTAAAATATAACGCGCGAAAGACCCGCCGGGAGCGATACTGGCGGGTTTTTCTGTGTATATTGGCGAAAATTCCGGATTGCGTAAATCGTTTTCCGCTTCCGCCCGTATATTATCCCGCGTGAGCGGTTTCTTTGCAGTTACGACCAACAGTATATGAAAGTTTTTTTTCGGCGCATACATTTATACCTGGGCCTTGCTGCAGGATTGATCATCACTATCAGCTCACTGACCGGGGCTCTGCTGGTATTTGAGAAGGAGTTGACAGAGACGTTTAACCACGACCGTTATTATGTGCAACCGGTGGGAGCGCGACTGCCGCTCGATAAGTTAGCTGCAATGGTGAAGGAACAGGTACCGGGTGCCGGCATCGCCCGTATCCAGGTATTTGCCGATCCGGAACGATCCGCACAGGTATTGCTGGACGAAAGTAAAAAAGCAAAAAAAGAGGGAGGGAACGACAAAGCTGCCAAAAAAGGAAAGCCTGGCGCTCCGCCCAAAAAAGAAAAGGGCCGAACTGCTTTCGTAAATCCTTATACTGGTAAAGTCATTGAATTATACAGCTATCAGCAAACTTTTTACTACAAGATATTTTCTCTCCACCGCTGGCTCCTGGCCGGCGACACAGGTAAAGTGATTACCGGAATCAGTACGCTGATATTCCTGTTTATCCTTATTACCGGTATCGTGCTGTGGTGGCCTAAAACACGGGCTATTTTCAAGCAACGGGTGAAAATGAAATGGGGCAGTGGCTGGAAGCGCTTCAACCACGATATGCACGTGGTGTTCGGATTCTATGCGTCAATTTTCCTGTTCATTATTGCTTTTACGGGGCTTACCTGGTCGTTCGACTGGTTCAGCAACGCCTTCTATTCCCTGTTGGGCGGCGCCCCGAAACAGGCGGTAGCGCCTTTGTCGACGCCGGAAGCAGTTGTGGCCAATAGCGGTAAGATCTCCTATGAATCAGCGCTGGCCATTGTACAACAACAGGCACCAGGTGCCGTTTTTTATGCGGTATCGGCGCCGAAAGACAGCACCGCCGCATTTACCGTGAGCTTGCTGCCACAGGGTGCACTGCATGATAATGCCACCACTACTTACTATCTCGATCAGTTCAATGGAAAGGTGATCCAGTCGCAGACATTTGCGCAGCGTAGCCTGGCTCAGCAGGTGAAGGCTTCCGTTAAGCCTGTACACACAGGTGCCATTTTCGGCACAGCATCTAAGATATTCGCGCTGATCATCGCGCTACTGGGGGCTACTTTCCCGGCAACCGGCACGATCATGTGGATTAACCGGACACGGAAAAAGAAGAAAAAAGTGAAATCGCCTGCCATGCCTGTAGAAGTGCGCCAGGTGGCCTGTTAAGAACCCTGCCAGTGATTATATTATTGAGAGAGACGGGCCACCCCGTCTCTCTTTTTATTTTCATTTTCTGAAAACCCCCTTCAAAAATGGTATACCTACCCAAAGGTTTAATGGGGCGTTTTATTTAACATTTTCTTGCCAAACCCTCCACAGTACTAAGTTTTAACATTCCGTATGATGAATATGGAATAGCATTTGGCATACAGTAGGAAACTTAACTACTATGCGTGCATATCCAAAGCCGCCGGTACCGAATCACAAGGTTATGTATTATCTCGCTATCGGCTTTATACTAATCACCGCCCTGGCAGAACTTTTATATAACAGTATAAATCACTAAGTATGATTAATCAATATGAAGTGCCTGCCTGCATAGAAGATACCATTCCGGCATTGAAGAAAGCATTACATCAGTTCCCTGCCGTATTCCATATTTACGATACCATTGGTTGCCTGACCGAGTATACGAACAAGCAACTGAAGGAGCAGAATTTTACGGTAGCGGATAAATGCCTGAAGCTGGCCGGAAAATTATATGAGCGTGGCAATGCAATAGTAAAAGAAGCCATCGTGCGTGTTTTCCTCCCGGCATTATGCAGTATACCAATGGCGGATGCCATCAGCAGGATCCGCATGTATTCACTCATACCCGACGTACTTTATCCTCTTTACATACAACATCAACTTACAGAAAATGGAAACAGATGATGAATTTGTCGTCCGGTTGGCAACAGCTATGGACGTTGATTTTGCCCTTCCGATTGTAGAAGAAATGGAAGCATCTGCCAAAGCAAGAGGCACAGGCATCTCGAAACGTGACCCGGCCGCCATCAAAGCAAAGATACTGGAAGGGAAGGCGGTAATTGCCTTCACCGCCGACGGGATCTGGGCCGGTTTTTCATATATCCAGTCATGGGAAAACGACCGCTTCGTATCTAATAGCGGTCTCATTGTGGCGCCGGCTTTCCGGGGAAAGAAAGTGGCGGCCGCTATCAAACAAAAGATTTTTGAACTGAGCCGGTCGATGTACCCGACCTCAAAGATATTCAGCATCACCACCGGGCTCGCGGTGATGAAACTCAATACGCGACTGGGCTTTGAGCCGGTAACGTACAGCGAAATTACCCAGGATCCCCATTTCTGGGATGGGTGTAAGAGCTGCGTAAACTATCCTATCCTGGCAGCAAAAGACCGCAGGAACTGCCTGTGTACTGCCATGCTGTTTCAGCCAAACTGAGCAGGAAAACCTGAACTGTGAAAAATTACAGCCAAATGAGACGAAATGGAACCGGCGATGCTTTTGCGTTGCCGGTATTTTTTTTGAAGAATGAAGAAACAGCGCGAAGACTTTAACAAAAAAGGGCCTTCACGCTGTTTCTTCATTCTTTATTCCCGATTCTTAATTTATCTTGTAATCCTCTGTGGTAGGCGCTTTTAAGTGAACAGTTTTCCTATCTTTACGTTATAAATCCTGTTCTATGCGTTATATCCCCTTGTTTGTGCTGGGTATACTGATGATTTCCTGCGATACAAAAAACAGCAACTCAACGGCCAATCATACCACTAAGCTGAATGAGCTTACTATCTATAATGCTGACTCGGTAAAATGGGTAGCCTCTCATGCCCTTGCGCAAACACAGGCCGCAGCAGACAAGGAATTTCTGAACGCGATTGATCAATTCCGGAATAAAAAAGATGCAAAAGGCAGTATTCCTTTATTTACCAATTCCATTTTATTGCATCCTCAGGGTAAAAGCTATTATGAATTGGGAAATGCCCTGATGGACGCCGGAAATCCGAATGTAGCCATCATGGCCTACAGCATGGCGGAAGCATTGGATTACAAGCCGCAATCGAAATTGTACTTCAACAAAGCCTGTGCATATTCCAGGGCTCAAAGAGCTGATTCGGCTGATTATTATCTGATGGCTGCCATAGAATTCGGCTACAATAATGTGAACAATGTGCTGAAAGATCCGGACCTGCGTTTTTTAACCGAAAACTCAACCTATACCAAACGCGTGCTGGAGGCTTTCAGCGGTGTGGGCGACCCGGAGAAACTGCAGTGGAGCGTTTATGCACGCGAGTTCAGGCAGCTGGATCTTCCACTGACATTAAATAAAGCATTCGCTGAAAAACTGGAAATACGTACCATTCCGTACGATTTTGAGAAATATGTAGCTGAAATGAGAGGCCCGAAATTTTCCCGGGAAGTAGGAAGCGAATTTTATTATGTAGGGAGAGTTAAAAAGACAGATGATTACACAGTGGTGTTATACGCAGTGAGCGATGAGATGGATAATCCGGAGGTGAGCATCTTCTGGCCATATTATTTTTTGGTAAGTTACAGTAACACTGGCGTGCTGATCGACAAGGTGCAGATTGCGGGGCAGAAGTTGATAAAAGATCCTTATAAAGAAGCGGTATTTTCTGCCAATGGAGATATTACGGTCACTGATTTCAATATTCAGTATGCACATGATCCTGCAGAAACGGGTTATCATGATAATCCCGAAACATCCAAAACAGCATTGAAAACCATGATATACCAGTTGGATGGAGAAGGGCATATTGTTCCTAAAACCCAGCAGCTGGCATACTACCGTCGCTAGCGTTTAGTCATTCGCGTTATCAGCGATTGTTTTATCAGTAGTTCTGCGAGGAGCAGGTTCAGCGTCCAGCTGAGCCACGATATGGTGATGTAGGCAATAACCGGTCTTAACGGATGATGCATCAATCCCAGTAGCAGTGCATAGAACCGCAACGTTAACGCCGATAGTGTGAGCGCATAGCTTCTGAGCATCCATGTAATATGTTCCGGCCAGCGACGCTGAAGGGCACGTCTCCAGCCGGTTATCGTACATCCAATCCATAGCAGGGATAACAGCACAAAACTGATCCGTGCATAAATGCCGCCATTGGCGTAAAAGGCCATTACCAGGCCGGTAGGGCCGCTAATGAATGTTATCACCAGGGCATATATTTTCCCGCTGTTACGATGCAGCCGGGGATATTTATCCAGCAGATATTTACTGAACTGCAACAGGCCTGTCAGCAGTACGATAATACTGACGAAGATATGTATGTAGAAGCTGATGCGCCAGTGCAGGATGTTGTAAACCCGTTGCTTGGTCAGCAGGAAGTCGGTATACCGTTCAAAGGTGCTATAGGGAAGCGTCAGCGCCAGCATTAACCAAGCGCCGTATAATACAATGAGAACGGTAAGTATCCACAATATTTTCCTCGCACTCAGCTGCATATCATAGCCCTCGATAGAATCTGAATCCATCCGCATTCATTTCGGTAATGCTTTTGGTATTGTCTCCATCATAATAGGTGAGCATAAAGGTCTGGGGGTTTAATTTGATGAGATGATTATCCTCCCAGTAAACCACTACTTTATCGCGTTGCCGCTCGTAGGTGCCTCTCACGTTTGTAAGCTGATCAGCTACGGTGGTATCGTTTTTCTGTTTGTAGAATTTCAGCAGGCAGCTGCCATCATCCTCGAAGCTTAATTCGCTGTGGTTGTCGTCTATGAAGAAACCCCCGAAAGTAGGAAGGTCAATTTCCTGTTTTTCGCTGGAAAGAAGTCGCTGTAGCGTAAAGGTTTTTTTCTTTAGTGTATTGCTGTTGGTAGGGGCCCAGCTGGCAGGAATGGTTTGGAAATTTTTATCGGGATGCAACAGAAATACACCATCAAAAGGGTGATCGCCGGGTTCGTTGAGTGTCAGTACCTGGTTGCCATTGGCATCTTGCTTAATATCTCCGTGCAGATTCCTGCGAAGGCCTCTATGCACATTGTATCCGCCTATTTGGTTGCCACTGTGAAAATTGATAGTGACATAGATAGGGCTACCGGAAAATTCGGCTGCATATGTTCCCAGGAGTTTGTTGACAGTGGCAGTATCGGCCGCTGCAACAACTGCTGTGGTGGAATCGGCGCCGGGGGATTGTTTGTTGCCAGACTGCTTACAGGACTGGAATATTACCAGGGCGGCGAATATAAGGCTGGGGAGATGTTTCACTTTTTTGTGTAAATATAGATTTTAGCCTTTAAAAGTAACGTCGATGACCAAAAGCTTGTTGATCTTCTCGGGAGTTTGCCTGTGAAGACCGTCCAGCCGTATGTAATAGCGACTTATTTCAATCCGGACGGGAGGAGCCGGGAAACTTTCCAGGTGGGCTATTTTGGAATAAACTGAGGGGGGCGCATGTTGCTTCGTGTATTGTTGCAATACCTGCACACTGATGGCAGGAAACAGGCCCCTTTCTTCAGCGCTGTATTTCTTACAAACAAAAAAATTGTTTGCCTCCGGGGGCAATGCTTCCCAGGGCGACAAATAATGCTTCCAGCGGAGCAGGGGTTCTTTGCCTATTACTGCGCTGGTTTCGTAGCGCTGGTACACCTTTACCCGGTCTGTTTCACCGGTGGTGACCGCCAGCATTTGCCCTTCAATGCTGTGTCCATGCTCCAGCCGGAAATAGAGCGTATCCGGATGGTGCTCGAAATCGTTCCGTTTCTGATCCGGAATGACCCAGTCGAGAGAGAAGTAACAATCACCAAAACGGACATACGTAGTAGAATCATGACCTACTACAGATGCCTCGTTGGAGGCAACTTTTACAGAGTTGGCCGGCGGAGCAATTAGCTGCATGGTATCTATCTGCACAGGTCTTTCTTTAACAGGCATGGTTGCTTGCTGGCAGGCCTGTAATAATAACAGGACAGCTGCAGGAAAAATAAGTGTTTTCATGGCATACGGGATACTATATCGAACATTGGCTTCAGGCTTTGGTTTCCCCGTAAGTGCGGCAACAGTTAGTCTGCATCCACAGTGCCAGGTGTATCAACTTTTCTGTTAAGCGCTTCCCAAAGCATATCCTTTAATTCGGTCAGGCCCTGGTTGGTAACAGAAGAAATGAACACATGCGGAATGCCTTCCGGCAGTTCGGCTGCTATTGCGGCTTTCAGCTCATCATCCAGCATATCGCTTTTACTGATAGCCAGCAAAAACTGTTTGTCCAGCAATTCGGGATTATATTGCTCCAGCTCGTGTACCAGGATCTCAAAGTCTTTTTTATGATCCGAACTATCGGCAGGAATCAGAAATAATAATACAGAGTTTCTTTCAATATGTCGCAAAAACCTATGACCTAATCCTTTGCCTTCATGTGCGCCCTCAATGATACCGGGGAGATCGGCGATACAGAACGACCTGTTATCGCGGTAAGCCACCATGCCCAATTGCGGGGTCAGTGTGGTAAAAGCATAATCAGCCACTTTGGGTTTGGCCGCTGTAATGGCAGACAGGAGTGTGGATTTGCCGGCATTGGGGAAACCAACCAAACCAACATCTGCCAATACCTTTAACTCTACTACCTTCCAGCCTTCCTGTCCGGGCATGCCGGGTTGCGCATACTCCGGGGTCTGGTTGGTAGGGGATTTGAAAAAGGCGTTACCTTTTCCGCCTTGTCCACCGGGGAGCCAGATCACCTCCTGCCCATCGTGCAGGATCTCCGCTTCCACTTCGCCAGTTTCTTCGTCTTTAGCCTGTGTACCCAGCGGAACTTCTATGATAATATCCTTTCCAAAACGACCGGTGCAGTTGTCGCCGCTACCGTTTTCCCCATCCTCAGCCAGCAGATTTTTATGCCAGCGCAGGTGAAGAAGGGTCCAAAGCTGCGAGTTGCCTCTTAAAATAACGTGTCCGCCACGACCGCCGTCGCCGCCATCAGGGCCCGCCTGCGCATTGAATTTTGTGCGCATGAAGTGCATACTTCCTGCACCTCCCTTCCCGGATTTGCAATAAACACGGATATAATCTACGAAATTCGCTTTTTCCACAATGCTCTGATTTTAAGTACTATGGGTCCAGTACCATAGTAAAAATGAAACGCAAAGATCGTGAAGTTTGGGCTAATTAGCACAATCATGTGCCGGGCCCCTTCTTTACGGTCTTTGCGTTATATGAAAAAAATTACTGATAGTCTTTATGGTCGCGGTATTCCGCGTATGCTATACTCTTTCTCCCACCAGTTCATCCAGTTCTTTAGACAGTAATTCGAAAACTTCTTCTTCGGTACCATCTCCCTTGATCTTTTTGAACTTGCCGAATTTAGCATAGTGATCCGCTACCGGAGCGGTTTTATTGTGATATTCCACGATCCGTGCTTTCACCACATCTTCGTTGGCATCGTCGCTGCGACCGGAAGTCAGACCACGATTCAGCAAACGCTTGATCAGCGCATCTTCCGGAACTTCCAGAGAAAGTACTGCGGAAATGGAAGTTTTCTTCAATGCCAGCAGCTTATCCAGCGCTTCTGCCTGGGCAGTAGTACGCGGAAAACCGTCGAAGATAAAACCACGGGCCTCCGGATTAGCCTCCAGCTTAGAGCTGATCATGCCAATCACTACTTCATCCGGTACCAACAGGCCCTGATCCATAAACTTCTTGGCTTCCATACCCAGTGGGGTCTTACCTCCGATTTCACTGCGCAGCAGATCGCCGGTTGATAAATGGATGAGCCCATACTTCTGGATAATGTTAGCACTTTGTGTACCCTTGCCGCTACCGGGAGGGCCAAATAAAATGAGATTGACCATGTTTTATTATCTACTTTACTCGCAAGGATGCAAATATAAGAAACAGTTGAATGTATTGGTAATTAAAATTACAATTGATTGAACTAAATGTAAATATTCTGACAAAATTGTAAATATCATTCAAATTTTAACCAGAATAGATAAATTATCTTCAACAGGGTATTCTAATTTAATGAATTACTTTCTATCTAACAAAATCATATGATCATTATTAGTAATTCTTTGATATTCAATATACCCTCCGGATATTCACTTGATTATTTGTAAGTTTATAATATGAGGAAACAATTATTGGTTGCAGGATTAACAGGCTTATTGTTAACAGGTAATGCTATTTCAGCACCCTTGCGGTATAAAGACAAGAAAAAAACAAAAAAAGCAAAAGCGGAGCAACCGGCAATACTCAGCCAGGACAGAGCTTCCCAGTGGGCCGACAGCGTTTTTCAGTCGCTGACTCCCGAAGAGCGCATTGCCCAGCTGATCATGATCAGGGCTCATTCCAACCTCGGACAGGACCACATTAATGCAGTAATTAAAGATATCAGAGATAATAAGGTAGGTGGCGTGATCTTCTTTCAGGGAGGACCGGTGAGACAGGCCAATCTTACTAACTATTACCAATCGATCTCTAAAGTGCCACTGCTGGTGGCTATAGATGGGGAATGGGGACTAGGCATGCGGCTGGACAGTGTTATTTCCCTGCCCCGCAATATGATGATAGGAGCAGCACAGGATTCTTCGCTGGCATACGACGCCGGAAAGCTGATAGGAGAGCAATGCCGGCGCCTGGGTATTCACCTGGATTTCGCACCTGATATGGACGTGAATAATAATCCTGCTAACCCCGTAATCAACGACCGGTCTTTCGGAGAAAACAAATACCAGGTAGCCCGTATGGGAGTAGCTACTATAAAGGGAATGCAGGATGCCGGGATTATGGCCTGTGCCAAGCATTTTCCGGGTCATGGGGATACCAATGTAGACTCGCATCTTGATTTGCCTGTCATCAATAAAAGCAGGGCACAGCTGGACTCTCTTGAGCTGTATCCTTTCCGCCAGAGCATTGCAGCAGGCGTTGGTTCCATTATGATTGCACACCTCTACATACCGGCAATAGATAAAAAGCCCAACACTCCTACGTCTATTTCCTATAACGCAGTGACCAAACTGTTAAAAGAAGAACTTAGTTATAAGGGCCTGATTGTAACGGATGCGCTGGAAATGAAAGGAATAGCCAAGTTTTATAGCAAAGGACAGGAGTCCTTACAGTCGCTGTTGGCGGGAAATGATTTGATGATATTGCCGTCTACCGCCGCAGGCAGTGTGGAGGCCATAAAAAAGGCCATCAAAGCGGGAAAGATCGGCCAGGCAGAAGTGGATGAACGGGTGAAGAAAGTACTTCGCGCTAAGTATAACCTGGGCTTATGGAAACCGCAGCATATTGATACCGACCACCTGACAGAAGACCTGAACAGAGGTACCATCGCACTGAACAAACGCATTGCGGAAAAATCAATTACCCTCATAAGAAATAGTCAGCAGCTCGTGCCGTTCTCACCGGCAATGACCCAGCAGAAACTGGCAGTAATTGCTGTTGGCGCAGATGCCAGCAATACTTTTCTCCAGACAATAAAAGAATACAAACCAGGTACCGACGGATTCATTTTTAGTTCCCGTCAGACAATAGGGGAGATTGCACCTATTGTATCAAGGATACAGCGCGATTATAAAGCGGTTATCATCAGCCTTCACAATTACAGCCGTCGCCCGGCCGGCAACTTTGGCCTGTCGATGGCACAGCGGCTTATCATCAGGCAGCTGCAATCGGAAATGCCTTCTGCAACTGTGGTATTTGGTAATCCGTATGCCATTCAGTATTTCTGCGAGGCGCCAAATATCATTGCGGCATATGAAGATGATAGTACTACGCAACGGGCAGCAGCAGATCTGTTGTTTGGTAAACTGGGCCCGGAGGGTAAACTGCCAGTGACAGTGTGTCCGGCATTGCCTTCAGGCACCGGTGTTATATACAAGGTAAACCAATATACAACATTGCCGGCAGCCTCATTAAAGGAGTCCGGATTGAATGAGCAGGCATTGCTGAAAATCGATGCCCTTGCCGAGGACATGATTGCCCGCGACGGTGCACCCGGTGCGCAGATATTGGCGATGAAAAATGGTAAGGTAGTATATGACCGTTGTTTCGGCCACTACGAATACAACAAGGCAGAGCCGGTATCACCACAGTCGATATACGACCTCGCATCTGTTACCAAGATCTGTGCTACCACACTTGCGGTAATGCGCCTGTATGACGAAGGAAAGCTCAGCCTCGATGCTTCACTCGGCGAATATCTTCCGATGGTAAAGGGAACCGACAAGGCAGGTATGAAGATACGCGACATCCTCCTGCATCAGGCGGGCCTGGTGCCGTTTATTCCCTTCTACAAAGAAACGCTCTATAACAACGGCTCGCCGGATACCGTGATCTTCCATACCACCCCCGATGCAACGCATGAGAAACGCGTGGCCGAGCGGATGTATATAGCAAACAGCTACATCGACACGATGTGGCAAAAGATACTCGATAGCAAGCTTTCACCACGACAGGGATATGTATACAGCGATTGTGATTTCATATTCCTGGGAAAAATCGTGGAGCAGCTCACGGGTAAGCAGCTGAACGACTATGTTCGTGAAACGTTCTACGAGCCGCTGGGGCTTGGTACCACCGGGTTTTTACCGAGGGAACGTTTTCCGTTGTCGCGGCTGGTTCCTACTGAGCGCGAATATACTTTCCGCATGCAGCAGCTGCGTGGTGATGTGCATGATCCGGGAGCAGCCATGTTTGGAGGAGTAGCCGGCCATGCCGGGCTATTCTCCAATGCCCACGACCTCGGTGTTATTATGCAGATGCTGCTGAATAAAGGAACCTTCAACGGTGTACGTTACCTGAAACCTGAAACCATAGAGCTGTTTACAGCTTACAACAGCCGTATCAGCCGCAGAGGATTAGGCTTTGACAAACCGGAGAAAGACAATGCAACCCGGCGGGAGCCTTATCCTGCAAAAAGCGCATCGGCAGCAACATTCGGGCATACCGGATTTACCGGAACCTGTGTATGGGCAGACCCATCCAGCAACCTGGTTTTTATTTTCCTCAGCAACCGGGTGTATCCTAACGGGGGCGCCAATACGAAACTGTCGGCCCTGCATACAAGGGAAAAAATGTTTGAAGCCTTGTACGACGCAACCCGTTAACAACCGGCCATCACAAATAAAAAAGCAAACGGGAGTTTCACATCAAGTGGAACTCCCGTTTGTTTTAATAAAAATTATGGCTGAGGATCTTATTCTACGGAAACGTTTCTGTTTACCTGCGTTTCGGTTTTGATGCCGATAGATTTCTCTGCTACTTTGGATTTACCATTTCTGATTTCGAAAGTATAGTTACCATCTTCGAGAGAAGCCAGGTTGTAGCGGGCTTCAAAGCGGAGCGTAGCAGGAAGAACTTCGCGGTGCAATGTGTTGTTGAAATTATCTTTTATGTAGAGAGTCAGTTTTTCATTACCAGGATTGTCTACAGACAACTGGAATAAAAGCTGATCCTTCTGCAGTTGAGTCACATGCAGGCCGAAGTTCTCAACAGGTGCGTCGTTGTTAACCGGTTTTGCGCTTGCCAGTCTTGCTACGTTGTATGCAAAAGCTTTGGACTGGGAGGCAGCGTGTAAAATCGGGAAAAGGATAGTAGCTAAAATTAATACTGCTGCTTTGGGTGCTAAAACAACAAATCTTAAATGTTTCATGACATTAATTTTTTAATGTGTTCTTTTTCTTTTTCTTTAATGAGGGCGGTATTAGCTAATACAATGGTGCCGTTTAAATTTTCAATGCAAAGCTCCTACGATAGGATTAACAGAACATTACGCCTTTGTTAAAATAATGTGAGAATTTAGCAACCTTGTTCAGCATTCATTCCCTATTTTTGCAGCGTTTATGGAAGCAGTAACATTAAAGAGTAACCGCCCCGTAGCCATCTGGTTATATATAGGAGTGGGCATGTTAATAGTACAGGTATTGCTGGGAGGGATCACCCGCTTAACCGGCTCCGGATTATCCATTACAGAATGGCAGCCGTTGCTGGGCGCGTTTCCTCCAATGAATCAGGCTGCCTGGGAAAAGGCTTTTGAAGGCTATAAGCAGATAGCGCAGTATAAGTACATCAATAATCATTTTACTTTATCTGATTTTAAGCTCATCTTTTTCTGGGAGTGGCTGCATCGTGATTGGGCGAGGCTGATGGGGATCGTGTTTATCATACCGTTCATCTATTTTGTACTGAAGAAGAAAATCAACAGCAGTATGATTAATCCGATGATCATATTGTTTGCGTTGGGAGGCCTGCAGGGGCTCATTGGCTGGATCATGGTGAAGAGCGGATTGAATGAGGAAAATCTGTATGTAAACCATATCCGCCTGGCTATTCACTTTATTTCTGCGCTGGTGTTACTTTGTTATGTATTCTGGTTTGCGCTGAAACTCAGTGTAAAACCTGTGGAAGTACAAACTGTACCCGGACTGAAAAAACTGAATATCTGGCTGTTGGTATTGCTGGTCGTGCAATTGGTGTATGGTGCATTTATGGCAGGATTACATACTGCATTAGCGGCTGCAACCTGGCCGGATATCAATGGATCGTGGGTACCCGCCGGAATGTTTTCACAGGGCGGCTTTTGGGTAGATATTGCGCACAATCCCATTACCATTCAATTCATCCACCGCGGACTCGCCTACGTGATTACCATCCTGATTGGTATCTGGTGGTGGAAAGCCTCGCAAGCGCCCATCCATAGCCAGTTACATGCTATCCGATACCTGCCTCTGTTGCTGGTGTTATTACAGGTGCTGTTGGGCGTGCTGACACTGTTGAACAGTCAGGTGAAAATCCCAATCAGTTATGGTATCCTGCATCAATGTGTTGGAATGCTGTTATTACTATCATTGATATGGACTTTATTCCTGAGTATGGGATCAGCCGGCGCCCGTCAGGAAAATCTGGCCGTATAAGTCATTTTCCCGGGATAAAATCCTGTGCAGCAACAACCGTAAATCCATAAATTTTCGTAGGTTTATTTGTAATAATCGTCTGATGAAGGTGAAGTTATTACTGATAAAAATTTACTATTCTTTCCCTATCCAGTTGCTGTTGCTGCATTTCCGGAAGTACCAGGTGTTGCTGCTCTTCTGGGTAATATTGTTTAGCACCATTAACGGCGGATTCGCTAAGGTTTTTGGAGGAGATGCCCTTTTCCTGGCGCCGGAATATCTTGGGAAAGTTAATTTCTATAGTACAACTATCCTGGGCTTATGTACAGGCATGTTTATCATGAGCTGGCAAATTACCACCTTTATCCTTCATACCGGCCGGTTTAAGTTTCTTGCCACCACCACTCAGCCGTTTTTTAAATATTGTTTGAATAATTCGATTATTCCGCTGGTATTTATTATCTGTATGATTTACAGGGGATGGGAATACCAACGATATGAACAGTTGAGCAGTATAGCCGACACCCTGCTGCTGTCGGAGGGGTTCGTATGTGGCGTATTGTTTATTTTCTTCTTCTGTTTTTTTTACTTTTTTAATGCAGATAAAAATATAGGCAGGCGGCTCGAGAAACGCTTCGGAGGTACCCGCAACTTCCTGAGAATGATCATGAAGCCAACACAGGAGCCCGATGAAAATGCGCTGCCTGTTCATAACTATTTTACTACCCCCTGGAAGATTCGCAGGGCCAGGAATGTAGAGCATTATAATAAGCATTACCTCGATAGTATTCTCAAGCAGCATCACTTTGCGGCGATGATTACGGTAGGAGGAGCCCTGATATTTCTGGTAATTCTTGCGCACCTGATGGAGTTTGATGTATTTAGAATTCCCGCCGGAGCCAGTGTACTGATATTCTTCGCGTTTCTGATCGGAGTAGCCGGAGCGTTTTCTTATATGCTGCAAACCTGGTCTATCCCAATTCTGCTTGTAATGCTCTTCGGATTGAACTGGATGGTGGAACATAACTGGGTTGATAACAGGAATAAGGCCTATGGCCTTAATTATCGCCAGAAGAAGGATCGCCCGGAGTACTCAGTAACAGCCCTGCAACAATTTTTTACCCGCGAGAAGTATGAAGCCGACAGAAAACAGACATTGAAAATCCTGAACAACTGGAGGGCGAGGTTCCCGGCAGATCAGAAGCCGAAGCTGATAGTGATGAACTTCAGCGGAGGGGGAAGTCGTTCTGCCACCTGGACGTTAAATGTGTTGCAGCGGCTCGACAGTTTGCTGAAAGGCCGTCTGATGAAGCATACCGTATTGATGACGGGCGCTTCAGGCGGAATGTTGGGGGCAACTTATTTTCGGGAACTTTATTATGAGCAGCTGCACGGAAAGCATATCGAGTTACAGAACAAAGTTTATGTCGACAGGGTATCCATGGATCTTTTGAATTCCGTGTTCCTGGCGATGGCAGTAAATGACTTTATTGCGCCATGGAGAAGTTTCAGGATGGGGCATAACCAATATGCGAAGGACCGGGGATATGCTTTTGAGCGGCAATTAAATGAAAATACAGGTGGGGTGCTGGATAAAACGATTGGTGATTACCGCCTGGCGGAGTTCAACGGGGAGATTCCTATGCTGATCTGGAACGCCACTATTAATGCAGATGGCAGACGGCTGATGATTTCTCCACAGCCGATCAGTTACCTGTGTAGTCCGCAGTATCTGTATCCGACACGGATGGTAAGAGACGTGGACGGGGTGGATTTCGGGCAGTATTTTGCGGCGCAGGATGCTATGGACCTTCGGGTTTCCAGCGCTATCCGCATGTGTGCCACCTTTCCCTATGTGCTGCCTAACGCCTTTTTGCCCAGTAATCCTATTGTGGATGTGATGGACGCCGGTATCCGTGATAACTTCGGGCAGCAAACAACGCTGCGCTATTTATTTACTTTCAGTAAATGGATCAATGAAAATACGAGTGGTGTTGTGTATATACAAATCAGAGATACCCGCAAAAACGAGATCAGTCCGATTAAAAAAACGAAAGATCTCAGCGATCTGGTCTTTGAGCCGCTTTTTACCATGCAGCAGCACTGGAGCGCTATGCAGGACTTCGATCAGGACGATCTGCTGAATTACATCGAAGGGTACTTTCCCAATAAATTCCACCGGGTTATTTTTCAATACGTTCCACAGCAACATGATAAAGGAGCTGCGCTGTCGTGGCACCTTACCTCCCGCGAGAAACTCGATATCGCTCATGCACTTGATAACCCTGCAAATCAAAGTGCGTTGGAATATGTATTGGAACAGATGGCAAAGTAGGGAAGTATCTCCTCCCCGGTACCAGGAAAATTTCGTGTAGGCTTTAATGTGAGTAAGATGCCGGATCGCAGCCGGCGGTGAAACTTACGAGTATGGGCCTTTTCACGCTGGTATCCGGCAGGGGCCGGTTTTTTCCTAAAATGCCTGTTACTGAGCCAGGCAGTGAATGAAACTATTTGATATTCAATTGTTTGTGTGCGAATATGGAGACCTGACCAAATGATTACATTTATTTAAAACGTCTTACCATCATTCTCGTTAGCTTTTCGTACCTTTGCGCCTTCTTTTTGTGGCTATTAGCGTAAATTTTGTTAATGGCTGATAGCTAAAGATTTAAGCATATGAACATTCGTAATATTGCAATTATTGCACACGTAGACCACGGTAAAACTACGCTGGTTGACAAAATTCTGCATCAGACCAATGTATTCCGGGCAAACCAGGAATCTGGAGAACTGATCATGGATAACAACGATCTTGAAAGAGAACGTGGTATCACTATATTCAGTAAAAATGCTTCTGTTGAGTACAAAGGAACGAAGATCAATGTGATTGATACTCCGGGCCACGCCGACTTTGGTGGTGAGGTAGAAAGGGTATTGAAAATGGCTGATGGCGTTATTTTGTTGGTGGATGCTTTTGAAGGTCCGATGCCGCAGACCCGTTTCGTACTGCATAAGGCATTGCAGTTGAATCTGAAGCCTATCGTAGTTATCAACAAAGTTGATAAAGCTAACTGTCGTCCTGATGAAGTGCATGATGCAGTATTTGAATTGTTCTTTAATCTTGATGCCACTGAAGACCAGTTAAACTTCCCGACCTTCTATGGTTCAGGTAAGAATGGCTGGTTCAATAGTTCACTGGAGCAAAGTGCAGACATCACCCCGTTGATGGATGGCATCCTGGAGTATGTACCTGAGCCAAAAACGCCAGAAGGAAATCTGCAGCTGCAGATCACTTCACTGGATTACTCTTCCTTCCTGGGACGTATTGCGGTGGGTAAAGTAACCCGTGCGTTTATTGAGGAAGGACAGTGGATTACCCTGATGCAGGCTGATGGTACCCAGAAGAGACAGAAAGTTCGTGAGTTGTATGTATTTGAAGCGTTAGGTAAGAGAAAGGTACAGAAAGTTTATGCCGGAGATATCTGCGCAGTTGTAGGTATTGAAGGATTCAATATCGGAGATACTATTGCGGATGGGGAAGCACCGGAAGCATTACCGGTTATCAGCGTGGATGAACCTACCATGAACATGTTGTTTGGTATTAATAACTCTCCATTCTTTGGTAAGGATGGTAAGTTTGTTACTTCCCGTCACCTGCGCGATCGTTTGATGAAAGAAACTGAAAAGAATCTGGCGCTGCGCGTAATGGATTCTGACAGTGCGGATAGTTTTATGGTGTATGGTCGTGGTATTCTTCACTTAGGCGTATTGATTGAAACTATGCGTCGTGAGGGATATGAATTAACGGTAGGCCAGCCTCAGGTAATCGTTAAGCATGTTGATGGTAAGAAATGTGAGCCATATGAAACCCTGGTAGTGGATGTTCCGCAGGAATATGCCAGCAAGGTAATCGACCTGGTAACCCGTCGTAAAGGAGAGATGCTGATCATGGAAACCAAGGGTGAAATGCAGCACCTGGAATTTGAGATTCCTTCCCGTGGTTTGATCGGATTACGTACACAGATGCTGACCGCTACTGCAGGTGAGGCTGTGATGGCGCACCGCTTCAATGATTATAAACCCTGGAAAGGCCCTATCCCCGGCCGTAACAATGGTGTACTGATTGCGAAAGAAGCGGGTACTACTACTGCTTATTCATTGGATAAGTTGCAAGACAGAGGATCTTTCTTTGTTGATCCGGGAGAAGAGGTATACAAGGGTATGATCATCGGAGAGAACAACAAACCTGGTGATCTGGTGGTGAATCCGAATGAAGGAAAGAAGCTGACAAACATGCGTGCGAGCGGAACTGACGGCGCTGCAAACATTGCTCCTAAGATTCTGATGACACTGGAAGAATGTATGGAGTATATCCAGCATGATGAGTGTATTGAAGTTACTCCTAACCACATCCGTATGCGTAAAACCATTCTGGATGAGGAAGAGCGTAAGAGATCAGCAAAGAGTCTGAAAGCAGAAGCGTAATAGTTTTTGTGAAATAAGATTCAGATAGCTATACATAAATAAAAGCCTTTCCAATCCGGAAAGGCTTTTTTATTTATTTCCTCCGCAATTATCTGTCGGATTTTCCCTGGAATTTACTATTCACATGTGATCACGGTTCCCGGATCAGTGGCCCCATCAGGAATATTCAGCGTGCAATTTCCAGAGAGCAAAAATCCCCGCCCAGGATAAGGCAGGGATGTGCATACTAACCCAATGCTTACTAAAACTAAAACTAACTTCTATATGTGCTTATATGCTAAGGTTTAATTTTAATATGATTCAAAAAATCAGGAACATTACAATGTTATAAATAAGTTGCAATACGGGATCAATAACCTCAATGTCATCATTGATGAGATTGGCTATTCATTCGCTGCCTTCATGCTATATCACTCTGCTTCCTGCTTTTCGGCAATTTTTGCTTTGATCTTTGTTTCGATTTCAGCAGCCAGCTCAGGATTATCGCCCAGCAGCTGTTTCACTGCATCGCGGCCCTGACCCAGTTTATTGCTATCATAGCTGAACCAGCTACCACTTTTCTGGATAATGCCATATTCAACACCCATATCGATCACTTCTCCCATTTTGGAAATACCCTGACCATAAACGATATCGAATTCTGCCTGACGGAAAGGAGGTGCTACTTTGTTTTTCACCACTTTTACTTTCACACGGTTACCAATAGCCTCATCACCATCTTTAATCTGGCTCATGCGGCGGATATCCAGCCTTACTGAAGCATAGAATTTTAATGCGTTACCACCAGTTGTAGTTTCCGGGTTACCGAACATTACACCGATCTTTTCACGCAGCTGGTTGATGAAGATCGCACAGCAATTGGTTTTGGCGATAGTTGCCGTTAACTTACGCAATGCCTGCGACATCAAACGGGCCTGCAATCCCATCTTGCTTTCTCCCATTTCCCCTTCCAGCTCACTCTTAGGTACCAGGGCTGCAACGGAGTCAATTACCACCACATCTACTGCTCCGGAAAGGATCAGGCGGTCAGCAATTTCAAGGGCCTGTTCACCATGATCTGGTTGGGAAATCAGCAGGGAATCAACATCTACTCCCAGCTTTTTGGCGTAGCTGCTGTCGAAGGCATGCTCCGCATCTATAATAGCGCAGATACCACCTTTTTTCTGTGCTTCTGCAATTGTATGAATAGCAATGGTTGTTTTACCAGAAGATTCCGGACCATATATCTCGATGATTCTGCCTTTCGGTAAACCATTTATTCCAAGTGCTATATCCAGACCCAGAGAACCTGTGGATATAACTTCCATCGGTGCATCTGCTTTTTCTCCCATCATCATCACAGATCCCTTACCGAAATCTTTCTCGATCTTGTCCATTGTGAGGCGCAGGGCCTTCAGTTTTTCTGCATTGGCTGTAGACATATAATTAATGTTTTTACAAATTTAATAGATACCCGATCACGAACAGAAAGCAATTCAATTGGAATGCTAAGTTATGATCTTATTTTTTATTTTCCTAAAAATTTTAGCAATTTCTTTTAAATGCTAAATTAAATAGTATTCTCAGCGCTTTTTACTTATATCAGTCAAAGAAACTACTTTTTAGTCTTTAAAAGGGGTTAACCCGCAATGGCATAACAAAGATGCCAACTCATTACGCATTGAATTTGCGTAATAACAATTCTTCAAAAAAATTTTCCGGAAAGTAAAATGAGAATACTACTGCTTTTTTAAAAAGCGTAGTTATACGCTTGAGTAAGCGCCGGGAATATCAGACTTTTGTATTGTCAAGTTTAGTTGTTAGAGTTAAATCCCCCTCGAATTGTTTGTTAAATTGTTTGTTAGCCTGCCTTACGGCCTTACATCCAATGTCCCCGGCAGCTACGATGAAAGTGCTACAGGTCAAACCCCAAAAAATATTCCCCACCATTCTGAAACACTGAATCCTGTTCACCGGCTGATAATCCTGCAATCAGGGTTATCAGCGGGGAACAGGGCGGAATGGTAAATATCTTTCTGTTTATTTTACAAGGATCAGGCAGGCTGCCAGTTGGGAAACAATACCAATAAGAAACCCGATATAGATCTCGCGCTCTGTATGTGCTGCCAGTATCAGCCGGGCCGTGGCTACCAGGCCTGCTATAAAAAAGGTGATCACCAGCGGAACGGATACGTTCATATGCATGCCCCACATGAGCGACAGGAGAAACCCGATTACGCCGCCCCAGCCTACTGCATGCATGCTGGTCTTAATAAAGTTATTGCTGACAAAAGAAATGGAAATACTAAGAAAAACGCCCAGGAAAAATGCCGTGTAAAACCTCGGTGCACGCCCTTCCTGCTTGAAGGTATAAAATGCCCAGAAGTAGTAAATGATCATCGCCACATAAGGAATGATCCGGTCGCGCTGAGACTTCATGTATATGGAAGAAACAAATTTCAGTGCTTTCGCCAGCAGCAGGGTCAACATAGGGAATCCTATACTGATGATCAGTACCCTTATGTATAAAACATCGAACGGGAACCGTTTGCTAAGAGGTTTGAACGGCACCATATACTCCGGGATGAAGGCCAGTACCACAAATGTGACCAGCAGCGAAATAAACAAAGGATGAGAGATCCAGGAGATCACCTGGGCCACGGTTTTCATGGCAGGAGAAAACTCCGGCTCCATCTTTAAATCTCCGTTTCTGTCTAAAACAGCGTGTTCTTGCATGGTATGGTCTTATAGTTCTTTGCGCAAACGGGCTACCGGAATGTTGAGCTGTTCCCTGTACTTGGCTACTGTACGGCGGGCGATATTGTAACCTTTGTCCTGCAGCATTTTCGTCAGGTTTTCATCACTCAGCGGCTTACGTTTATTTTCTGCTTCTATCAGGTCGGACAGGATCTTTTTCACTTCTCTGGTAGATACTTCTTCTCCGCTATCAGTGGATAATGACTCCGAGAAGAAAAACTTCAGCTTGAAGGTACCGAACTCTGTTTGTACGTATTTACTGTTGGCAACGCGACTGACGGTAGAGATATCGAGCTGGGTACGGTCGGCGATATCCTTGAGGATCATGGGTTTCATGGTAGTTTCATCTCCTGTGAGGAAAAACTCACGCTGATAATCCATGATCGACTCCATCGTTGATAACAGGGTATGCTGGCGCTGTTTGATGGCATCTATAAACCACTTGGCAGCGTCTATTTTCTGTTTGATGAACAATACAGCTTCTTTCTGACGTTTATCTTTTTTATCGCCCCGGTCATATTCCTTGAGCATCTCCCGATAGCCTCCGGAAATGCGGAGGTCGGGTGCATTGCGGGAATTAAGCGTCAGTTCCAGTTTGCCGGCATTGTTTACGATAAAGAAATCGGGTAATACATAGCTTTCCGCCTTGTTGAGGGTGGCAAAGTTACCTCCTGGTTTCGGCGTAAGCTTGATAATCTGTGTGATGGCTTCTTTCAGGCCTTCGTCTGAAAGGCTCAGTGCTTTCTGTATCTTCTCGTAATGTTTCTTGGTAAACTCGTCGAAATAGTTCTCCAGAATGAGATAAGCGTTGTGTACCCCCGGATCTTCCTGCGACTTGCGCTTCAGCTGCAGCAACAGGCACTCTTTCAGATCTGTGGCACAAACTCCGGCCGGATCAAAATCCTGGATCTTTTTGATCAGTGATGTAATCTCTTCTTCCGTTGTATCGATATTCTGGGAAAACGACAGATCGTCTACCATAGAGCTGATTTCCCGGCGCAGATAACCATCGTCATCGATGCTGCCGATAATATGTTCAGCGATAGCATGTTGGTGATCATCTAGTTCCAGCATACCCAGCTGGCTGAGTAAGTGCTCGTGGAAGGAGGTTTCCACGCGGATCGGTATGGTTTTATTGCTTTCATCCGGATCCGGGTAATTATCGTCGCGTAGTTTATAATCCGCCACATCATCATCTCCATCACTCACATATTCGGAAATATCAATGTTATCGTATTCGCTTTCACTACCATCCGGTTCAAATTCCTCCTCATCTTCAGCCTGACTTTCATATTCCTCCTGCTCCTTGAATTCGTCATCACCAGCCTCTTCACCGTACTCCAGGGCCGGGTTTTCCTCCAGCTCCTCCTTGATACGCTCTTCCAGATTGACAGTCGGAACCTGCAGCAGTTTCATTAACTGAATCTGCTGGGGTGAAAGCTTCTGTAATAATTTTTGCTGTTGTGTCTGCTTTAACATAATTATTCCCAATCAGGGCAAAAATAATAAGTATAAGGTTAACGGAGCCATCAGTCACGGGCTTTTAACGAATAGTTACATATTAACAGGCCGCCAGCCTCTTACAGCTCAGGATCAGGACCCGGATTCCGATTCGAGATCCAGTTCCAGTTGCTCCGGTAACAAACGGAATGATTTCCGGTGAAATGGCGTTTCACCGTGCTCCCGCAGTGCATCACGATGTTGTTTCGTAGGGTACCCCTTGTTCACATCCCAGCCGAACTGAGGATACGAGGTGTGCAATTGTTGCATATATTCATCCCTGTACGTTTTTGCCAGGATCGATGCGGCCGCAATAGACGCATATTTCCCGTCGCCCTGAATAATACAGGCATGAGGTGTATTCCCATATGTATAAAAGCGGTTGCCATCTACCAGTATGAATTCAGGTTGTTGCTGCAACTGCTCCAAAGCCAGGTGCATGGCCTTGAATGACGCTTTCAGTATATTTATCTTGTCTATTTCTATATTATCCACACTGGCTACTGCATAGCAAACAGCCTCTTTTTCAATCACTATCCGCAATGTATCCCGTTCTGATGCTTTCAATTGCTTGGAATCATTCAGCAATGGATGACGGAACTGCCGGGGCAATATTACTGCTGCTGCATATACCGGACCCGCCAGGCATCCCCTTCCGGCTTCATCACAGCCGGCTTCTGTCAATAACTCCTGATAATAAGAAAGTAGCAAATTCAAATCTGTTAATCCGGGTAAAATTACAAGATTAATGTTCAAGGAACAAGGGGTCCCGAATTTTGAACCTGATCATTTACTCTTTGTTGAAAAGATCTTTGAATTCCTGCTTGAATTCAGTCCACTCTTTGTCTGATTTTTTCATCAGCTGATCAGCCGCGGCCCGGGTGCTGTCCCATTTCCCGGCAGAACTCTTCTTTACGTCTTCCAGTTTACGGTTCATCTGGCTTTTCAATGTCTCCAGTTTTTGTCGTGCTTCCTCACTCTTCGTATCCCCGGCTTTTTTCAACTCCCGGGTTGTCTGATCTATCTCTTTGATCCGCTCCCGGATAGCATCTTCTGCCTGCTGTTTCTGGGCTGTTAAATAATCTTCTGTATTGTTGGCGGCCGATTTAACATCTTCTGCCGCCTGCTGCATGCTATCTTTTATTTCTTTCTTCTTTTCCTGTTGTTCGCGGTTTTCATTACAGGCAAAGAGGATAGCCATACCCACCAGCAAAAATATCTTTTTCATAGTCTGTACAGTTTTTAAGTTAATTGGAAATCCTGGCATAGCATTATAACCGGCCCCCATTTATCAAATCATATTCCAGTTTTTTGGTTCATCCGTCTGTCATATAGAAATATTTCTTACATAATTCAGGCCACTGGTACCTTATAACTACGCCCGGTAACGAAAAAATAGCTAGGTTTGAGATCCTTAAAACAAAACCTGACTTAATATGAGAAAAAAACTACTGGTTTTGCTCTTACTGCTTGGTGTATGTATAAAATGGGCCAAAGCAGATGAGGGCATGTGGTTGCCTTATTTATTGGGGCAACAAACGTACAACGACATGGTGAAAAAAGGACTCAAATTGACCAAAGAACAGTTGTACAGTATCAACAAAGCCTCTCTGAAAGATGCTATCATTATTTTTGGTGGTGGTTGTACGGGAGAAATTGTAAGCAATGAAGGCCTGATATTCACCAATCACCACTGTGGTTACGGCGCCATTGCAGCAGCCAGTTCTGTAGAACATAACTATCTCAAAAACGGATTCTACGCAAAAAATAAACAGGAAGAAATATCTTCTCCTCAACTTTCTGTTCAGTTCCTCGTGAAAGTGGAAGATGTCAGCAAAGAAGTGGAAGAGGCGGTGAAAGGCCTGGACGGCACTGCCCGGGCTCAGAAAGAACAATCTGTTTTTGGTGAAATTATCACCAAAGCCATCGCTAACACTGATTATGAAGCTAAAGTGGTACCTATGTTCAAAGGCAACCAGTATCTGCTGTTTGTTTATGAACGTTTTAAAGATGTACGCCTCGTAGGAGCGCCTCCTGAAAGTGTGGGTAAATTCGGCGGTGATACCGATAACTGGGAATGGCCCCGTCATACCGGCGACTTCTCCATTTTCCGTGTATATACCAGTAAAGATGGTAAGCCCGCACCATATGCGGCCGACAACGTACCGTTAAAACCCAAACACTTCCTGCCGGTATCCATCAAAGGGGTTAAGGAAAACGATTACGCAATGATATTCGGTTACCCCGGTGGTACCAATCGTTATGAAACCTCTTACGGTGTGAAACTGAAAACCAGCATCGAAAATCCTTCTGTGGTAAATCTGCGCGATGCGAGACTGAAAGCCATGTTTGAGCAGATGAAGAAAGATCCTGCTGTAAAACTGCAGTTAGCTTCTTCTTATGCCGGTATCGCCAACTACTGGAAATTCTTCGATGGAGAAACCAAACAGCTGGAAAAACATGGCGTATTGGCAGACAAACAAAAACAGGAAGCTGCATTTGCCAAATGGGCACAGGGAAAACCTGAGTTTGCGAATATTTTGTCGTCTTATGAAGATGCTTACAAAGCATGGACTCCCTATGCTAAACAACGTATATACCTGACTGAAGGTATCCTTGGCTCCCCTGTGGCTGGCTTTGCCGGATCTCTGATGAGTGTGGAAAAAGCACTGACTACTCCGGGTGCTCCCAAAGATGCTGTGAAACAAGCGCTCGATGCTGCGGATAAAGCACGTAAAACATTCCTGGAAGGTGAAAATAAACCAAGCGATCAGAAAATACTGGCGGCTACCTGCCATATGTATTATACCGACATCGCAAAAGACCAGCACCCTATTGGTTTTTACGAAGGCCTCAAATCAAAGTTCGGTTCCCTGGACGATGACAATACCTACCGTCTCTGGGCTACTTCCCTGATGAACAACACCATGATCTTTGATGATGCCAAATGGAAAGCTTTCCTTGCCAACCCCGACGCGGTAACACTGCAGAATGATCCTGTATTTGCCTATTCAGGTGCTTTTGTGAAGAATTATATTGGTAAATATCTGCCTTTATACAACCAGTTCAACAGCAAAATCAATGACCTCGGCCGTGCCTACCTGAAAGGCGTAATGGAGATGAGCCCTAACGGCAACAGGTACCCTGATGCGAACTTTACCATGCGGGTTAGTTATGGTCAGGTAAAACCATATGCACCTCGTGATGCCGTACATTACGATTATGTAACCACCATGAAAGGAGGGATGGAGAAATATGTACCTGGTGATTATGAGTTCGATCTGCCGGCTAATTATCTCGACCTGTATAACAAAAAAGATTTTGGCCAGTATAAAGATGCTAAACGCAATGATATCGTTGTAGGCTTCATTACTACCAACGACATCACCGGTGGAAACTCCGGCTCTCCTGTGATCAATGGAAACGGAGAACTGATCGGCCTGGCGTTCGATGGTAACTACGAAGCCCTCAGCCATAAGATTCAGTTCGACGCTGAGTACAATCGTACTATCTGCGTAGATATACGCTACGTACTGTGGTGCGTTGAAAAACTCGGTGGTGCGAAGAATATTATCAATGAACTGAAACTGGTGAAGTAGCAGGAATTTAAGAACCCGGCATTAATGGCGAAGGCCTGAGTGAATGATAAACAATGATATCATTCACTCAGGCCTTCGCCATTAATGCCGGTTTCCTCCTGAACTTTTTCCCGGCCCGGTGTGTTATCCTCCTGTATTCTCCACCGACTTCTAATAACCGGGTATGCATAAACGATTTCTACTATCCTCCTTATTATTGCTTATCTGTACTTGCGGGTATGCGTTGGAATGGCCGGAGACCGGACTTCCCGGCGATAGTACAGTAAAAGACACGGCGGTTAAGCCACTCAAACAGTTTATAAAAAAAATATCCTTTGGCGGAGTTTTTCAGGCCAGGTACACCATATCGATGGTGAAGGATGTGGATGTAAACGCCACACATCAGCCGAACGCGGACGAAGTGGTGCGCAACAGCTTTAGTATTAAGCGTGCCCGTTTGCAGGCACGGGCACAGGTGAGCGATCGCTTTACTGCTGCAGTGCTGATTAACCTGGCAGAGTTCTCCGGCGATACAAAAGGAAAAGTCCTGGAAAACGCCTTCGTTTCTTATCGCTGGAATGATGCCATTAACTTTACAATAGGCCAGTTCAGGCCTTCATTCGGATTGGAAGATCTGTATCCGGTGGACATTATCCAATCCATGGATTTTTCCAATCAATATTATGCTTTCGGCAGCAACGGATGGCAGAGCTTTCAGATCGGAGTTTCCATGTTTGGTGCATTCAACAAAAACAGCAGCGTGCCCATGAAATACGCCGTTTCCGTGGTTAACGGAAATAACCGTAATCAGATATCCGATAATGATAATGGCAAACTGGGCACTGCCCGCCTGGAGTTTGGGAACATGGAAAAGTTATCGGTAGGATTGAACGGCGGCTTTGGTGCCGTGAAGCGTCACAACGTTTATGCTATGGGGATAGATGTAAGCGCGGTGTTGCCACTGGCTGAAAAATGGGATCTGCAGTTGCAATCAGAATACAAACAGGGTAATAACCATCAATTGTATTATGCGCTGCCGGATAGCATCCGTAAGATCAATCCACTCAATGAATACATTATGGGAGGCATCTATGTGCTTCCCAATCTCCGGTATAAAATCCAATACCATAAGCTTACTTCTATAGAACTTTCCATGAGGTATGAGTATTTCAATGAAAGCAGGCAACACGACGGAGTAGTGCGCAACTCCTATATTCCCATGATAAGCCTGGCATTCCTGAAAGATTACGGAGGCAGGATACAGTTAGGCATGCAGATAGATCAGTATAATAAAGATATCCCCGGAACAAAAACTCATAACAGCAATCTGCTGATAGCCCAGGTGCAATGCAGGTTTTAACAATAACTGATATGAAAGAGATCAAGTACCCTCAACTTTTGATTACACTCGCCATAGGGCTGATCATCTGGTTTATTCCGGCGCCACAGGGAGTGACCCCGGAAGCCTGGCATCTGTTGGCTATTTTCCTGGCTACCATAGTGGGGATTATTATGAAGGCGGCAAGTATGGGTACCATGTCGATGCTGGCGATTACGCTGGTGGCGGTTTCCGGCGTACTGGCACCGGGTAATCCCGGAAAATCGATCACACTGGCCCTGAGCAGCTTCGGAGATAAAGTGATCTGGCTGATAGGGATTTCTTTCTTTATTGCCAGGGGATTTATTAAAACAGGATTGGGGAAACGGATTGCTTATTTGTTCATTCGCGTATTTGGCAGAAGCTCCCTGGGACTGGCTTACGGCCTGGGGCTGGCGGATCTTGTACTGGCGCCGGCAGTGCCCAGCAATACGGCACGCGGAGGCGGGATTATTTACCCTATCATGAAATCAATGGCAATCAATTTCGGCTCCGTACCTGAAGAACCTGCTACCCACAGGAAGCTGGGAGGTTATCTTACGTTGAGCAGTTATAACATGAACCTTATCACTTCTTCCATGTTTTTAACTGGTACAGCCAGCAATCCTATGTGTCAGAAATTTGCGAAGAATATAGGAATAGAGATCACCTGGATGTCGTGGTTTGTGGCAGCAATTCTTCCAGCCTTGCTCTCTGTGATAGTGGTGCCGTGGGTATTATATAAAATATATCCGCCCGAATTGAAATCCACCGGCGATGCGCCGGCTATGGCAGCAGAGAAGCTGAAGGAAATGGGGCCGGTACAAAAAAATGAATGGCTGATGCTGCTTGCATTTGTAATCCTGTTATTCCTGTGGATTACGGGAGATATGTTTGGGATTGATGCCACTACCACTGCGCTGATAGGCCTGGTATTCCTGCTGTTGTCGCAGGTGCTTACCTGGGAAGATGTAAAGTCGGAGAAGGGCGCCTGGGATACGATCGTTTGGTTTTCTGCACTGGTAATGATGGCCAGCTTCCTGAATTCGCTCGGATTTATTCCCTGGTTCAGTGAGCAGATCCGGCGGCAGGTAGGGGACATGACCTGGACGGTGGCGTTCCCCATTATTGTGCTGGTGTATTTCTACAGCCATTACATTTTCGCAAGTGCCACTGCTCATGTGGCTGCGATGTATTCCGCATTCCTCGGTGTTGGAGTATCTGTAGGGATCCCCGGTACATTGCTGGCATTGGTACTTGGTTTCTGCGGAGGGATATTTGGTACGCTCACGCATTATGGGCATGGCCCGGCGCCGGTATTCTTCGGCAGTACTTATGTAGAACTGAAAGACTGGTGGAAAAACGGGTTCATTTTAAGTATAGTGCTGATCGTTATCTGGATGGGAATTGGCGGCGGCTGGTGGAAAGTATTAGGTATCTGGTAAATAATCGTGCTAAAAAAACTTTTATGGGTCGATGGAAACAACAAACACTGTCGAGAAAGAATTGGATGGCATTAACAGGACTGTTTCTTTGCCTGTTCCTCGTCATACATTTACTAGGAAACCTGCAGCTGTTTTTGCCGGAAGAACGTGCCCACCGGCAGTTTAACCTGTATTCGCATATCCTGTCGGAGAACATCATCATCATGGTCATCTCCTATATACTCTACGCCAGCATTATTGCTCATGTCGTATATGCAGTAATCATTACAATCACGAATAACAAGGCTGGGAAAGTACGGTATCGTTACGATAAACGAGGGGCTGTTAGTAAGTGGTACAGCCGGAATATGGGCTTGTTAGGTACTGTTATCCTGATTTTCCTGGTGATTCATCTGCGTGACTTCTGGTACGTTTATAAGTTCGGGAAAGTGCCTCTCGACGCCGACGGGCACAAGGATCTGTATGTATTGGTAGTAAGTGCATACAGTGAGCTCTGGTATGTGCTGCTATACATATTGTGCATGGTGGCACTCTGTTACCATTTGTTGCATGGATTTTTTAGTGCAGCCAGAACACTGGGGCTTTATCATCCCCGCTACGCAAAATGGATAAGGATTTTCGGTTGGGTATTTAGCATTGTTATTTGTACAGGATTTGCTGCAATGCCGGTTTATGTTCATTTCTTAAAATAGTTGCTTATGCTGGATGCTAAGATACCGGAAGGGCCGCTGGAAGACAAGTGGAGCTATTATAAGTCACATGCAAAGCTGGTGAACCCGGCCAACAGGAAGAAATTACAGATCATTGTAGTAGGTACCGGGCTGGCAGGAAGTGCTGTAGCCGCTTCGCTGGGGGAGATGGGGTACAGCGTGAAGAGTTTTTGTTTCCAGGACTCTCCCCGGCGTGCCCATTCTGTGGCGGCACAGGGTGGCGTGAATGCCTGTAAGAATTATAAGAATGATGGCGACAGTGTTTTTCGCATGTTCTATGATACCATCAAAGGAGGTGATTTCCGTTCACGGGAAGCGAATGTATACCGGCTGGCAGAATGCAGCGCGAGCCTGATAGATCAGGCGGTGGCGCAGGGTGTTCCGTTTGGCCGCGAATACGGAGGATATCTGAATAACCGTTCCTTTGGCGGTGTACAGGTTTCACGCACATTTTATGCAAGAGGACAAACCGGGCAGCAGCTGTTACTGGGAGCTTATCAGGCGTTAATGCGTCAGGTGGCTGCTGGTACTGTACAATTATTCGCGCGGCATGAAATGCTCGACCTGGTGGTGTCAGAAGGAAAAGCAAGAGGGATCATTGTCAGGAATATGGATACCGGCGAACTGGAACGGCATGGTGCGCACGCTGTAGTGCTGGCTACCGGCGGGTTCGGGAAAATATACTACCTGTCTACATTAGCCATGGGGTGTAATGGATCTGCTATCTGGAGAGCCCATAAACGTGGTGCCTTCATTGCCAATCCCAGCTGGACGCAGATTCATCCTACAAGTCTGCCACAGTCGGGCGAGTACCAGTCGAAATTAACCCTGATGTCGGAATCGTTACGTAACGATGGACGAATCTGGGTGCCGAAGAATAAAGATGAACAGCGGGATCCTAACCAGATACCGGAAGAAGAAAGGGATTATTACCTGGAGCGCCGGTATCCTGCATTCGGGAACCTGTCGCCGCGCGATATTGCATCGCGGGCGGCTAAGGAACGGATTGATGTCGGCTTTGGTGTGGGGCCATTAAAAAATGCGGTGTACCTCGATTTTTCAAAGGCAATTGCAGATCAGGGAGAGGGTGCTATCGCAAAGAAATACGGTAATCTTTTCCGGATGTATGAGAAGATTACGGGCGTTAATGCTTACAAAGAACCCATGAAAATATCGCCGGCAGCACATTTTTCCATGGGCGGGTTATGGGTCGACTATGGCCTGATGACTACCATACCAGGATTATTCGCCCTGGGAGAGGCCAATTTTGCCGATCACGGCGCCAATCGCCTCGGTGCTAATTCCCTGTTACAAGCCTGTGTGGATGGTTATTTTATCGCACCCGGTACGATGGCAAACTACCTGGCAGATGAGATCAGATCTGGTCCGGTGGATGTGCGGGACGCAGCTTTTGCTTCGGCGGAGGAACATGTACATCAGCAGTTGCAGCGGTTGATGGGAATTCAGGGAAACCTGAGTGCAGACCACTTCCATAAAACATTGGGAAAGATCCTCTACGATAAGTGTGGACTCAGTCGCTCTAAAGAAGGATTGGAAACAGCCATTCAGGAAATTGTTTCATTACGTGAGGAATTCTGGCAGCGGCTCTACATACCTGGTGGTTACGGCATCAACAGCGAGCTTGAAAAAGCCGGCAGGGTGGCTGATTACCTGGAGCTGGGAGAATTGATGTGCTATGATGCACTTACCCGTAACGAATCCTGCGGCGCGCACTTCCGTGTGGAATACCAGACACCGGATGGAGAAGCATTGCGTAATGATAAAGACTATGCTTTTATATCTGCCTGGGAATGGAAAGGCGAAACACAGGAACCGGTTTTACACAAAGAAGTGCTTCAGTTTGAATATGTGACACCGAGTGTCAGAAGTTATAAATAAAACTAACGGTTATGCACATACGCTTAAAAATATGGAGGCAGGAGAATATGTCTGATCCGGGTAGGATGGAGCAATATGTATTGAAAGATGTAAATCCGCATATGTCGTTCCTGGAGATGTTGGATACGCTGAACGAGCAGCTGCTGAATGAAGGCAAACGCCCGGTGGAGTTTGACCACGACTGCCGCGAAGGGATCTGCGGGCAATGTGGCGTGATGATCAATGGCCGGGCACATGGGCCATTGAAAAATACCACCACATGTCAGTTGCATATGCGAACGTTTAGCGACAATGAGGAGATTGTTGTGGAGCCATTCAGAGCTACGGCTTTTCCTGTGAAATGTGATCTGAAAGTAGATCGTTCTGCCTTCGACCGGATCATTCAGTCTGGCGGCTATATTGCGGTGAATACCGGCCAGGCGCCGGAGGCAAATAGTATCCCTGTTGGATCGCCGGAAGCGGAAGCCGCTTTTGATGCCGCATCCTGTATCGGATGTGGCGCCTGTGTGGCGGTATGTAAGAATTCGAGTGCGGCGTTATTTACCAGCGCAAAGATCTCACACCTCGTGCAAATCCCGCAGGGAAAGATAGAAGCCCGTACCAGAGTGATGCATATGGTAGATCAGATGGACAAAGAAGGATTCGGACATTGCAGCAATACAGAAGCCTGTGAGGCGGAGTGCCCGCAACAAATTTCCGTACTGCATATTGCCCGTATGAACTATGAATATAATAAAGCGTTGCTGCTGAAAAAATAATGTGGCAGCATTCATATATCCGTTTGCGTAGTACAAATATTTTTTGACACAACTTTCTTTTTTTTGGAAGAATGGTTGTAACTTTGCAGCCGTTTGTATACCGAATATATGCTATTGCTGATAGGAGTTGCAATAGCGATAGCGTTAACCCCGGTAATTTGTTAATCATAAAGGGCTTGTTACCCTCCCCAAAAGAAAAATCAAAATGAAACAGTTTAAAATGTTTGTGCTATCCCAGGTATTGTTCATGACAATGATGATGGGCTGTGCACCGGATGCAAAAGAATCATCCAATGAAATGACCGTCGTACAAGGCCATGCAGGTAATTTCCTGGTTATCAAAGGCCACGGCTTCAGTGAAAACAAAACACAAAATAAAGTAACCTTCGGCGATGTGCCGGCGCAGGTGTTGCGCGCAGATTCCAGGTCGTTGCTGGTACAGGTTCCGGCTCAGCTGCAGAAAACGGCTACCGTAACTGTGGTAGTGGCTGTTGGAGATAATTCATCCAACGCTATGTTGTTTGCTTATAATCCGAATCTGATAGCGGTGAAATAATCTTTAGTGTAACGACAATGGCAGCAGGCACAGGCAGATTTTTATCTGTCTGTATCTGCATGCCATTTCGTAATTTGTGGCAACTAATAACAGGCAGATGTATAAGACATTCCGACCACATCCGCTGCTGGCGGCCTATGTAGATGCCTACTGGATTTCGGAAGCTACAGGATCAGAACAAGTACGCATCCTGCCCGATACCTGTGCGGATATTATTTTTAATATAGGTGAAGATACCATAGTGATGGATGGGCTGGAAGAAAATCTGGCTCCCGGGGCTGCTTTTGTAGTAGGTACGATGACTACCTTCCGGGATGTTGTTGCTGCGCCCGGTACTATTATGTTAGGAATCCGTTTTAAACCGGGAGGATTGCATGCGTTTACCCGCGTGCCGATGCAACAGCTTACCGATCAGCATTTGATGCTCCCGGCGATGGAGGCTACATGGCAGCAACAGCTGGCATTTTTGCCGGAGAGTAATACAACGCTGCCTGAAAAGATCAGCAAAATAGAGCATTTTTTGTTGGAGCGGCTACCGGCAACAGGTGCAGTGGCGGGGAGCATACAGCAGGGATTATCATTAATCACCCGGCAGAAAGGAAATATAGCTGTTGCCACGCTTGGCGAACAAACATATATGAGCCAACGTAGTTTTGAGCGCCATTTCCTGCAGGCAGTTGGAATATCTCCTAAAACATTTGCATGTATAATACGGTTTATCAATATCCGCAGGCAGCTGAAAGCCGGAGTAGGAGAGCGGTTCCTGTCGCTGGCACTGGGCAACGGATACTATGATCACGCACATCTTACACGCGAATTCCGTGAGTTTTCAGGCGAAAGCCCCAGTAGTTACCAACAGCGTTAATACCCCGGTAATAACACAATAATGCAACGATAACAACGCTTTAAAATATTGTGGCGACCGGAGATCAGATGATCCTGCGGTCGCTACAATTATATTCAGAGGAATTATTTATTGTTTATTCTGCATACCAAACATCACTACTATTTTCCCATCTTTATAAAGGTTCAGCGTCTGATCTGCCACATCATAGCGGTAGGTATTTTCGCTGAGCAGTTTCAGGAAAGTATTTTCGCGACGCATTACATCTGCATCCACGCAGGCCATACGCGTACTGATGGCTGGACCGAATTTGATATCTTCCTTAGCCGTACTGTAGCTGCCTGAAATACTGTTACAACCGCCTTTACCATGGAAGCGTTGTTTATCGGTGTCAAATTCCACCCAAATGCCGCCATTGGTCAGTGTTTCATCGTTCAGTTTAATGACATTCCATTTTTTGCTGGCAATGAATGCCCATAATTTCTGATCTATTGTATTGGCATTTGCTTCATCACTGTTTTCCTGCAGTTCGAATTGCATGACGGTTTTCCCTTTATCACTAAGGCTTACAGTATTACCGGAAACGCTGTATTTAAGTGTTTTGTCGCCGATGTGTTCGAGGAAAGCGCCTTCCTGTTTCATCACATCTTCTGCACAAGCCATCAGCGTACCTGCCGGCCTGGAAAAAGTGATATTGCTGCCGCTAATTGTATACCCTCCAGTCATAGCGTTACAGCCACTTTTGCCATGCACGCGTTTCTGAGCAGCATCAAATGCTATCCAGATACGACCACCAGGGATAGCAGCACCATCCATTTTTGTCAGTACCCATTTCTTGCCCTCAATGGCGGCAAAGTTGCTGCTGTTGCTGATCTTCTTCTTTTCCAGCACTCTGGCTAAAGTATATTTCATGGAAGATCCATCAGCTGGAGGGTTTTTAATGGTGGTGACCCTTACTCTCAGCTTATAACGGTATCCCGGAGTGTATTTAAATCCTTTGATATCGGTGTATAAATTAGACCATTCTTTGTCATTTACTCCTTTTACCTGCAAGCACTCCATCGGCGCAACTCCAGTGCAGGGCTCCTTAGATTCCTTCACATATATAACCTGTGTTTTGGCGGTTTGAGGTTTGCTTTGTACAGGTGATAAGAAAGTGGTGGCCAGGGAAATTGCTAATTCAAATAACATAAAATATAGATTTTAATAGTTAACAACAAAAGCAGCCAAACGGTTTTACTTTTTGTTAGAATTCGCAGTGTTTTGCAAAAACGCTGCCATACCCGTTTTATAAAATGTTAATTAATTAGCATGGCCATGGGTGGCTGTTTGAGACGATTTCTCCAAACGTTTGATGATAGATTCATAGTAAGCCAGCTTGTCTTTGCCGGGTAAGCTGATCACCGTAACGTCATTTGCGATCAGTAAATCCAATTTGAATCTGGAGGCAGTTACATATTCCTCCGGAATGTAATAGAATATCTTGTTGGGAACAGGAACATTTTTATGATGGAATTTCTGCCGGGCTCTGTAAGTCAGCAACCACCAGAGGTCTGTTTCCACGAAATCGAGCGACAAGCCGAAGATGTGGATATCGTTCGTGAAGAAGAGATCGATCCAGGAATGAAAATAAACTTCCCTGGAATGTATACGTCTCAGCAACGAAGGTTTAGGTACTTCCCGGGAGGTATATACCGTACCGCTGACCACATAGTTACGCATCAGCTGTAACTGGCCGCCATAGTGCTCAAACCCAAGGTTGATACTCATCGGGTTCAGGCAATCGCCATGTACATGCCAATAACGAATGTTGTCTACTTCATAGCACCGGAAAATACTATAGAATTTTTCTTTGATAATACTGGTATTCTCCAGCGGAATACGGCCTTCCAGCGTGAATTCGTAGTTAGTGGTCAGAATATGTGCGGGCGCCAGTTCCCGGATCGCCTGATGCAGCTGATTGGCTTTGATCTCCGCCACTTTTATTGCTATAAAGGACTTGAGGTCTTTTTCCCTGATCCGGTTATGTTTGGCTGCCGTCAGAAAAATTTCTTCATACAATAATGGAAAAGGTTTTTTATCATCCAGTTCCACAAACTCTCCTGCATGACAGAAGTTGATAATGTCCTGCAGCAGGTCTTTCCAGCTCTGACCACTGGAAATATTATTAATGTCATTTCCGATCAACAAAACAAGGTTTTTCATAGTAAATGCATTCTTTTTAAGGGTGGATAAGTCGGAAAGTAAGGTTGATCCGTTTGTCTGCTATTTTTGTTGTTTTAGGAACCTGGTGTTCCCAGTATTCCTGTAATTTTCCTTTCATTATCAGCAGCGAGCCGTGTTGCAACGCGAGTTCGTACTTCAGTTGGTGATCTGTTTTGTAGCGCAGCATGAAACGCCTCGTGGCGCCGAAATTTACAGATGCAATCACTGGTTGATTGCCCAGCTCCGGTTCATCATCTGCATGCCATCCCATAGAATCACTGCCGCTGCGGTACAGATTCAATAAAACGCTGTTGAAAACGCTGCCGCTTATGGGAGAAATACGATCCCGGATTTCCTGTAACTCCTTCGTCCATGTAGTTGGACTGAAGATGTTTCCCGAAAAGCTGTAGGCCGCGGAACGATCGCCATGCCAGGCCATCAAACGGGGAAACAGTACTTCCTTGCCGTACATCTTCATTGATTCCTGTTTCCAGGCAATGGTATCCGTTAATACCTGCAGAAAATAATCGCTCTCTTGTAATGTAAAGAACCGGGGATAGTAAGCCAGCTCTCCATTCAGCAATGAAATCTCTGTGGCATTCTGATCATCAAAAAGGTTTCCCTGCGCATTCATGTTACAAATTTAGTAAACAGGTACGCATTGTATATGTGCTGTCAGGATTGATCTGGCGTATTATCTTTCCAGGACCATAAATACCGGCAGGCATGTGTCCGGTAAGGCGCCCATTTGTCGGAGATCGTTTTCAGTTTTTCCCGGAATTGTTTTTTGTCGCTGCGGTCCAGTTTGTAAAGTTTGACCATTGCCTGTTGCAGGCCCCAGTCGTCCATCGCAAATACATCTTCCCTGCCCAGGTAAAACATCAGCAACATTTCTACTGTCCACCTGCCAACTCCTTTGATCTGGGTGAGATAGGCGATCACTTCTTCATTATCCATCTTCTTCAGCCGGCTGTCCGTCAGCTTTTCAGCGATAACAAAGGTAGCTACATTGTGTACATAGGTTACTTTGGCGTTAGACAGGCCGATGTTTCTCAGTGTGGTAGTCGGCGTGTCGAGTATTTGCCGGGGAGTAGGTTCTTTACCGCCATAAAGCTCCAGGAACCGACCATAGATGACGTCTGCCACTTTGGTCGATAGCTGCTGGCTCATGATAGAGCCGATCAGTTTGAGGGCAATATTTTTTCGTATGCCCAGCTCCGTTAGCGGGCCGTCAATTATTTTCTGAAGCTTTCTGTCCTTGCTGAGATGAGTCACGTAATGAACCGGAACAAGCTCCGGAACTGCTTTGGATGTTGCCATAAACTTCTTTTTCAATGATCATCAAATCACCTCTCCGGAGCACTGATCAGTTAGTAATTGAATGGCTGTGCATAAACTACCTGCAGCAGGGTTTGGCCCACCGCCTGCAACGTTTTCTTGTCTATCACATCCATATTGTCGTTAGTGGTGTGCCAATGCGGAGCAAAGTTGTTATTCGCCTGTAAGGCAATGATATCAAATGTTGGAATGTTGGCGATGGTATTTACAGCGATATGATCGTCGGTGATAAATGCACCGTTATTTTCATAACGGAACTGATCGGAATAGCCGAGTTTATTGGCGGCATCCCAGAACATCTTCATCGGGCCGGCGGCATATTGTTTGGAAGAACCTTCCATGAAAAACTGTGACCCGCGGCCTCCCACCATGTCCAGCAATATGCCGTAATTGGCTTTATAGCCCGGAATATGCGGGTTTTTTGCCCAATACTGGGTACCCAGGCAAAACGAGTTTTCATCGCTTTTTGCACCGTAATCCTCTACATCAACCAGCAATATATCCACGCCTGCTTCCGGTTTTTGTTTCCGGAACTGTCTTGCTGCTTCCATCAGCACAGCTACTCCGCTGGCACCATCATCGGCCCCATCAAGTTTTTTGGTTTTATCGAAAGCATCTTCATCTGCCCATGGACGGGTATCCCAATGTGCCAGCAACAATATACGCTGTTTCGCTGCCGGGTTAAAGCTGGCAATGATATTAATACAGGGTAGTTTCTCTTTCTTAGGCCCGGTAACAACAGTGCGCTGCACATAAACAGTATCTGCCCAACTGCGGAAATTGCTGATCAGCCAACCGGCGCATTTTTCCTGTGCCGGCGTATTGGGTATTCTTGGGCCGAAGCTTACCTGCTTGGCAGTGTACGCGTAGGCCGAGTCAACCTGAAAAGCAGGTACCGGCGCTTCAATCCTCGCCACTTTACCTGCACCGGTGCTGTCATTAGAATTATCTGTTGTTGTGGTTCCATTTGGCTGACAGGCGCCGACTGTAAGGGCCAGCGCTGTCAACGCAATAAGAGCTTTACGCATTATATCCGGAGTATTATTGGTTATTGTAACGTATAAGATACGGAACCGTCTTTCTCGTCTTTCAGCTGAATACCAACTGAGAGCAATTCATTACGGATCCTGTCGGAAGTGGCATAATCCTTCCGGCTTTTGGCTTCCCGCCGCATTTCAATCAGCATCTTCAATACACCGTCCAGTTTATTGTCTTCCCCGCTGATGGCCTCCTGTTGTACTCCCAGGATGTCTATCAGGTAAGTTTTCCACGTATATTGCAGCAGTCTGAAGGTATCTTCACTGATCTCATGAATCTTTATCTGCCCGCCTTTCAGGGAGTTGATCACCGGTGTCAGCTCAAACAGATTCGCCAGCACTTTAGCGGTGTTGAAGTCGTCGTTCATGAACTCCGGGCATTCCCGGCACCACTCCTGCACTTTTTTGTCCAGTTCTTCATTAACCGGTTGTCCGTTTGCAGGGGTGTATGTCAGTTTTTGCAATGTTTCATAAGCGGCCCACATACGCTGTAATCCTTTTTCTGCAGCCTGTAAGGCTTCATTAGAGAAATCCAGTGTACTGCGGTAATGGGTCTGCAATACGAAGAAGCGGATGGTCATGGGACTGTATGGCTTCTCCAGTTGCGGATTATCGCCGGTGAACATCTCTGTCAGCTTAATGGTGTTACCATATGCTTTGCCCATTTTGCGCCCGTTGATGGTAATCATATTGTTATGCATCCAGTAACGGGCCATCATATCACCGTGGGCAATCTCACTTTGCGCGATCTCACATTCGTGATGTGGAAACTGCAAATCCATTCCGCCTCCATGTATGTCGAACTGGGAGCCGAGATATTTTGCACTCATCGCAGAGCATTCAATATGCCAGCCCGGGAAACCTTCTCCCCATGGGCTTGGCCAACGCATGATATGTTCCGGCGGCGCCTTCTTCCAAAGTGCGAAATCCGCTTTATTATGTTTTTCATCCTGCCCTTCGAGCTCTCTCGTTGTTTCCAGCATATCTTCCAGTACCCTGCCACTGAGTATACCGTAATTATAGCCGGCGGCATATTTCTTTACATCAAAATACACACTGCCGTCTACTTCATATGCGTAACCTTTTTCTATGATCGTTTTGATCATCTCTATCTGCTCAATGATGTGCCCCGTAGCGGTGGGCTCAATGCTGGGCTCCAGGTTGTTGAACTGCAGCATGGCCCAGTGATACAGATTGGTGTATTTCTGCACCAGCTCCATGGGCTCCAGCTTTTCCAGTATGGCAAACTTGGAGATCTTGTCTTCCGCTGCGCGGCCTTCTTCTTCAAAATGCCCCGCGTCGGTGATATTCCGCACATAACGCACCTTGTAACCAAGGAATTGCAGGTAACGGTATACTACATCGAAAGTAATATAAGGACGGGCGTGCCCGAGATGTGATTCTCCTGAAACGGTAGGGCCGCATACATACATGCCTACGTGCCCGGGATGTAATGGGTTAAATACTTCTTTCTGACGGTGTAATGAATTATATATCCTGAGTTCTGACATATGTTGTAATGACAGATGCCATATCCGGTACGGCCGGTGCTGACATCTTATTTTTTATTGATGGATGGCAAAGATAAATATTGTTTTCCTGGGAACGACAGGGAACAACATCGGTCAGCACTAAAAATATTAAACATTTTCATAATGGTTTTACAGTTATTTGTTTACTTCCACTTCCGGTTTCCCACTTCCGATCAGGCTGAGATTAGCAATGACGGGGTAGTGGTCAGACAGGTCTGAAATGATTTTCCGGAAGCTGTTTACCTTGAAATGATTGCTCACGAAAATATAATCTATCCGCAAGGTAGGCGCCAGCCCCGTAAATGTACGCCCAATTCCCCAACCTTTCTGCAGAAATGCATCCTGCAGCTCACCCTTTATAGTGAAATAGGTGTAAGATGCAGGCGTATCATTGAAGTCGCCGCAAACGATCACGGGATAAGGACTCTGCCGGATGAAATTTCCTACAATATCGGCTTGCTGACTGCGACGGATATACGCCTCTCGCATTTTCTGCACAATACTTTTAGTGGCTTTGAGCCCGGTATCTTCCTGGCTCTTGATCTTCTGAATGTCGGAGTAGTCTTTTTCATTGAACCGGTACGATTCCAGGTGCATATTGATGATCCGCAGGGTATCATCTCCTTTTACAATATCCGCGTAAATAAGACTTTCGCTCCGGGGACCCATACTCATTTTTACTTTGTCTGATGCAATAATCGGGAATCGGGAATAAATGATGGAACCCCAGTGCTGCATACCATTCCGGTTAAAATCGCTGGAAAAATAGCGATATGGAAGTGCCATTTCACGGGAGATATCTTCCCGGTTATTGAAATCGTTTTTTCTTTCTGAAGTATAGAAATCCTGAAAGCAGGCAATGTCCAGCTCCTGTTTTTTTATCATGGCAAACATAGCCTGCCGGTTATACTTACTGTCTTTTTCCCGGTAAAGTCCGAACTGGCTTACGTTGTAGCTCATAATAGTAAGACTGGTAGCCGCCGGTGCGGATTTATTGGCGGAGGGAAGATGAAAAGCCACAAATGCACTGATGGATTTCCATCCGAGTAGCAGGGCTATCAGTGATAACAGGGCATAACGGTAATTGAAGAACAGCCACCCGATCAGGAATATTACCAGTATACCCAGGAGGAAAGGGAATGCCAGGGTGATAAAACTGATGGGCCAAAACCACGCCGGTGAGATATAGGGCGCCATGCAGGCGGCCAGGAAAAGTAATACCACGGCGAAGTTGATGATCAGAAAAAATCCTTTCGTAAATAGTCTTAAAAATCGCACCGCGTCCTACTTTGTTGAAGTACTAAAGTTAATGTTTTTCATTGAGGGAGCATTTCTTAACTGCTATCGCGGCTCAGTTCCCCGGTTTTCGGGTATTGCCTGACGATTTCAGTGACAGGCAGGCAACAACAGGAAAATGCTCTGAAGAAGCGGGGTGTGGCACCTTGCCGCCATGGATATCGAAGGTAGCCTGGCACAGGATGTAGTCAATGCGCAGGGTAGGAGAAAGAAACGAAAGGGTGCGACCCAGGCCGCTGCCGGTTTCAAGAAAAATATCCTGCATATTTTTGCTGACCGTACGGTAGGTAAAAGATGTGGGCGTATCGTTAAGATCTCCGCAAACAACAACAGGGAAGGGGCTTTGCGCAATGAGTGCCGCTAATTGCTGCGCCTGCGAAGATCTTTGCTCAAATGTACTCCGCATTTTGTTGATCAGGCCTCCGCTGAACGGCGTTTTCAGGTTATTGTAATCCTGGTCATTGAACATGTAGGAAGTAAGCTGCACGGCGAATACCCTGATGGTATCGCCCTTTATCAGCAGATCGGCCTGCAGAAAGCTGCTGCCGCTGCCCGCCAGGCTTTGGCCACAGGGAATTGCCTGTGCACCAATCACCGGAAATCTCGAGAACAGCGCAATGCCATAATTCCAGGTATCCCAATGAATTTTGTCACGGGTGAAATAATGAGCTGTATAATGCCCTGCCTGTATGATGCGTTGAATATGCTGCTCCTTATCAGGTGCATCATTCGAATAAAATTCCTCCAGGCAAAGGATATCCGGACTGCTGGCGTTGATCTCGGCATAAATAGCCGCTTCTTTTTCCTTATCTGTCCTATACTTTACAAGTCCCATGCTGCTGGTGTTATAGGTCATCACGGTAAACTGCCTGTCATTTGCTGTTCTGATGTTGTTTTTCCGGAAGATGTGTACGCCCCAGGTACTCAATGCGGCGGGCAAACAAACAATGACCGCGGCCGTGCAGTACCACAACAGCTTTTTGTGCCGGTAACGAAGCAGCAATGGCAGCAACAACAAACAAACGGGGAAGAGTATGGGGAAAAAGAGGCCTGCAAACCCCGCTATCCACCATTTGCCGGGATTCAGTACCGGCAGCCATGCACTCATCAGCAATGCTGCGATCAACAAACAACTGAGCCAGGTTAGTATCTTTCGGAAAATTCGCATCGGCATAGGTAAGAATACTATTGGGAACAGGATTTAAAATACAAATAAAAAAGAGAAGATGCGACTGTTTTACGCATCTTCTCCTTACGTTATCTTTTCCGGAGATCCGGGATGTTTATTCTGGTTTGCTTGCTCTCAGCAGGGTTTCTTTTTCTTCCTGCGTTAGTGACGACAATCCATTTTCATTTATCTTATCAAGGATTTCATTCAGGCGTTGTTCCGGAACCTTACCGATACGTCTGAACGGCTGCTGATCTGTTTCATTGACCAGTGCACTCCTGATATCATCAGGGTTTACCTGTTCCGCAGCGGGATGGAACACATGTGTCAGTTTGAAAAGCAGTCTGTTTAAACCGGCGCCCCAGTCGCGGCCTTTTTTCCACTGATACATATACAACCAGCCTGCCAGTGCACCACCAGCCAGTATGGAGATATAGGTATAACCATAGGAAGATGTACTGATCAGTGTTCCTGCAGACAATGCGATATAGATCAGGGCAACTATCCATAAAGAAATACCACCGGCCAGCAGCGGGAAGATCCTGTAACGCGGCGCAATAGTGGTAACGCCCACGGCTATGGCCATCACACTTCCGGTAGCCCCCAGCGCATATTCTGAACCGGCCAGCGCACGGAAGGCAGGAATAGCCTGCATCACGGCTACATATAGCAGGTTCCCGCAGATGCCACCAAAAAGATATAAAGGCAGAATACGCTGATGGCCGGCCAGGTGCTGCATGAACGTACCGAAGCACCAGAGCCATATCATGTTAGTGAATACCTGCCAGAAGCTGATATGCGTAAACAGCGATGTAATCAGCGTCCACGGGCGAAACAGCAGCGTCCGCGCATCGGCCGGAAGCCTGAGCCAGGACATGATATCCTGATGAAACCGGGGCACTCCCACACCTTCCATCTGATAGATCACCTGGGTGAACAGGAGGAACACATAAATGGTCAGGTTAATGATTAACAATTGTGTCACCATATTTCTTCCTTCTCCTAAAGAGAGGCGGGGCAGTTTCTCTTTTTCCAGCGCATGCATGGTACTAATATTTTTCAATACAAAATTACGGCTTTAATGTAGTTGTATTAATAAAAATCGCTTCGTCGTTTACTCCATCCTTTCAACAGCAGATAAGCAAAAAGTGCGCCGCCGAGGTGGGCGAAGTGGGCAACGTTATCTCCTGCAGATGCCTGGATACCAGACCATAGCTCCGCCAGGATCATGAAGCCTACTATATATTTCGCCTTCACAGGGAACATGAAGTAAATGTAGAGGTAAGTGTTCGGGAACAGGAAACCGAACGCAAACAGGATACCGTAAACGGCTCCGGATGCTCCGATAGTAGCTCCGTTCCTGTAAAAAGCAACGAAATCCCTCACATATATCCTGGCCATATCAATGGCGTTGGGATCGTGATTGGCCAGCGCATTTTTCAGACTTTCCATATTGAAATTCGCCAGGCTGCCCAGGTCGAATTTATTGTCCAGCAGCGCAAAATTCGCGTAACTGGGGTCATTCAGGAAGTTGGTAGCGTATCTGGTGAGATTCAGATTTTCATAAGTGAGTACACCCATATGGCAAAGTGCAGCGCCAAGGCCACACACCATGTAGAAGATCAGGAAACGCTTGGAACCCCAGAGGTTTTCCAGCGTGGCGCCGAACATCCATAAGGTGAACATATTGAAGAGTACGTGCGTGATATTCTTCGGATCATGCAGGAAAAGATGGGTGATAAACTGATGAGGCCTGAATAGTTCAGAGCCCCAGTAGTGAAGACCAAACAAACGACTCATGTCGTAGCCATACTTGTTCAACAGGGTTACCTGCACTAACCAAACCAAACCGTTAATGATCATCAGATTTTTAATCACTAATGGCAGGAACTGAAATTTTCCGGGCCTGTACTCGTTCATTGTTGCTTAATTATTAACTCTTTTTTTCAACAACACCACATTTTCTATATGATGTGTATGCGGGAACATGTCTACGGGTTGTACCTTTTCCACTGTATAAAGTGCATCTAACAAAGCCAGGTCCCTGGCTTGTGTAGCGGGGTTACAGCTGACGTATACAATTTTGGGTGCTCCGATTTCCAGCAATTTATTGACCAGTTTTTCGTGCATGCCTGCCCGTGGGGGATCCGTGATGATCACATCCGGCTGCCCGTGATGTGTAAAAAATTCATCATCGCAAATATCTACCACGTCGCCTGCAAAAAACGTTGCATTTTCTACCTGGTTGCGCGCCGCATTTTCCCTGGCATCATCTATTGCTTCTTTTATCAGCTCAATGCCTATCACCTTGCCGGCGCTCCGGGATACGAATATGCCAATGCTGCCAGTACCACAATACAGATCGTATACTGTTTCCTTCCCTGTAAGCCCGGCAAAATCACGCGTTACCTTATACAACACTTCTCCCTGGTAAGTGTTGGTCTGGAAGAAAGATTTAGGACCGATCTTGAAAACAAAGTTCTCCAGTTTCTCCTCTGCATAACCTTTGCCAAAAAATACTTTCGGCTCCAGGTCAAAGATCGAATCATTGCCTTTCGGATTGATGGTATACAATACCGTGGTAATTGCCGGCACTGTTGCCAGTAAATGATCCAGCAGCGCTGTTCTGTTGTCCTTATCTTCATGACGGATCACCAGGTTGACCATAATCTCTCCGGTGGTACACAGGCGGATGATCAGGTTACGTAACCAGCCCTGTTGTGCCCGGATATCGTAAAACGTAAGCTCGTGCTTTATGGCATACTCACGGATGGTATTACGTATCAGGTTCACAGGTTCCTGCATCAAATAGCAGGTATTTATATCCAGTACTTTGTCAAACAGCTTCGGTACATGAAAGCCCAGTGCGGGTTTTACAGGTATCTCGCCATTATTGGCTTTGATTTCTTCGTTGGTAAGATAGGCCTTGTTACTGAAGGTAAACTCCAGTTTGTTTCGATAATGTTCCGTGTGAGCACTGCCCAGTATCGGTTCCATCGGAGGCAACGCCAGCTTTCCTATGCGCTGCAGATGGTCGGCCACCTGCTGTTGTTTGTATTCCAGTTGAAGGCTGTAGGGCAGCATCTGCCATTTACATCCGCCACAGGTACCGAAATGCTGGCAAAAAGGAGCTACCCGCGTGTCTGAAAAACTGTGAATGTGAACTGCTTTTCCTTCCGCCCAGTCTTTTTTATTCTTGCTCAGACGTACATCTACCACATCGCCGGGTACCACACCTCCTTCAATGAATATCACTTTCCCGTCTTGACGGGCCAGGGCTTTACCTTCTGCTGCATAAGCAGTTACCGGTACATTTTCTAAAACAACATTTTTTTTCCTCACGGCTGCAAAGGTAATTGAATTGCTGAATCCCACATCGGAAAACCTGTGTTTACCATTCAGCATTCCTCTTTCCTTTTTTACCATTTTCCGCTTACATTTACATATTGCTTAGAAAACTTATGCGTAAATTATTTGTTTTATTGATAACCATTCTGTTAGGCCCGGCTGCGATGTTAGGGCAGGGGTATCAGATTGCCGTGAAGCTGAAAAATTTTTCTACCGGTCGGTTTTATCTGGCTCATTATATGGGAAGATCCACTTATCTGGCAGATTCTGCTGAGGTATCGCCCGCCGGGATGGCTGTATTGAAAGGGAAGGAGCCTTTACTGCCGGGGATCTACCTCCTGGTGCTGCCAGGGAAACAACAATATATAGAAACCCTGATCGATAAACAGCAGGTTTTCAGCGTAACGATCGATACTTCCGACCTGGTGAATAAAACGCTGTATAAGGGAAGTCCGGATAACGAGCAGTTCCTGAGCTACAACAAGTTCCTGGCACAGCAGGAGGCGCTGAGCAGAAGTATTCAGCAGCAGCTTCGGACTGCACACAATGCGGCGGATACGGCAAAAGTGGCGCCCATGCAGCAGGAACTGGGCAAAAAGATCCAGGATTTCCGTTCCGGGTTCATCAAAGCGCATCCGGGAACCCTGCTGAGCACTATATTTCTTGCCATGAAAGAGCCTCAAGTGCCGGCTCAGCCCGCAGGGGAAGACTCTACCTTTGGCTATCGCTACTATAAAAGCCATTATTGGGATGAAGTGGACCTGCAAAGCGACCGTCTGGTAAGAACTCCCATCCTGGAAGGAAAGCTGAGAAAATATTTTACGCAGCTGGTGCCGGCTTATCCTGATTCCATCATTAATGACTGCGACGCCGTTATTGCCCGGGCCCGCAAAAGCAGGGAAGCCTTCAAATATGTGCTGTGGTGGCTTACCTACAACTACGAAACATCGCCTTACATGGGGATGGATGCGGTATTTGTGCACCTGGTCGAAAAGTACTACGTTCCCGGAGAGGCTTTCTGGCTGAACGATGAACAGCTGAATAAGATCGTGGACCGGGCTTATACAATGGCACCAAACCTTATCGGAAAACAGGCGGCACCGCTCGAATTCAAAGACAGTACCGCGCATATGCTGTCTCTCTATAAAACCCCGGCTCAATACACTATCCTCGTGTTCTGGGATCCTACCTGCGGGCATTGCAAAACAGAGGTTCCCCGCCTCGACTCGGCCTGGAAAGCAAACTGGAAGAGCAAAGGGGTCGCCATGATCGGTATTAAAACCGAAGGCAGCCGAACAGAATGGCTACAGTTCATCAGGGAACATCAGCTCAATGGCTGGATACACGGAGAGGAGCCTCAGGCCGCTACCAATTACCGCAGACTCTACGATGTTTATGCTACACCTATGGTGTACCTGCTGGACGACAAAAAGAAGATTCTGGCTAAAAAGCTGGGTGTTGAGCAATTACAGGAATTCCTGGACAGAGTTACGGCAAAAAAGGCCGGAGCAAAACCCTGAGGATCAACCTGAATCCTATTTAATTTATTGAAAGTCATCTAGTTAGATCCCTTTAACAATCCTTTGGCATAGTCTTTGGCAAGTGGGGGATGGACCATTTGCAATAAACAGCAAGCAAAAACAGGTTCATTATAGTTGGCAATCAAAAAAATCAGGAAGCGATGCTTCATTTGTAAGTATCGCTTTTAAACTCAATTACATCACACATGAAAAAGTTATTATTTTCTTTAGCCGCTCTGCTGATAGCCGGTGTTTCTTTCGGTCAAACTAAATGGGGAATTGTGGCAGGACCTCAGTTTTCCAGCATAACTGCGAAGAACGTTCTTCCTGGTTCCGGAAAATCAACAAGTTCTCTGCTGACAAGCCTCAGGGCAGGTATTACAGCAGATGTTCCTTTAGGAGATGATTTTTACATTGGAACCGGGCTCTTGTTTTCAGGCAAAGGAGGTAAAAACAAAGACAATTCTGATGTGAAAACAACGCTTTCCTATCTTGAATTACCAGTGCATTTTATGTTTAAGCCTGAAGTAGGTACCGGTAAGCTGGTACTGTCTGCCGGTCCGTATGTCGCTTATGGCCTCGGTGGTAAAGTGAAAGGTATTGCAGGTGGCGACAAGAATGTTTTTGATGATGAAGCGGGAGTTTTTAAGCAGAAACGTTTTGATTCCGGTGTAGGCATTAACGTTGGTTATGAGCTGCCGGTAGGGCTTTTCTTCGGCCTCAATACCGATCTCGGCCTGGTGAACACCGCTGCTAATACCGACAATAGCCGTAGTTTCAAAAATACATCGTTTGGTGTATCTGTTGGTTACAAATTTGGCGGTAAATAACAGGAGTACAATATTAACTCAATTTGATTTTTTCATTAACCACCCGAATTTATCGGGTGGTTATTTATTTTTATCAAAACCTTTGTTTACTTTTATCATATAGTAACCAGTTTAGCATTGTGTGAGAGTCTATTCCCCAAAATAATCAGATCGTCGCAGTGAATTTTATTGTCTTTTTTTTACCGAACTACTGATGAAATTCTTTACATTTCTCTGTGCCATAATCTTTGTTGTTATGGCGACGTCGTATGCCCAGATCAGCGTTGGGATTCGGGGCGGTTATATTAATACCGGCCTGGAATCGGCGGATAACAATGTTGCCCCGCCTACAAAAAATGCCAACAGCTGGCAGGTTGGATTGTACACCAATGTGCCCCTTTTCAGGAACGGATATCTTCAGCCAGGACTTAACTATATCGTTAAGGGCGCTAAATTGGATTATCTGACAAGTCACCCCAACAACGTACTAACATCCGGCGTTACCCGGCTGAACTTACAGTACCTCGAATTGCCGGTTCATATCGTATACAAGGTTCCTATCGGGATCGGAAATTTTGTGTTGGGAGCTGGTCCTTATGTGGCTTATAGCACAGGCGCCAGGTACAAGGTGGTGGCTTATAATAACGATAAGCAGGTAGAAAGCAGCTTTCAGCGGGTGAATTTTGATGCTACTCCCAATATCTTCGGAACTGGTGTTGATTTACAGAGATGGGATGCAGGACTTAGCTTCATCGGAGGCATCGAACTTAATTCCAGTGTGACGCTGAATGCACATTATGGGTATGGCATGGTTGATATCGACAGATCCGGGCATAATTCATATAAGAACCGCTACTGGGGAATCAGCCTGGGATTTTTCTTTAACCGGGAAGACTGGTAACGTCATCCTGATCACCATATTTTTGAAGAAGACCGCCTTTTCAGGGCGGTCTTCTTATTTTTTTGGATGACCGATAGGGGTTTGCTTACCCGGACGCGTCATATAAGGGAAAGAGACCGCCAGACGGTGGTTTCATTCATTGGACAGTTATAATTAAAAGTGTGACAGTTATAGGGATATGCCACTACGTATCTACGTGATGGCATTTTTTATATGAAAGACAGCAAAAAAGGGAAAGACTTTCGTCCTTCCCTTCTTTTATATTACAAAGAAAATATGATCAGGTTACATGATTGCGGCAACCGCCTGCTGGACCAGTTTGGGTTTGCCAAGTGTGTAGTAGTGTAATACCGGTACACCAAAAGCTTTCAGTTCTTTTGACTGGGCAATCAGCCATTCAGCGCCTACCAGTTCCACATCCTTATCGGTTTTACATTTCTGGATTTCGTTAGACAGGTCGGTTGGGATATCCACATGGAATATCCGTGGCAGCATGGTCATTTGCTTCCGGGTAGTGAGAGGTTTCAATCCGGGTATAATGGGAACGGTGATACCCATCTCCCTGCATTTGCTGACGAAATCAAAGAATTTCTGATTATCAAAGAACATCTGGGTAACGATATAATCAGCTCCTCTTTCTACTTTACGTTTCAGGTGCGTCAGGTCTGTTTGCATGTTAGGCGCCTCGAAATGTTTTTCGGGATAGCCGGCAACACCGATGCAGAAATTGGTTTTTACGCCACCCTGCAGATCATCTTCCAGGTACACGCCGTTGTTCATGTGAGCTACCTGTTCCAGCAGTTCAATGGCATAGCTGTGTCCGTGTGGGTCTGGTTCAAAGAAGGTCTCGTTTTTGGGTGCATCTCCCCTTAAAACCAATACGTTATCGATCCCGAGAAAATTCAGGTCGATTAGCGCATTTTCAGTTTCTTCCCTGCTGAATCCACCACAGATAAGGTGAGGAACAGCATCTACGGTATAGTGGTTCATGATAGCAGCACAAATCCCCACTGTGCCGGGGCGTTTGCGGATCTCCACCTTTTCAAAAGACCCATCTGCCTTCTTCTTGAACATATGCTCGCTGCGATGATAAGTCACATTAATGAAAGCCGGCTTGAATTCCATCAACGGATCCAGGTGATCATAGATAGACTCAATGCTCTTCCCTTTGAGTGGGGGAAGTATTTCAAAAGAAATCAATGTATCTTTTGCCCGGGCAATATGTTCAATTACTTTCATATTGTATAAATGCTTTGGAAACCGGTATTGGCTCCCGGTCAGAAATGTGCGGGGGCAAAAATAAGATATACTTTAATTATAATCAGATCAATTTTAATCTTATACTAACTATAACTAGGCTAACTGAATGAAATGCTTATTTTTGCTAAGTTTGATCATATGGCATTAAGAATACATACAGACCAGCTGGTAAAGCGTTATGGCAACAGAACGGTGGTAAACCATGTATCTGTGGAGGTGTCGCAGGGAGAAATAGTAGGGCTGCTGGGCCCTAACGGAGCCGGGAAAACGACTTCTTTTTACATGGTGGTAGGGCTTATCAAGCCCGACGAAGGGAATGTGTACCTCGACGGACAGGAAATTACCAAACTGCCTATGTATAAACGGGCGCAGATGGGGATAGGTTATCTGCCACAGGAGGCCTCTGTATTCAGAAAACTGAGCGTGGAAGACAATATTGCCGCTGTATTGGAGATGACAAAGCTGAAGAAAGCAGAACAGAAAGATAAGCTGGAAAGCCTGTTGGCAGAGTTCAGACTCACGCACGTGCGGAAAAGCCCCGGAGATGTACTGAGTGGGGGAGAGCGTCGTCGTACCGAAATTGCGCGGGCGCTGGCGGTAGATCCTAAGTTTATTCTGCTTGATGAACCGTTTGCCGGTATCGACCCTATCGCCGTAGAAGATATTCAGGGAATTGTAGCGAAGCTGAAATATAAGAATATCGGTATTCTGATCACGGATCACAACGTACAGGAAACATTATCTATCACCGACCGGGCTTACCTGTTATTTGAGGGAAAGATCCTTAAATCCGGAACTGCCGAAGAGCTGGCAGCAGACGAACAGGTAAGAAAAGTGTATCTTGGCCAGAATTTCATTCTGCGCCGTAAGGATTATTTAGACGAAGCAGCTAAAAAGTAAAAATTATTCTACCGTTTCCTATATGAGAATTTTAAGTCCTGCAATATCACAACTGGCAAGGTTACGCATGGGGCGTATTGCATATTTTATGCAGTATCCTGTGCAGGTACAGCAGCAGGTATTCCAAAACCTTATAAGCGCTGCACAGTATACCGAGTTCGGTAAACAGTACGGCTTTTCACGGATTTACAAAATAGATGAATATAAACAGCAGGTACCCGTTCACACGTACGATACCATCAAACCCTATATTCAGCGCACGATGGAAGGGCAGCAAAATGTGCTGTGGAATACGCCCATCAAATGGTTTGCTAAATCGAGCGGAACAACAGCAGATAAAAGCAAATTCATTCCTGTTACAGTGGAGAGCCTCGACGAATGTCACTATCGCTCTGGCAGGGATGTAATTACGCTTTACTATAATAACTTCCCGGATTCGGATGTGTTCACCGGTAAGTCGCTGGTAATCGGCGGAAGCCACCAGGTGAACAAACTCTCCGAAAACAGCGACTCCTATTTCGGAGACCTGAGTGCGGTCATGTTGCAGAATATGCCGTTTTACGGCAATATGATCCGGACACCAGACCTGGAGATAGCACTGATGGATGAATGGGAAGAAAAAATAGAACGTATGGCCAATGCGGTGATCCATGAAAATGTAACTTCTATCGCAGGGGTACCTACATGGACCATTGTGCTGATCAAGCGGATCTTTGAGCTTACCGGAACCGATAATCTGGCAGATGTTTGGCCCAACCTGGAGCTCTATATGCATGGTGGGGTCAGCTTTACTCCTTATCGGGAGCAGTTTAAAAAGCTTATCCGGAACCCGTTGATGCACTATCAGGAAACCTACAATGCGTCTGAAGGCTTTTTTGCTGCCCAGGATGTCATTGGAGAAGAAGGCTTGCTGCTTTTCCTGAATCACGGTATCTTTTATGAGTTTATGCCCATTGAAGAGTTGGGGAAAGATAACCCTCAGACCCTGCAACTGCAGGAAGTGGAACTGGGAAAGAATTATGCACTTGTTATTAGCACCAATGGCGGTTTGTGGCGCTACCTGGTGGGCGATACTATTCAATTCACCTCTCTTATTCCATACCGGATCAAGGTAAGTGGCCGTACACGATCATTTATCAATGCCTTCGGGGAAGAAGTGATTGTAGAAAATTCAGATACCGCCATGGCAAAAGCCTGCGAGGCTACCGGCGCTGTTATGAACGACTATACCGCTGCCCCGGTTTATTTCAGTGATCATGGTAATGGCGGCCATGAGTGGCTGGTGGAGTTTGAAGTAGCCCCCGACAACCTGGAGCGTTTTACTACCATCCTCGACGATACACTGAAATCTATCAATTCTGACTATGAAGCTAAAAGGTATAAAAACCTGGCGCTGCATATGCCCGTAATACACGTTTTACCCAAAGGAACATTCTGTGAATTCCTGAAGAGTAAAGGGAAACTGGGTGGTCAGCATAAAGTACCCAGACTGAACAATGATCGCAAATACCTGGAAGAGATTCTGAAATTTGTGGCTGAAAATATGAATGCTTAAAACCTATCAACTATAACATGAAATTACTGGAGAACAAAGTAGCGATTGTAACAGGAGCCAGCCGCGGCATCGGAGAAGCAATTGCAGTGAAATTTGCCGAACAGGGCGCTGATGTTGCTTTTACATATGTTAGCTCCGATGAAAAAGCACAGGCACTACAAGCCAGGCTCAGTGCATTGGGAGTTAAGGCTAAAGCTTATAAATCCAACGCCGGCGTCTATGAGGAATGCGAAACCCTCGTTGCTGAAGTATTGAAAGACTTTGGTAAAATAGATATTTGTGTCAACAACGCCGGTATCTCCAAAGACAATCTCCTGCTTCGTATGAGCCCGGAACAGTGGGATGAAGTAATGAATGTGAACCTGAAGAGTGTATACAACATGACTAAACAGGTGATCCGCCCAATGATGAAAGCGAAAAACGGTAGCATCATTAACATGAGCTCTGTAATCGGTATCATGGGAAATGCCGGCCAGAGCAGTTATGCTGCCTCTAAAGCCGGTATAATCGGGTTCACCAAATCCATAGCACAGGAACTCGGTAGCCGTAATATCCGCTGCAATGCGGTAGCTCCGGGGTTCGTTGAAACCGATATGACCAGTTACCTCAAAGAAGGGGAGAGTGCTGGCAACTATATTCAGCAAATTCCACTGGCCCGTTTCGGTAAACCGGAAGACATTGCCAATGTATGTCTTTTCCTGGCATCCGATATGGGCAGCTATGTAACCGGCCAAACGCTCAGCGTTTGCGGTGGACTTTGCATGTAAACAGCTTTTAACTGCCTGCTTCTGGCAAAAAATGCAACGAAGACCATGTTATATTTCATTAATAATAATGTGGTCTTCGTTGCATTTTACCAGAGGCTAATAGCTAAAAGTCACAGTCTTTTCGACCGGAACAGTGGAGGATGTAAGATCAAATATAACCCAACAACGCCAACTTCCTGCTTTTGAATCTCTATTCAGGGAATATTATGCCGTGCTTTGTGCTTTCGCGTTCGATTTTGTGAATAGCCGCGAGCTGGCAGAAGAAATAGTACAGGACACTTTCACCAGGATATGGGAACGATATCATGAACTCCATATCGAAGTCTCCGAAAAAGCCTACCTCTACAGGGCAGTACAGAATAATTGCCTCAATTACCTGAAACAGCATAAAGTACGGACAAAATACAGTGCTGAATTACTGCAACAGCTGGAATCGCGTGTGGCACTGTTCAGCCTGAATGCTTCCCCCGCTGAAAAGCTGGAAACATCCGAACTGGAAGGACTTGCAGAAAAAGCCATCAGCAGGCTGCCACCCCAATGCCAGAATGTTTTCCGCCTGAGCCGCTTCGAACAATTAAGTTATCCCGAAATCTCGCGGCATTTGGGCATCTCCATCAATACCGTAAAAACCCAGATGACCCGCGCACTACAGAAATTGAGGGACGAACTGCTACCCCTCCTGAAATAATTGTAAATTTTTTTTGGCTGCTTGTCACCCTGCCGGATCTGTTGGATTGTCTTATTATCTGTTTTCTGGAAGATGAAGTTTAACTATACACAGGAACAGGTAGACGACCTGATAATACGTTTTTTGTCGGGAAATATTTCTGCTGAAGAGCAGGAAATGCTGACGCAATGGGTGCATGCTGAAGAGGGAAACAGGAATTATTTCCTGCAGCTGCGTGATACCTGGCAGGCAACTGCTTCGGCCGGAAGCTATGATACTGATAAAGCCTGGACCAATGTTCGTCCCGACAGCGTGCGGCCATGGAGAGGCTATTTCAGGATAGCAGCTTCTTATATGCTGCCGTTTCTGATTGGTGGCGGATTGGTATATGGCTGGTCTTCTTTCAGGAAACAGCAAAGCGACAATGGACTGGTAACTGTCACCAGCCCAAAAGGAGCTACTACAAGGATCGTGCTTTCCGATGGTACTGAAGTGTGGCTGAATGCCGGTAGCAGGCTTCAATATGCACAACATTACAATCAACAGAACAGGGAAGTATTGCTGGAAGGTGAAGCTTTCTTCCAGGTACATACCAACGCCAGAAAACCCTTTACAGTAAAGGCTGCTGACCTGAGGATAATGGCGCTCGGAACTTCTTTTAACGTAAAGGCATACCCGGAAGACAAAACAGTGGTAACAACACTGGTAGATGGAGCAGTGAAGATCGATGGCAGCAAAACGATCACCCCTTTCGGCCTGATGATGAAACCACATCAGCATGTAGTATATAAGAAACCGCCGGGCACCAATAACAATGAACAACTGAAACAACCTGTGTCTGTCAGAGACAGCAGCGCTGCTGCTCCGGTAGAAAGCAGGGAAGTGAACAATACAGAGATATACACTGCCTGGAAAGACGGCAACTGGATCATATCGGCTCAAACCATGGACGAGCTGGCAGTTACCATGGAACGGAGATTCAATGTCAAAGTACATTTTGAAAACGAGGAACTAAAAGGGTATCGCTTCAGCGGAACATTCCGGCAGGAAACACTGGAACAGGTGCTCAATATCCTGAAACTCACTGCTCCGTTGAAATACCGCATCGATGAAGGCGTAGTAACGCTGGCGGTGGACAATGAACTGAAAGAGAAATATTCAAAAGCAATCAGGAACCGGTAAGAACCCGGAAAGTACGGTATCAACATTCAATCACCTGTAAACCAAAATTAAATGCGCGGTAGTACGAAAAACTAAAAAAATTGGGGTAATGCGACTTACCCCAACCAACGAAAATCACATGATAGGTGAATTGCCCTTGCGACGGGCAACCACCGTAATTATTCGTTTAACTAAAATCTATACAAGTTTATGAAATCCACTGCAAACCCGGCGGCATTTTTTTGCCCCGGGCGAAAATTATTGCTCATGATGAAAATGACCGGGCTACTTATTTTCGGAGCGTTCCTACAAGTATCTGCCGGCGCCTATGCCCAGGAAAAGATAAAAGAACTGCATGCCGAAAATAAAAGCATGAAAGAGGTTTTTAAATTGATCGAGAGTAACAGTAATTATCGCTTCTTCTACAACGAAAGTTTCTCAGACCTGGACAGACCCATTACCATAGATGTAAAAGACAAGAAGATCAATGATGTACTGAAGCTGCTCTTCAATTCTTCCAATGTTACCTACAAGGTGCTGGAAAACAATCTGGTAGTGATTACCCCAACGGGTACAGCACAAATAAAAGTGACCGGGTTTGTAACAGATGCTGTTACAAAAGATCCACTGCCGGGCGTAACCGTGTCTGTGGAAGGCTCTTCCATTGGTACTGTTACAGATGCCATGGGCAAATTTACCATACAGGCTCCTGCTGAGAACAGCACGCTGGTGTTCTCATATATAGGCTATAACACACAGAAAGTAGCTATTGGCGGCCGTCAGGAACTACAGATAAAACTGGACGCAGATACCAAAAAGCTGGAAGAAGTAGTGGTGATGGGATACACCACCACCACCACCAAGAACCTTACGGGTGCTGCACAGGCTGTAAGTGCTGTTAAACTGAAAGACGTTACCGCGAGCAGCATGGATAAAATGTTGCAGGGTAAAGTGAGTGGCGTATTTGTAGGAAACAGTTCAGGAGATCCCGCTGCTGCTCCGGTTGTACGTATCCGCGGTAATGGTACCCTCACTGCCGGCAATACTCCACTTATAGTGGTAGATGGAATTATCGGCGGGCTACCTAACCCCAGCGATATAGAAAGCGTGACTGTCCTGAAAGACGCTGCTGCCACTACATTGTACGGAGCACGCGCATCCAACGGCGTAATGGTAATTACTACCAAAAGAGGGAAAGCGGGCAAAACGAAGGTTAATTTCCGCACAAACGTAGGCGCTGCCTATCTTAACACCGGACATTTTCACCTCATGAACGGTGCCGATCTCTATGACCTGCAGAAGGCTGCTGGCGCCAACCTGGATCCGGCAGTAAAGAATATCAACACCGACTGGCAGAAGCTGGCCTTCCAGAGCGCCACCAACCAGAACTATGAGCTATCGACCAGTGGTGGTAATGAGAAAACAAGATTTTACCTGGGTGGTAACTATTATAAGGAAGATGGTATTCTGAAAGGTACTGGCCTGGAGCGGTTCAGCGCAAGACTTAATCTGGATCACAACATTACCGACAAATTAAGAGTAAGCGCTAATTTTGCCGGCACACAAACATCAAGCCGCGACAATTCAAACGGCTCCCTGTATCAATACTACACTAACCTGCCCTGGGATAAGGCTTTTGATAGTCAGGGTAAACCAGTGAACCCACTCGACGTAGCAAAATGGTATGGCAGGGATATGACCAACTTTGTATATGATCAGCAGTATAACTACATAAAAAATAAACGGCAATCGATCGAAGCGTTGCTGAAGCTGGAATATGATATCACCAGATGGTTGTCGTTCAGTTCCACTAACAGGGCTCAGTATTATCACTATAACCAGGAAAGCAACGAAGATTCCAGAACGTCAGCCGGTTCCGACTACCGGGGCACGCTCTATAACTACTACCAGGACTCTGCTGCCTATATCAGCTCCAACCTGCTGAAAGCCCGTTACACCATCAATAAAGTACACAACATAGACGGATTGGTGGGTGCGGAATTCCAGCAGATTAACCTGAATAATATGTCAGGAAAAGGCCAGGGAGTGCTGCAGGGAGTGGAAGTACTGGATGGTACATCTTCTCCGATGTCTGTTGGCGGAACAAAAATAGGACGGGCGTTTAACTCCTATTTTTTACAGGCAAACTATAACTACAATTATAAATACTATCTCACTGCATCCTTCAGAAGAGATGGCTCTTCAAAATTCGGGTTCGACAGGCAGTACGGGAATTTCTATGCAGTAGGTGCTTCCTGGGCCGCTTCAGAAGAGGAATTCATTAAGCAGATCAAGGCGATCTCCAACCTGAAGATCAGGGCCAGCTATGGGACAACCGGTAACGCGGAGATCGGTGATTATACAGCCATCGGCGCCTATGCCATCAACACACAGTATAATGGTTTCCCTGGTGCTTATCCCAGTGTTTACAATGTACCCCGGCTTTCCTGGGAGAAAGCGTATAACACTAACGTAGGCTTCGACCTGGGACTGTTTAATCGCATTAACCTGACGGTAGACATCTACCAGAGAGACAGTAAAGATCTCCTGTTCAATGTGCCCCTGCCCGGAACGGCCGGCTACAGCTATATTCCCCGGAATGTGGGCTCTGTACGCAATCAGGGTATCGAAATCAGCCTGAATACTGATAACCTTGTTGGTGAATTCAGCTGGAGCACCGACTTTAATATCGGATTCAATAAAAACAGGGTAACAGATCTGTATGGTGGCCAGGCACAGATCATTGACCCGATCAGTGGTTACTTTGTATTGCGCCAGGGACAGGATATGCGCAGCTTCTTCATGCGTAAATGGGCCGGCGTAGACCCTGGCAACGGTAACCCGCTGTGGGAAAAGGTTACAACCGATGCCAACGGGAAAGAAACGAGGGCGACTACCAGCAACTATAACGATGCAACGCTGCAGATTGTAGGCTCAGCAACGCCTAAATTCTTCGGAGGTATGCGGAACGTTTTTACTTACAGAAACTTCCAGTTGAGTGCCTTCCTGTCGTTTGTTTCCGGTAACCAGGTGTACAACAGCACGCGCGAACTGATGGACAACGATGGCGCATATTACACGTATAACATGATGGCGCTCGATAAAGGCTGGAGCCGCTGGCAGCAACCCGGTGACGTAGCCACGCATCCAAAATACGTTATCAAAGGCAATAAGAACTCCCAGAAAACCTCTTCCCGTTTCCTGGAAGATGGAAGCTACCTGCGTCTGAGAAATGTGAACCTAAGCTACGCGCTGCCCAAAGCATGGCTCGACCGCGTACATATTGGCAGTGCAAGAATCTCTATAGGAGGTGATAACCTCTGGACGCTGACCAAATTCTCCGGCATCGATCCGGAAGTGGACGACCGCGGTATCAACTACGTGAAGTATCCGGCCAGTACCAAATGGTTTGCAGGGCTTGAAATCAATTTTTAACAGGAGCAAAAAGTGATGATCATGAAACACATGTCTAAATATATAGCAGGACTGTTACTGTTGTCAGCAGCATCTTCCTGTTCACTCAAAAAAGAGCCGTACAGCGCTATTCCGGATGATAAGATCCTGAAAGATGAAACCAAATGGCCAGCCGCAACAGTGGGTAATTATGCCTTGCTGAAAAATGCAGATTTTACCCGTAACTATTTCCAGATGGGAGAATTCCCCAGTGACGACATTGCTTTAAGCGGCGCCACTACTGATCCATTGTATTTTTCTTATACATACGGCCATCTGACCAACCAGGGAAATGCACTACAGCTGTGGCGCATGGCATATAAAGCGATTAACGGCTGTAACATGCTGCTGCAAGTAATGCCGGAAGGCAGGTCGGCAGCGGTAAATGAAATGATCGGTGAAAACCTGTTCATCCGCGCTTTTGCACATTTTTCGCTGGTACGTACTTTTGGCCGCCCTTACAGCCAGAGCCCTGAAACAAATCCAGGCGTTCCGGTGATCACAAAGTTCGATGTAACGGCATTGCCTAAACGTAATACGGTAAAGGAAGTATATGCACAGATCATTGCCGACCTGAAGAAGGGAAAGGATCTGATGGATAATTCCAACACTAGCAGCTATGCCACCAAAAGCGCTGCCATGGCCCTGCTGGCAAGAACATACCTGTACATGGGAAGGAATGATTCTGCTGCTATCTACGCTGATTCTGTGATCCGTTCCGACCGGTACAGCCTTGTTCCTACTTCAGATCTGCCGGCCTATTACACCCGGAACAATGAAAGCAATAAGGAGACCATTTTCGCCATTCACCACACACTGCAGGATGATCGTACCTGGGGCGCTATCGGGTCTATGTATTATATGTCGCCCGGCGGTATGGGATACGGTGAAATATATGCTTCAGAATCCTATCTCGCGCTGTTGAAACAGCATCCGGAAGATGCGCGTAATGCCTTCGTACAACCGGTTTATCTGAAAGATCAGTATGGCAAAGATTCCGTGGATAATGCAGGCCAGAAAGTGATGGCGAACCGCAATGGTGTGAAGAAATGGTACATCCTGAAATACTCTAACCAGGATAATGTGCCTACCCTCAGTTCTCCGGTAGTACTGCGCCTCGCCGAAATGTACCTGATCCGGGCAGAAGCCAATGCCAAAATGGGTAATGCACAGGCAGCCCTCGATGATGTGAACATCATCCGCAGAAGAGCCGGCCTTAGCGGAAACGCCCTGTTCAACTCCCTGAGTGACCTGCATGGTTATCCTTCCGTGCTGGACGTAGTACTGGATGAACGCCGTCTGGAGCTGGCTTTTGAAACGCATCGTGTTTTTGATCTGTTCCGTAACAATCGCAATGTTTACAGGAACTATCCCGGAGTACAAACCAATCCGCAAACCATTTCCTATACGGATGCCCGCGTGGTACACTTTATACCAGAACAGGAGATCATATTGGATCCCAATCTGGTACAAAATCCGATTCAATGATAATAACCTGGCAAAGCCCCGTAAAACGGGGCTTTCGCTTTTATAAAATATTCCGGAAAAGAAAATACAACAGTAGTAAATTTATGACCGGTGAACATTAAAAAACATTATTCTTCATGTATCAAATCAACCATCATCGCCGTTCCTTAAAGAGAGGATTACTGCTGGCAGGATGGGCTTTCGGCATCATAACTGCCGTCAATGCCCAGGAGCTGAAATACACGTCCGGTAACCATACCTGGAATGCAGATTCTCTGGGTAATCACAGGGCAGTAGTTGCTTTCAGCGGTACCGGCAAGGTAGCCCGTGTTGTAGTCCCCTGGCGCCGGCGCGATGAACAGCCGGAATTAAAACGCATCATTGTTCAGGATGCGAAAACAGGCGGGAAAGTACTGAACGTAAAAACAGTGACAGCCACCCGGGAACAGGGAGATATCTGTTTCGAGCCTGTTTCAGGGAAAGGTGATTATTACATCTACTATCTTCCTTCAAAAAACGAAGGCCGCAATAACTACCCCAAAGGAGTATACCTGAGCCCGGAAAATACCGCCAGCGACAGCTGGCTGCAGACCATCCCTACAGGTATGAAACCCAATACCACTGTTAAGGAGATAGAGGCCATAGATTCCTTCAACACCTTCTATCCTATGGAAGTGATTGCCACCGCAGCTGAATTAAAGCACCTGAATGAAACACACAAAGGACCGGAATATCTGGTGTTTCCGGAAGACAGGCAATTTCCCATCAGAATGACGGACGACCTGCCCCAGCGCTGGATAAAGAAAGGCCCCTCACAGGCATTTTCCGGACAGGCCAACAGGGGAGAATACTATGCTTTTCAACTGGGCATATATACAAGAAAGGAAATGAGAGATGTAAAAATTGCTTTCTCTGACCTTAAAGCCGCCAACGGGAAAATGATTCCAGCCAACAGCATTTCGTGCATTAATACCACCGGAACCACCTATGATGCACAGCCTTTTACCGCTACGGTGGATATTCCGGAGGGAAAAGTACAGGCAATGTGGTGCGGGATTGATGTACCCGCTGGTACCGTGGCTGGAACTTACAAAGGAAAAGCGACCATATCGGCGCCGGGCATGCGTTCAACACCTGTTGAGCTGACACTAACCGTAACGGATAAACTGGCTGTAAACAGCGGATTTAATGAACCCTGGAAGCAAACCAGGCTGAAATGGCTTAATTCTACGCTGGCACAGGATAATTCGGTTATTGCACCATATACACCGCTGGAAATGAAAGACAGCGTGATCAGCTTGCTCGGACGCAAAATAGGCATCGCTAAAGATGGGCTTCCGGCGCAGATCCAGACCTTCTTCACACCTGAAATGACGAGCCTGGCTGATCATCCAAAGAATATTTTTACAGAACCGGTACACTTTCATTTCACATCGGCCGCCAGCGGAAAAGACCTTTCCTGGAAAAACAGCGGCTGGGAGGTGATCTCGAAAGAACCGGGAAAGATCAGCTGGAAGGCTACCAACACCACCACTGGTCTGCAAATGGATATCACGGCGTCTATCGAAGCGGATGGCTTTATAGACTACATCGTGAAAGTGACAGCACAGGAAGATGTTGCCCTGAAAGAGATTACCATGCATTTGCCCTTCGAGAAAGATGCCGCCAAATACATGATGGGCCTGAATCAGAAGGGCGGTCTGCGTCCTGAGAAGATCGACTGGAAATGGGATGTGCAACACAAAAATCAGGATGGCGCCTGGATAGGAGATGTAAATGCCGGGATACAGTTCAATCTTCGCGATGAGCATTACGTACGCCCGTTGAATACCAATTTCTATCTGCAGAAACCATTGCTGTTACCTGTATCCTGGGGGAATGATAATAAAGGCGGTATCACCATAGGAGAGAAGGGCAAAGCGATCCTTGTGAACAGCTATAGTGGCGAGCGTATCATGCACAAAGGCGATGTGCTGTATTACAATTTTCACCTTATCATTACGCCGTTCCACCCCATCAACACCGACTTCCAGTGGGCGACCCGCTTCTATCACAAATACGACAACCTCGACAGCATCCGGGCCAAAGGTGCCACCATCGTGAATATTCATCATGGTACTGATATCAATCCCTGGATTAACTATCCATTCATCGAATGGAAGAAAATGAAGGAATATATCGACGACGCCCACAGCAAAGGGCTTCGTGTGAAGATATACAATACGGTAAGGGAGCTGTCGAACCATGCATGGGAAACCTTCCCGCTGCGAAGTCTCGGACATGAAGTATACAGCCCGGGCAAAGGAGGAGGCTTCTCCTGGTTACAGGAACATGTCGGCAAGGATTATATTGCAGCCTGGTTTGTACCGGAATTCAAAGATGCGGCCATTATCAACAGCGGCATGAATCGCTGGCATAACTACTACGTGGAGGGCATGAACTGGCTGGTTCAGAACGTAGGTATCGACGGTATCTACCTGGACGATGTGGCATTTGACCGGATAACAATGAAACGGGTGAAACGCGTGCTGACACGCGATAATCATCCTGGTATTATTGACCTGCATTCTGCTAATCAATACAATAAATCGGACGGATTTATTAACAGCGCGGTGCTGTATATGGAGCATTTTCCTTACCTGAACAGGCTTTGGTTCGGGGAATACTTTGATTATGAGAACAACAGCCCGGATTTCTTCCTTACTGAAGTAAGTGGTATTCCTTTCGGCCTGATGGGCGAAATGCTGCAGGATGGCGGGAATCAATGGAGAGGCATGGTGTATGGGATGACCAACCGTATGCCATGGACTGCCACTTCAGATCCCCGACCTATCTGGAAAGTTTGGGACGATTTCGGTATACAAGGCTCCGGCATGATCGGATACTGGGTGGAAAATAATCCGGTTAAGACCAATAACCCGGCGGTACCAGCCACCATCTACAGAAAAAATGGCGCCGTGCTTGTATCCATTGCCAGCTGGGCCAAAGAAGATACAACTATCAAATTGAATATCGACTGGAAAGCCCTGGGCATCGACCCTGCAAAGGCTGTTATAACTGCACCGGATATACGTAATTTCCAGAAAGGACAGGTATTCGATAAAAATGCTGAAATCCCGGTTGCTAAAAATAAAGGCTGGATGCTGATCATCAGGTAGAATGACGAATTGAGAATATAGAATTAAGAAATAGCGCGAAGACCTTAGCAAATTATTATCAATTGCTAAGGTCTTCGCGCTATTTCTTAATTCTATATTCTCTAAAACTTCCTCCCCGGAATATCCACCCTCACCGTTTCCACGCATTTCCGGTCCTGTAGCGTTACATACAGGGTTTTACCATCGTTGTCACCAAATACCAGGTTACTGCATTGTTTACCTTTGAGCGGAATTTCCCGGATCAGTTTCCCCTGTGGCGACATTACCGCAATCACTCCTTTTCCCCAGCGTGCGATATACAGATTCCCGGCTTTGTCGCATTTCATGCCGTCGAAGCCATAGTCAGGGAAGCTGGCGAACAGGGTTTTATGGGAGATGTTACCCGCTTTGTCCACATCATATTTCCAGACTTTGCGCTGAAAACTTTCGTTCACATACAGGTTTTTTTCATCCGGACTGAGTTCTATGCCATTAGTGGTACCCATATTGGCTTCCAGTAGCACCGGTTTGCGGTTGGCATCAATGCGCCATAGCTGCCCGGTATTGTTGGCCCATTTAGGGTCTGTTGCATAGATCTGATCACGGCTGTTGATGCACAGATCATTAGGTTGGTTGAACTGATCGGAGTGGACATATACACTGACCTTTTTGGTGTGCATGTCGATCATCAGCACATTATGACGGATAAAATCGGGCAGGAACATGTTCCCTTTGCTGTTGAAGTGCACGCCATTTGCCACGCTGCTATCCGGCAGGGTCACAAATATTTCTCCGGCACCGGTTCGTGTGTTGATCTTCCCTACAGTGCCATCTTTCTGAAAATTTACCACGTAAAAATTACCCGATTTGTCAAAGTTGGGTCCTTCAATATTAGAAGAGAAGGTATGCTCGGCGGTAAGATCCCGGGCTTCATATAGTGGCCTTTCAGCTGCTTTGTGCTGAGCTGTCAGCGACAGGCTATATCCACCGGCTATTAACAGCAGGTATAAATGCTTTTTCATGTTCCACTTTTTTTGGAGCTTTAAGTTAAATAACTATTTAAGAAAATTTAATTTTGGACTGGTGAAATACAGATATGTAATTAAATTATCAAGAAATAATTACCGGTTAATATGCCCCTTCTGGCTGTCAACTAATTTATTAATTTTGCGCCCATGATCCATGTTTCGGAGTTTAAAGATCTGGCGCATTTAACGATTCACAAGGTAGGCAATTCCTCTAACGATGAGGCCCTGCTGTGTTCCAAAGCGCCTTTGCAGCTGGAGGATGAAACGATCAGCCAGTTATTGGTTACATATTTTATTCAGCCTTTTGCTAATACTGCCGAATATTTTCGGTTTCGTCATGATGCAGATTTACAATTGAATGAAATTTTTCAATATTGTCGACGTATATTTACTGACAGGGATGAGTTCCAGGAGCAATCAGTAAATATTGCCAGGCATCTGTATAAACACTCCACCCATCCCAAAATAAAAGGGGGAGAGCTTTATATAGCCTACTTTAGCAAATGTCATGTAGATGGGGAAGATGTAGAAGCCATCGGTATCTTTAAATCGGAAAACCGGGATACATACCTGAAGGTATTCCTGGCGGATGAAAATTACCAGGTTAATTACGAAGATGGTATCAATATCAACAAACTGGACAAAGGATGTCTGGTATTTAACACCGAAGAGTCAGAAGGATATAAAGTAAGTATTGTAGACAGTAATGGTAAGCAGGCCGAAGCTGTATATTGGAAAGATGCCTTTCTTCAGGTACAACGCAGGGAAGATAGTTACCTGCAAACAGAAACAGCAGTGGACATGTGCAGGCAGTTCATTCACAATAAACTTCCTGCAGAATATGAGATGAGCCGGGTAGATCAGGTTGATCTGCTGAATAAATCAGCCACGTATTTCAAAGAAAAAGAGCAGTTTCAGATGGACGATTTTGCTAATGAGGTACTGGGCCATCCGGATGCTATCGCATCGTTTAAAGAGTATAGGAATGAATATGCCAGCCATTTTCAGCAAGATATTCCTGATGAATTTGAAATATCAGCACCTGCTGTGAAGAAACAGCAGAAAGTATTCAAAAGCATTTTGAAACTGGACCGGAATTTTCATGTGTATATTCATGGTAATCGTGAAATGATAGAACGTGGGTTTGATGAAGCTACTAACATGAATTACTATAAACTTATGTTTGAAAACGAATCCTGAGATCCTGGATTCGTTTAAGCCCGGAAGGGGCGCCTGTGTGGTTGATTTTGTGACGGGAGGGTAAAAAAATATTCAAAATTTTCTCATAAGCAAAAACCAATTGTTAACAAAGGCTGCCTCGTCTGGGCGGCCTTTTATTTTAGCTTATACTGGCTGTTAGCTATCGTAATAAAGCAAATGACCGAAGCGATAATATCATCACTTCGGTCATTTGCTTTATTACGATAGCTAACAGCTAGGGCTGTTTTTCTCCTTTTTCCGGATTATTATTTTTATTTCCTGATTTGTGTTTGTGCCGGGGAGGACGTCTGTCTTGCCGGGGTGCCTGTCCAGGCTGCGCCTGTCCCTGCTGCGCAGGTTGTCCAGGCTGTTGCTGCCGGGGCGGCTGTTGCTGTTTCTGGCCCTGTTCGGAACGGGCAGGTTGTTCAGGGCGAGGCTGTTGTTCCTTGCCTTGTTTAGACCCCTGGTGCCGTTGATGGCGGTTTTCCCTGGTTTTCTGCGGTTGTTGACGATTGTCGGGCTTGGCAGCTTTAGGCTGTTCACCTTTTTGCTGGCCCTGTTTCTGTTGCTCCGCCGCCTTCTGTTGCTTTTGTTTGTCTTTATCTTTCTGCTTGCGTTTCTGTGCAGTTTTTTCGAGAGATTTCAAACTGATCAGTCCTACTACCTCTGCATAGCCCAGGTCGGCTTCTTTCGGTTTGGCTGTCACCACTTCTACTGGTTTCAGGTCATCTGGTCTGACACCCTGTTTGTTCAGCTGGCGGATCTCTTTAACCCTTGTAATAGTGAGCGGGTATTGTTTGTTACTGCCTTCGTAAGAATACCACATGAGAGATTTGAAGATATCCCTTTTTTGAAGATGAGCAACGCCATTAGCTGTTTCCAGGTTGTCGGCGTCTTCGGGGAAGTCTTTCAGGGCATCCAGGTAAGTATCCAGCTCATAGTTGAGGCAGCATTTTAACCTGCCGCATTGTCCGGACAATTTTGCCTGGTTGATAGACAGGTTCTGGTACCTGGCGGCAGTAGTGTTTACGCTTTTGAAGTCGGATAACCAGGTAGAGCAGCATAATTCGCGGCCGCAACTACCGATGCCTCCAACCTTTCCGGCTTCCTGGCGGGCACCAATCTGGCGCATTTCCACCTTTGCACGGAATTCAGATGCGTATACTTTGATGAGTTCCCTGAAATCAACGCGATCGTCTGCAGTATAGAAGAAGGTTGCTTTACGGCCATCAGCCTGTATTTCAACTTCTGCCAATTTCATTTCCAGCCCCAGGTTGCGGGCCAGTGCTCTTGATCTGATAAGCGCCTCTTTTTCGCGGGCCTTATTGTCGCTCATTCTCTGGAGATCATCCTGCGTAGAACGACGAAGAATTTTTTTTACTTCGGGGGTGTCTTCTGCACGTCTTTTTTTCATCTGCAGTTTTACCAGTTCGCCGGTCAGACTTACCGTTCCAACGTCAAACCCACTAACCCCTTCCACCGTTACCATTTCTCCTTTGCTGAAGAGCTGTTTGGTAACATTGCGGAAAAAGTCTTTGCGGCTGCCATTGTTAAAACTGACTTCTATAATGTCAAATGGTGCTAAGCTATCACCAAGGGGAATATTGGACAGCCAATCAAATACATTCAGTCTGTTACAACCTCCTGTGCTGCATCCTCCATTACTCTTGCATCCTGACGGCTTCCCTTCCACACCCGTACCACATCCGGCACAAGCCATATTATTAATTAGTTTAAATTTTATAAATAAGCATTTCAGGTTATTCCAGTTCTTCAAAATACGTTTTTCCTTGCAGAAAAACAAAGCACCGGAAGCAACAAAGATAGGGAAAAGGCGTCGATAAGCTGTATGGAGATGCCCGCTTATTACATTACAGGCATAGGTTTCTTTTTAAATATATATTGTAGCTTGATGGACAGCGCATGGAAAAGCATTTTTCCATTGGCGTTGCGCTCAATGTAGTAACTGGCGTTATTCAGTGCTTCCGCGATTTGCTGCATCTGGTCGAGGTTAGCCAGTTTGGCCAGCTTGCCGGCGAAATCTGTTTCTTCCTGAGAAAATGCCAACAGGTTCTTGTCGAGGTATTGCAACCGGATGGTGTGTTCAAGCAGGTTGACGAAGTAGCGAAGGAACTGTTTCTGGTTCTCGCGTCCTGTTTTGGCACTTGAGATACCATCAATCCATTCCTGTAATGCCACGCGATTGCCGGTGAAAAGATGGTTGAGCCAGTTGCGCAGCAGCTCGTGATAGTCGTCGTCTGAGTGTTGTAACAGGTAGAGCGCCTCGCGGTAATTGCCTGCAGTAATAGTGGCAATCTGCCCTGCTCTGGCCGGAGCTACCTGATTTCTGCCAACCAGCGCTGCGATCATATCATCTTTTGCCATCGGATTTATACGAATCAGGTGGGTTCTTGATAAGATCGTTGCCAGGATCTGTTCCTGATTCTCTGCTACCAATATGAAAAGAGTATTGATCGGAGGTTCTTCTATCAGCTTCAACAGGCGATTACCCTCATTGCCCAGGTACTCCGGCATCCACATTAGTAATATTTTGTAACCACTCTCGAAGCTTTTCAGGTTCAGTTTATGGATAATGTCCTGACATTCGTTGGCGGTAATGTTTCCCTGTTTGTTTTCTGCGCCGATAAATTGCAGCCAGTCATAAGTATTGCCGTATGGATGAGTGGAAATAAATTCTCTCCATTCACTGATATAATCAGTACTGACGGGTTTGTCGCCTGGTTTACGGGGTATAACAGGGTAGGAGTAATGTATATCCGGATGTACAAACTGGCTGGCTTTGAGACAAGGTGCGCAACGGCCACACGCGCCTTCCGGTTGTTTATTTTCGCAAACAAGGTATTGTGTAAATGCCAGCCCCAGTGGCAAACCACCTGCACCTTCCGGGGCAAGCAGTATCATGGCATGGCTCAGCCGGTTTTGCTGAACGGATTGAATGAGTTGCTGCTTCACATCAGCCTGTCCTATGATATCTGAAAATAGCATGGCCGCAAGATAATGAAAAGGGCGTGAATCAGTTATTCAAGGGAAAGGAAACAGGCAGTCTCAAATCTGCCCGATCCGCTGATGGCTCTGCTTTTGTCCGTGAAATAGAATGTACCGGTAATCGTTTTCGTCGTCACATTTACCCTTTCCAGCGTAATGCTGGAGCTGTCGGTGGTCAGAAAGTCGAATGGGGTTCCTGGTATCTTCCGCATACCTACTACTACGAGTCCACCCTGCGGGCGGCCAAGCCGGGAATAAGTATACGTTTTCAGATGGAGACTGTCGTCTTTCATAGATGTTTCATCGTAAATGCCATCCGAAATATTCAAAATGACCTTGAACGAATCAGATATGGTTTCCACACTTAGCAGTTTGAGTATCCCGCTGTCGGTACGCTGGCGGATCAGAAGCCCCCGCGTAAAATTCAGCGAGTCAGACCGGGTTCCCACGGTCACGGCCATTTTCATATTGGGGCAGGAAATCGCCGGAGTGTCTACACTGTTACTCTTACAGGCAGCCAAAAGGCAGCCCATTGCGAGCAATAGCCGGAGGCAACGGCTGGAGGCAAAGAGGTGTTTCATGAATACAGTTACACGTTGAATAATAGCAACAGGCACTTACGCCGACGGGTATACGTCAAACGCAGGTATCTGAGGAAAAAGATTAAGCTATAAAACTGATAACAGGCAGAAAGACAAACCTATTTTTCAATAGCAGCAATCACTTCAGGAGCTTCCGGTTGAGTTTTTGGAGAAAATACCGCTACCAGATTACCTTTTTCATCCAGCAGGTATTTTTGAAAATTCCATGTAACCTCGGCCGGCTCCATATGCTTAGCTTTACTTTCGCTTAGCAGCCATTTATATAGTGGATGAATATCAGCTCCTTTTACAGAGATCTTGGCTGCCATCGGAAAAGTCACTGCATACTGTTTTGTACAGAATGTTTGTATTTCCTTATTGGAGCCTGGTTCCTGGGAGCCAAAGTTGTTGGCCGGAAAACCTACAATTACCAGCTTATCCTGGTATTTTTTGTAGAGTTTTTCCAGACCCTCATATTGAGGGGTATTTCCGCATAAAGAAGCAGTATTCACAATCAACACCTTTTTCCCTTTGTAGGCAGAAAAATCGATCTTTCCTCCGTCAATTGCATCTACTTTGAAGTCGTATAAGTGGGATGAGGTAAACAGCATGAAAATTGACAATATAGCTAGTCTGAACATATTATCAGGTTTAAAAGAGATGATTATTGTGTAACAGCAATAGCTGTTGTATTTGTAAAGTTAATGTTTTTTAGATTCCGTTTTCGGGCTTTTCGGTTATAGAATTATGAAACCGGGCTGATCATCAACAGGCCACAGTTGTCATTTCCAGGCATAGACCATGCAACATACACTGGCAGTGGCTCCGGCCTGCAGTAGTGCCTGGCAGCAGGCTTCTGTAGTGGCCCCCGTGGTAACAACATCATCGATCAGCAATACATGCTGGCCGGCCAGCACCTGCTCATTTGCCCGGAATGCTGCTGCCACATTCTGCCATCGCTCAGCTCTTCCCTTGCGTGTTTGAGTGGCGGTAAATTGTTCCCGGTACAGCGCTTTGGGTACTACCGGAAGCGGAACGATTTCCGCAATTCCTGCTGCAAGAAGATAAGCCTGATTATATCCCCGTCTTTTTTCTTTCAGCGGATTTAACGGAACCGGTACCAGCATGGTGATGTCTTTTATCCAGGATGCTTCCTGTAACTGACAACCAGCCTGCTTTCCAAGCCAGCCGGCTATATCGGCGCGCTGTTTGTACTTCAGGCGATGGATGAGCTGCTGGATACCGGACGACTGATGGTAGTAATAAACAGCCGTTGCCCGGTGCAGTTGTACCCGGCCATGAAAAATTTTTTCGACAGGGTTATTGCTGTATTGATGAAAACAGGTTAGTGGCAAAGATTCCTGACAACGCAGGCATAATAGTTCATCTGTTCCGGGAAGGTCAGTCCCGCACAGCTCACAGCAGTGCGGGTAGAACAGGTGAACCAGCGGGGAAATCAAACTGGTTAACATCAGATGGTGTTTAAGGATATGGTTAATGCGATATCTCAGAATAATCGCTGATAAACTTCTTCCACTCTTCCAACAGCAATCACTTCAATCTGAAATTTACTGAAATCAATCCCTTTTTTGTTGTACCGGGAGATAAATATTTTTTCAAAGCCGAGTTTTTCTGCTTCTGCAATCCGCTGTTCAATACGGTTCACTGCCCTGATTTCACCACTTAGTCCCACTTCTCCGGTAAAACAAATTTTAGGAGAAATGGCATTGTCTTCATACGATGAAAGCAAGGCACATAGTACAGCCAGGTCTATCGCAGGATCTTCTACTCTGATGCCACCGGCAATGTTGAGGAAAACATCCTTCACCCCGAAATGGAACCCACCACGTTTTTCCAGTACGGCGAGCAGCAATTGCAATCTGCGCAGATCAAACCCGGTTGCCGTGCGTTGCGGCGTGCCGTAAACCGACTGCGTGACCAGTGCCTGTACTTCCACCAGCAATGGTCGCATTCCCTCCATGGTAGCAGATATAGCCACACCGCTGAGAAGATCTTCCCGTTGTGAGATCAGTATCTCGGAAGGGTTGGTGACCTGTCTCAATCCAGTGCCGGTCATTTCATATATGCCCAGTTCTGCAGTGGAACCAAACCTGTTTTTAATGGTACGCAGTATTCTGTAAGCATAATGCTGATCTCCCTCGAACTGCAGCACCGTGTCTACCATATGTTCCAGTACTTTCGGACCGGCAATGGAGCCGTCTTTTGTAATATGTCCGATCAGGAATACAGGAATATTACTTTCTTTGGCAAAACGTTGCAGCTCGGCAGTAGTTTCCCTGATCTGGGATACACTGCCAGGAGCCGATTCTATAAAAGGAGTATGCAGTGTTTGTATGGAATCTACAATCACCAGTTGCGGCTGTAGCTTTTTAATTTCCTGAAAAATTGTTTGGGTGGACGTTTCTGTAAGCAGATAAAACTGCTCATTGGAATTTTTAATGCGGTCGGCCCGCATTTTTATCTGTTGCTCACTTTCTTCTCCACTGATGTATAATGTTTTGATATGCTTCAGTTGAAGTGCATTTTGCAGAAAGAGCGTTGATTTACCGATGCCGGGTTCACCACCTACCAATACCAGTGAGCCGGCTACTATACCGCCACCGAGTACACGATTCAACTCATTGTCGGGAGTGAGGATTCTTTCTTCTTCACGGGTTACCACTTCGGCAATATTGATGATCTTCCCGTTACGATTGCTACGGGTAGTATCGTCGGATTTCCAGTCTTGTTGTCGCGGAGAGGTATCTTTTTGTACACGTTCTTCAACAAAAGTGTTCCATTCACCACAACTCGGACATTTTCCATTCCACTTAGCTGATTCATATCCGCAATTCTGACAAAAAAAAGCAGTTCTTATCTTACTCATAATTTTCTTAAACAGGATGCATACAAAGTAAATAGTTTTATCTCTAAAGGAGTCAGATTGATAAAAACAGGGGATAAAAAGAGGGGGGTAAAAAGGTATAAAAAGAGAAAAGAGCCAAACGGAAGATTCCGCTGACTCTTTCTACTTACTAACCCATTAAATTCAGGTCTAAATTACAAAATGGCTTCAGAATAAAAAAGTTTATTTAATTGATGTGAATAACTTTTGAGCCTTTTCCCCGATCTGATAAAGTGGCTGCCATCGCTTGTTTCAGCGCTTGTTTTTGTTCAATATTACTTTCATTGGCTGCTCGTAAAATGTTGATAAATAGGGTTGATGTTGATCATTTTTGCATATGAAAAACTACTAATAAAAGCTGTTTGCCTTTGTGACAATGTGTCTCTTTTTAATGATTTGAAAGATGTTTTTAAGACAAAAAGACAGTGTTAAATTTATATTTCAGTGGTAAAAAGAAGGGATGGCAGGGAAGTGCTAAATATATCTTAAAGGAGAGGGGGTGGAGGGGTATTTGTACCCCAGGGTGTCTAAAATTTTATAAAGATGACACCTGGAATGATGTTTTTATCGTTGATTTTTGCTGGTATCAGTATGCTGGTAGGCTACAGACTCAGGAGTAAGTTCCAGGCTTACAGCCAGATACCCATTGCTTCGGGCCTAACGGGTCGTGAAGTTGCAGAGAAAATGTTGACAGACAATCAGATATACAATGTTGAGATCCGGATGACGGAAGGTTTGCTGTCGGATCACTATAATCCGGCCGATAAAAGTGTGAATCTGAGCCCGGATGTGTATAGTGGCCGGAATGTGGCGGCCGCGGCCGTGGCTGCACACGAATGCGGGCATGCGGTACAGCATGCAGCTGCTTATCCCTGGCTGGGACTCAGGTCGGGGCTGGTGCCTGTTACACGTTTCAGCTCATTTATTGTACCCTGGGTGTTGTTGGCTGGTGTTTTACTGATACATATATTTCCGCCGTTATTATTAGGCGGTATTATCTTATTTGGTGTTACAACCTTATTCGCATTGGTGACGCTACCGGTTGAGTTTGATGCTTCGCGGCGGGCGCTGGCCTGGATGGACCGGAGCGGGGTACTGCAGCGCCAGGAGCACGACAAGGCCAAAGATGCACTATGGTGGGCCGCTATGACCTATGTGGCCGGGGCGCTGGCCTCTGTGGCAACATTACTGGAATATGTTCTTATATACTCAGGTGGAAGAATGCGCGATTAAATATACCGGATGAGCCTGGTGTTTTCCCGTCCTGCAACCTGTTAAAAGTCAGTTATTCACGGGGCTTTGTGTGGTTGTTAATAACTTTGATACAAATTTTTTATTAAAAATCAATAAGTTACAAGGGTGTCTTGCAAAAAAGTCGATAAAAAGTATGGTTATTCAGATTGAGCAATGTACCTTTGCGTTCCTCATAACGGGGAATTGTTTATAAGACGTAATTTTTATCGTATACAACAATGAATACATTAAGTTTTAAAACTAAGTCAGCTAACGACGCTTATGTTAAGCGCGAATGGCATATAGTAGACGCTACTAACCTGACACTCGGAAGAGTGGCTGCTAAGATGGCTGCGATTTTAAGAGGTAAGAACAAACCTTACTATACGCCTCACACTGATTGCGGTGATTATATCATTGTAATCAATGCAGAAAAGATTGCTTTAAGCGGCAATAAAATGGAGGAGAAAGAATACATGCACTACACTGGTTACCCCGGTGGTCAGAGAATTGAATTGGCTAAAGACCTGATCCGTCGCCGCCCTGAGGTACTGATCGAAAAGGCTGTTAAAGGTATGTTGCCTAAAAACCGCCTGGGCCGTGCTATGTACAAAAAGCTGTTTGTATACGCCGGTGCTGAGCATCCTCATGCTGCACAGAAACCAAAACCTTTAACTTTCTAATTTTTCTCTGATACATGGAAAAGCAAAAAAATACAATTGGTCGTCGTAAGGAAGCTGTTGCCCGCGTTTACATCGCAAAAGGCACCGGTAACATTACTGTTAACGACAAGGAATATAAAAGCTATTTCTCTCTGATTTACCTGCAGAACCAGGTAGAACTGCCTTTAAAAACCATCGATGCACTCGATAAATTCGATGTTAAAATAAATGCACAGGGTGGTGGTATCAAAGGTCAGGCAGAAGCCATTAAGCTGGGTATTGCCCGTGCGCTTTGCGAAGTGAACATCGAGTTCCGTCCCGCACTGAAAGCTGCAGGTCTGCTGAAACGTGATCCACGTAGCGTAGAACGTAAGAAACCAGGTAAAGCTAAAGCAAGAAGAAGCTTCCAGTTCTCTAAACGCTAATACTTTTATTGGGTTAGCTATTAGTTTTTATTTGAAGCTAACAGGTAAACATTATTTGATCCTTTTTAATTGAGTAATACAAACATGGAAAATAATACCTCATTGCAGCAGCAATTACTGGAAGCAGGTGTTCACTTCGGTCACCTGAAGAAAAAGTGGAATCCAAAAATGCTGCCTTATATTTTCGCAGAAAAGAAAGGTATTCATATCATTGATCTGAACAAAACCGTAGAAGGATTACAGGAAGCAGCAGCTGCCCTGAAATCTATCGCTAAGAGCGGTAAGAAGATCATGTTCGTTGCTACTAAAAAGCAAGCGAAAGAAATCGTAGCTGATGCTGCGCGTAACATCAACATGCCTTTTGTTACTGAAAGGTGGTTAGGTGGTATGCTCACCAACTTCGCTACCATCCGTAAGAGTGTGAAGAAAATGCAGAGCATTGAAAAAATGCTGCAGGATGGAACTTTCGATAACATCACTAAGAAAGAACGTCTTACTTTAAGCCGCGATAAAGAGAAAATGGAAAAAGTGTTGGGTGGTATCGCTCAACTGGCTCGTGTTCCGGCTGCTCTGTTCATGGTTGATATCAGCCATGAGCACATTGCACTGGCAGAAGCTAAACGCCTGGGCATCTCTACCTTCGGTATGGTAGATACTAACTCAGATCCTACTAAAGTAGACTTCGCGATCCCTGCTAACGATGATGCAACTAAATCTATTGCTATCGTTACCAGCTACATCTGCGCTGCAATTGCTGAAGGTTTGTCTGAAAGAGCTACTGAAAAATCTGAAGAAGAGGAAGAAGTAGAAGAAGCAGATGACAAGTCACGTAAGTTTGACGTAGAAGGTGGTGAAGATCGTGACAGAGGCCGTAAACCAGGTGGTGCTGGTCGTGGACAAGGTCAGGGCGGCGGTGCAAACCGTGGCGGTGGCCGTGGTCCGGGCGGTCCAGGTGGTGCCAGCCGTCCAGGCGGCGCTAACCGTGGTGGCGGTGCAAACCGTGGCGGTGGTGCCCAGGGTGGCGGTCAACGTCGTCCTTCCGGTACTGGCGGCAACAATGGCCCCAGAAAACCAGGCGGTCCTAACAGATAGTATTCTTTAGCTATAAGCTATTAGCCTTTAGCTGTTAAATCCTGTAGGGATTAACTGCTAGAGGCTAATAGTTAAAAGCAGGTCAATAAAAAAATTTACAAAAAATTAAACTTATAATAGCTCATGGCAACAATTACAGCAGCTGATGTAAACAAACTGCGTCAGCAAACTGGTGCTGGTATGATGGATTGCAGAAAGGCACTGGTAGAAAGTGATGGTGATTTTGAAAAAGCAGTAGACTACCTGCGTAAGAAAGGTCAGAAAGTGGCTGCTTTACGCTCCGATCGTGAAACCAAAGAAGGTGTTATCATCGCAAAAACTGCTGCTGATGGTAAAACCGGTGTTATCGTGGGTTTGGGTTGTGAAACTGACTTCGTTGCTAAAAACGAAGACTTCATAAAATTTGCTCAGTCTATCGTTGAACTGGCGCTGTCTAATGGTATCAAAACCGTTGAAGACCTGAACGCTGCTCAGCTGGATGGAGCTACGGTAGCCGATAAAGTAAACGACCAGGTTGCTAAGATCGGTGAGAAAATCACGCTCAATAAGTTTGAATTTGTTGAAGCTGGTGGCGTAACCGCTTACATCCACGGTAACTATCGTATGGGTGTACTGGTAGCATTCTCTAAACCGGTTACTGAAGAAGTAGGTAAAGATATTGCTATGCAGATCGCAGCTATGAACCCAATCGCTGTAGATGCAGAAAGCGTTCCTGCTGATGTAATCGCACGCGAAAAAGAAATCGCTGTTGAACAGGTGAAAGCCGAAGGCAAACCTGCTGAAATGGCTGAAAAGATCGCTGCCGGTAAAGTGAATAAATTCTTCAAAGAAAGCACCCTGCTGCAACAGGCTTTTGTTAAGGACAGCAACAAGTCCGTAGCGGATTACCTGAAATCAGTGGATGCTGACCTGAAAGTGGCTGGCTTTAAGCGAATCGCTTTAGGTTAAGAACTTTATATTGAAAAAAAGGAGAGAAACTATTTCTCTCCTTTTTTTTGCGCATAATTCATTGTACACTTAACCGGATACCCAAAAAGGCATTATTTCTTCCTTTTTGGCTTCTCTATTTAAGTTGTATATTAGAATGCTGTAACCAGTATAAAAATCACAATCTTACAATATTTTATAGCGTCATGTTGCCAAAGTACAAGCGAATTTTGCTCAAATTGAGCGGAGAGGCCCTCATGGGGGATGCAAATTATGGTATTGATCCGAAGGTGATAGCTCAATATGCCTATGATATCAAAGCCGTTACTGATCTGGGTGTTCAGGTGGCCATTGTAATAGGAGGAGGAAACATCTACCGTGGAATGAATGAAGCCGATACTGGCATAGAAAGAGCTCAGGGTGACTATATGGGTATGCTGGCAACAGTTATCAACGGTATGGCCCTGCAAAGCGGATTGGAAAAGGTTGGCCTTTATACCCGCCTTCAATCGGCTATAAAAATGGAACAAATCGCAGAACCTTATATCCGCCGCCGTGCTATCCGCCATGTGGAAAAAGGCCGTGTTGTAATATTTGGTGGTGGTACCGGTAACCCTTACTTTACTACCGATACAGCCGCTTCTTTGCGCGCTATAGAGATCCAGGCAGATGTGATCCTGAAAGGTACCCGCGTAGACGGGATCTATACCGCAGATCCGGAAAAAGATAAGTCAGCTACCCGCTTCGAAACCATTACTTTCTCCGAAGTATACCAGAGAAACCTCAATGTAATGGATATGACAGCGTTTACCCTTTGCCAGGAAAATAAGCTGCCTATTATCGTATTTGACATGAACCGTCAGGGAAACCTCCTGAACGTTATTATGGGCAAAAACGTCGGAACCTTAGTGAAAGGATAGTTTTTAGAATTAAGTATGTAGTATATAGAATTAAGAAATAGCCCGAAGATTTTAGCGGATCATGAAATTATCATTCGCTAAAATCTTCGGGCTATTTCTTAATTCTATATGCTATATGCTTAATGGCTGTTTCAGTATCCCCTTCATTGACGTGAACGGAATGAATAATGTTACCTGCCCCAGGGCATATGGACCTATTTCGTACGGTACGTAGCTGAATGCCACCCCCTTATTGGTAACAATGAAATTATTATTGGTTGGAATACTCTTTACCAGCAGATTCTGATCCAAAGCCTCTTCTTCGCTCATATGGTACTTGCTTTTGAATGCTTTGTCTAATAAGGCACTCAGCGTTTCTTTATAACCAGGCTTGAAAATATCGTCCGGAGTCAGCACTTTTTTCCTGGATAAGTCAAGCGTCCGGTAAAAAGCACCCGAATTGCCGTGAGCCCCTCCTGTAAAGTCGTACGCATACTTTTCTATCACTAGTAAAGGCCATTTGTTGTACACTACTTTCATATCATTTTCGGTGGTCCAGTTCCAGGAGGCGGATGACGATTCATCCACGATCTCGCTGCTGTCTGCATCCTTGGCGGAGATACGATATCCGGTAATAAACGAATCTATTCCCCGCTTCAGAAACTGGTGAGGATCGGTTATATGGCTGTTGCCTGTTATCTGCCCTACAATGAACCGGGCTGTAGCAGTATCTACCAGGGAATCCGGCCAGATAGTGCAGTTGGAAACTGTTCCTACAGGGGAGGATGGATAAGACGGAATTAGCCGCGCAGAATCGATCTGGTAAAACACTTTCAGTGGTACAGCATTTTTTAGATCAGTATGAAGATCAAAATGATAAGAAGTGCCGTTACCATGCCATACCCCTTTGAAATGGCCGTCGTCCGACAGATTGCCGCTGAACAGGCGGTCTTCTGCACTGCTGCCGGTTTCTTCATAGATAGTAACCAGTGTGGAGTCTAATGTTCCCCAAATGCTCACCGGAACCCCGGTACTGTCGCTGGCATAATATCCACGAAACAGATTGGGCGCTGTTTTCAGCAATTGCATGGTAATTTCTTTATCGCCGAGTGTGCCTTTTAACTGGGTATAAAAGAGGGGAGCAGTGGCAAGGGGAACCACTATGTCAGTGGTGTTAAGAGGACTGCCGCCGCTATTATTACTCCGGGTATGGCAGGAAAACAGGGCCATTACCGTCAACAGTATCAGTATAGCAACTTTTCTCATAGTATGATTTATATCAGGTCCGCCAAAAATACTATTATCCTTCCATACCTTTGATAACCGGAATGAATCAATAAAAATATACAACCATGTTAAACCAGAAAATAGCCGATCTGCGGAAAGATTATCAGCTGGCTACCCTGGATGAAAGTGAAGTGGCGCCATCGCCACTGGTGCAGTTCGACAAGTGGTGGCAGGAAGCAATCAACAGCGAAATAGATGAACCTAATGCCATGACGCTGGCTACAAGTACACCCGACGGATATCCTTCCGCGAGGATAGTACTGCTTAAAAGTTTTGACGGAGATGGCTTTTTATTCTTCACTAATTACGAAAGCCGCAAGGGGCAGGAATTAGCACTCAATCCACATGTTACCTTACTATTCTTTTGGAGAGAGCTGCAAAGGCAGGTTCGTATAGAGGGGACCGTTATCAAGGCACCTGCATCTGTCAGCAATGAATACTATAACACCCGTCCGCTGGGAAGCAGAATTGGGGCTATTGCGTCGCCGCAAAGTAAAGTGATTCCTGACCGATCTTTCCTCGAAACAGAGGTAGACCAGGTTGCAGCAAAATATCAGCAGCATTCGCCTGAAAGACCTGATTACTGGGGTGGGTACCTTGTACAACCCAAGGTACTTGAATTCTGGCAGGGAAGAAGCAGCCGGTTACATGATCGGATACTGTATACCCAGGTACCGGGAGGAAGCTGGAAAATAGAACGGCTGGCGCCATAAAGCAGCGCTGCTAGCTGCCAGCCACTAATAGCTGGCAGCTAACAGCTACTTATGTTTATCCTTTCTTTTCAGTCTTAGCTGCAGCCTTCTTTCTTGTTTTAGCTGATCTTACTTTGCCGAAAGATCCATTGGCTATCTTACCTTTTTTGGTTTTGATATCTCCTCTACCCATAACGAATAAATTGAAATGTGTTGTTTGTTAAATGATGATGTTTTCAGGCGGCAAATTACTGTAATTCGGTGAAATAGTGTAGTGCCGGCCATTTGATATAATAAAAAAAGCAAGAAACATAGCTGTTCCTTGCTTGAATAAGTTGTGCTAACTGATTAGAGCTTGTCAGATAAAGCTTTACCAGCTTTGAATTTAGCAACTTTCTTAGCTTTGATCTTGATGATCTGGCCAGTCTGTGGGTTTCTACCGTTACGTGCAGCACGTTTAGAAACGGAGAAAGTACCGAAACCAACCAAAGTTACTTTACCACCTTTTTTCAGTGTATCAGCAACAGCTTTGGTGAAAGAATCCAGAGCTTCGTTAGCTTGGGTTTTGGTAATGCCTGCATCTTTAGCAAGCTTGTCGATTAATTCGGCTTTGTTCATAGTTAGTAAGATTTAACTAGTGAAAAAATGTTTGATGTGAGCAAATATAGCGCGTTTTATCAGATTACCAAATTTTTTACAACTTTTTTATAGAAAATTTTATCGGCTGAAAAACGCTACTGGTAACGGTTACAGCTGATTGAGGTATTAAGTGCTAAAGTCGTCAGCTTTAGCAGGATCTCTCAAAACCCTGAGCAGTGGCATGTTTGCCGTTTTTTTTAGTAATAACGCGGCTTTAAACCAACTATTGTACCAAAGTACGGAGGCCTTGAAAATAGTGAATTTCCTGTGGATAAGTTTAGTCAAGACCCCTTACTTAAACCTCCTCCATAACAGTACTAAAGGCAATAAAACGATCCCCGAAAAGGTCGTATCCTCTCTGCCGCAGGGCTTGTTGGTGCTTCTCTACGAAGGTATTGTAGCTGTTCAGATGATCGGTAAAGTATTGCACCACATAAGTTGGCCCCTCCTCATCATCCTGCTCTAACAGCCGGCAGATGCGGTGCCCGTGGAATAACCCTGTTGCCAGCGTAGCAGGAACCTGCTCTTCCCTCATCCATTGAAGCCACTGTAAATACGTGTCTGTGGCCACTTTGGTGGTGATATTATATATAACCATATTTCTTTACAGGATTGATTTTCTAAACTGTAAGTTCTACAAAAACAGGGCAGTGGTCGGAATGCTTTACTTCCTGATAGATAGTGGCATGTTTCAGCTGCTCCTTTAAGGGGGTACTTACATTAGCATAATCGATACGCCAGCCCTTGTTATTGTTCCTGGCATTGGCCCGGAAGCTCCACCAGCTGTACTGATGAGGAGCGGGATTGAAATGCCGGAAACTGTCCACAAAGCCGCTTTCAAAGAAACGATCCATCCAAGCCCTTTCATCGGGCAGAAACCCGGTAGAATTCTTGTTTCCGACAGGGTCGTGAATGTCAATTGGTTTATGGCAGATGTTGTAATCGCCGCAGACTACCAGTTTGGGCCGGGTATTTCTCAGCGTTTCCAGGTATGCCTGGAACTCGTTCAGCCACTGGTATTTGTATGTCTGCCGCTCATCGCCACTGGTGCCGGAAGGGAAGTACACATTGATCAGCGTGATATCACCGAAATCAAGGCGTATAAAGCGGCCTTCCGCATCGCTTTGTTCATGGCCGCTGCCATATTGTATGTGGTCAGGTTTGATACGGGTAAGTACCGCTACTCCGCTATAGCCCTTTTTCTGAGCAGGGAACCAGTAATGATCGTAACCCAGTTTATCGAACTGCTCAAAATCGATGTTTTCCTTGTGGGCCTTGATTTCCTGAAGGCAGATGATATCAGCCGGGTCTGTTTTTAACCAGTCTGTAAAACCTTTGGTCATAGCCGACCTCAGGCCATTCACATTATAAGATATGATGCGCATGGGTGATGATTTCTAAATATCATATTCCAGATTGGGGCGGAGCCATTGCTCAGCTTCCTCTACTGTCCAGCCTTTCCGGGCTGCATAGTCTGTTACCTGGTCTTTTTCTATCTTGCCCAACCCAAAATATTTACCCTCAGGATTAGCAAAATACCAGCCGCTTACACTGGAAGCAGGGTACATCGCCAGGGATTCAGTGAGGGTTATCCCGGTATTGGCGGTGGCATTTAACAGCTCAAACAATTTATATTTCTCAGTATGATCAGGACAGGCAGGGTAGCCTGGTGCAGGCCGGATGCCTTCGTATGCTTCCCTGATCAGATCATCATTGCTCAGATGCTCATCTGCGGCATAACCCCAGAACTCCTTGCGGACGCGTTCATGCATCAACTCAGCAAAAGCTTCGGCCAGCCTGTCGGCCAGCGCCTTCAGCATGATGCTGTTGTAATCGTCGTGCTCTTTCTTAAATTTGTCAAGCCACTTCTCAATGCCAATCCCCGCCGTTACTGCAAATCCGCCGATATAGTCCGCTTTGCCGGATTCGGTTGGAGCAATGAAATCTGCGAGCGACAAGTTCGGTTGTCCGGGGGCTTTTTTCACCTGCTGGCGCAGGAATTCCAGTTGAACAGGAGATATCTCCGGTTGCTCCGGTGTTACCTTCACAGAATCTGCTGCCACCCTGGTAGCCGGGAAGAGACCGATCACCGCGTTGGCAGTCAGCCATTTTTCCGTAATCACTTTTTGAAGTAATTCCTGTGCGTCGTGATATAAACGGGTGGCTTCCTTGCCCACCACCTCATCTTCCAGAATCTGCGGGAATTTCCCGTGCAGTTCCCAGGCAATGAAAAACGGCTGCCAGTCGATATATTTGGCTATTTCGGCCAGATCGTATTCCTCGAATTTCCTTACTCCCGGTATCCTGGGCTTTACAGCGGTGAAGGTGTCCCAATTGATCGCTGTCTTGTTTGCCTGTGCTTCGGCGATCGGAAGGAACTGCTTGGTTTGCTTCTTGTTTTTAAACGCCTCATTGAGCTTGGTGTATTCCTCTCTGATACCTGCAAGGAATCCGGGTTTCAGTGCTTTGTTAAGCAGGCTGCCGGTAACGGTTACGCTACGGGACGCATCCAGTACATGCACCACCCCGTGAGCATACTCCTGGGCTATCTTCACAGCGGTGTGCGTTCTGCTGGTGGTAGCTCCTCCGATGATCAGTGGAATATCAAAATCCTGCCGTTTCAGTTCCCTGGCCACATGCACCATCTCGTCCAGGCTTGGGGTAATAAGGCCACTCAGCCCAATAATATCTACCTTCTCCTGGCGGGCGGTCTGCAGGATCTTTTCTGCCGGTACCATCACTCCCAGGTCTATAATTTCATATCCGTTACAGGCAAGTACCACCCCTACGATGTTCTTACCGATGTCATGAACGTCGCCCTTTACGGTAGCCAGCAATATCTTGCCCGCTGTTTTGATTTCTCCTCCCTGTTCTGCCTGTATACGCAGCTTCTCTTCTTCTATATATGGGGTCAGGATAGCCACAGATTTTTTCATCACCCTTGCGCTCTTCACTACCTGGGGCAGGAACATTTTACCACTGCCAAACAGGTCGCCCACGATGTTCATGCCGTCCATCAGGGGGCCTTCGATCACATCCAGCGGACGAGGGTATTTTTGTCTGGCTTCTTCCGTATCTCCATCAATATAATCAGTAATTCCATTTACGAGGGCGTGAGACAGGCGCTCCTCCACGGAGCCCTGACGCCAGCTCTCATCTTTCTCCACTACTTTGCCTTTGGCTTTCACGGTGTCGGCAAACTGTATCAGTCTTTCTGTAGCATCTTCCCGTCTGTTTAGTATGGCATCCTCACAAAGTTCACGCAACTGTGGTTCAATATCGTCGTATATCTGCAACATACCGGCATTCACAATGCCCATATCCATACCTGCTCTGATAGCGTGGAACAGGAACACAGAGTGCATGGCTTCCCTCACTGTTTCATTGCCCCTGAAAGAGAATGACACGTTACTAACCCCTCCGCTGATCTTTGCCAGTGGCATCAGTGTTTTAATGCGCCGGGTAGCGCTGATGAACTCCACTGCATAATTGTTATGCTCTTCAATACCAGTGGCGATGGCAAAAATGTTGGGATCAAAGATGATATCCTGGGGGGCATAGCCTACTTTTTCGGTGAGTATCTTATAGGCACGGTGACTAAAATTCACCCGTTTATCTTCCGTATCTGCCTGTCCATGCTCATCAAACGCCATCACTACTACCGCAGCTCCGAAGCTTTTACAGATATATGCCTGCTCAATGAATTTAGCTTCTCCTTCTTTCAGGCTGATAGAGTTAACAATACATTTACCCTGCACACATTTCAATCCGGCTTCTATCACGGAAAACTTACTGGAGTCGATCATGATAGGAATACGGGAAATATCCGGTTCTGCTGCAAGCAGGTTGAGGAAGGTGGTCATAGCCACTTCTCCATCGAGCAGTGCATCATCCATATTCACATCGAGGATCTGCGCACCGTTTTCCACCTGTTGGCGGGCTACGGAAAGTGCTTCCTCGTAGTGACCTTCCCTTATCAGCCGGGCAAATTTCTTGGAGCCGGTAACGTTGGTTCGTTCCCCGATATTAATGAAGTTGGTTTCAGGACGTACTACCAGTGGCTCTAGTCCACTTAGGCGAAGAAACGGTTTGATTACCCTGTTTTCTTCATTGACAGGTTCACTGATGGGCGTAGTATTTATTGTTGCGTCACTCATTATTGCTGTTACTGGTATTTAAATGAAAACCTGCAGGGATATTGATCAGGCCAGTGTTTCGGCCAGCACGGGTTTCGGCCGTGGCTTAACATGTTTTACATGTTCTGCGATATGGCGTATGTGATCCGGGGTAGTACCACAGCATCCTCCTACGATATTCACGAAGCCCGATGTGGCAAAATCTTCAATGATGCAGGCGGTATCTTCCGGCTCTTCATCATACTCTCCAAATGCATTCGGCAGGCCGGCATTTGGATAACAGCTCACATAGCAGCTGGCTATATTAGATAATTCCTCTACATAAGGGCGCATCTGCTGCCCGCCAAGCGCGCAGTTGAGGCCAACAGAGAAAGGATTGGCATGCATTACAGAGATATAGAATGCCTCGAGCGTTTGCCCGCTGAGTGTTCGGCCGGAAGCATCCGTAATGGTACCGGAGATCATCACCGGCAGCTCCGGTTTGCCGGATTCACGGAAGTATTTCTTAACGGCGTAGATAGCAGCCTTGCAATTCAGCGTGTCGAAGATCGTTTCGATCAGCAGAATATCCACTCCACCTTCTGACAATCCTTTAACCTGTTCTTCATAAGCAGCGGCTACTTCATCGAAGTACACGGAACGGAAACCCGGATTGTTCACATCCGGCGATAACGACAACGTTTTGTTCATCGGGCCGATGGCTCCGGCTACAAAGCGGGGCTTGTCGGGGTTTCTGGCAGTGTATTCATCGGCAGCCATTCTTGCAATCTTCGCGGCAGCCACATTCAGTTCATAGGCCAGCGACTGCATATCATAATCTGCCATGGCAATAGTGGTGCTGCTGAATGTATTGGTTTCAATAATGTCAGCGCCCGCTTCCAGGTACTCTTTATGTATCGCTTCAATGATCTGAGGCTGAGTAAGATTAAGGAGGTCATTGTTGCCTTTGAGGTCTGCATGATAATCAGCAAAGCGGGTGCCTCTGTAGTCAGCTTCCTGGAGTTGGTATCGTTGAATCATGGTGCCCATTGCACCATCAATGATAAGTATGCGCTCACGGGCGCAGTCTTGTAAAGATTTCATATCTGTCAAGGTGTTTATTAGTTACAGTTAAGAAATGAGAACGGGGTCGAACAATAAACAAATCCACCCCGTAAAAAGTCTCACAAATATAACCTTTTCCCCACTATTTTTCCGTTTTATCCCCTGTCAGGAAAGGCAGTTTAGAGCCTCTATATTTTATATCGGGTATATAGATTTTGATTATATTTTTAAAATTAATTTGGAATCAGTCTATAAAGTCTATTATATTTGTGGAGTAATAGAAAAGCGCAATGAAACAAAATGACAGAAATACAGTGATTTACCCGGCTACGGCCATCCACCAGCCCTCCGCCCACACTCGTTGTCAGTGCTGTTGCTGCAATTGAGCCATTCTTCATTAGTTCTTCCCGGAAATCTTTTATTACAACAAAATCAGGTCAGACATGACAATATCAGAACATATCCATACCCTGCATAAACACCTGGCAAGCCTGGGGCTGCACCCGGTTCCCCAGGAATCTGACGCTAACCAGCCGGAAGTTTTCAAGGTATGTTTCCTGAATAAATATGAAATGCAGCGGTGGAAAGAGCTGCGGCAGCAAAACGAATCAGAAACCAATCATACCATATTTGCAGACCGCTCTATAAAGGATGCTGTCTGAACAACTTTTCATAACGTGGAATTACAGGTTAAACGAAGACGGGTGTTATTGAACACCCGTATTTTTTTTTCCTGATTCCTAATTTCTTTCTGCTATTTGTTCACGTAACTCTCCAATGGCAGCCGGTTGCTGATGGAGCGGGCCAGTGTCATTTCGTCGGCATATTCCAGCTCGCCACCGAACGCAATACCCCTGGCTATAGTGGTGATTTTTACGGGGAGATCCTGTAGTTTTTTAGAGAGATAATAGATGGTGGTATCTCCCTCGATAGTGGGGCTGACCGCCATGATCACTTCCTCAACGCCGTGTTGGCGGACCCTTTCCACGAGGGAATGGATGTTCAGCTGGTCTGGGCCGATGCCATCTATGGGAGAAATAATACCGCCCAGCACATGGTATAACCCATTGAATTGCTGCGTGTTTTCGATGGCCATAACATCGCGGATACTCTCCACTACGCATACTACCTGCTTTTGCCGGGAATGACTACTGCAAATGCTGCATACCTCTGCATCCGACACATTGTGGCATACTTTGCAGAATTGTATCTGCTGCCTCATGCGTGCTATCGCTTCTCCAAATTGTTCTACCTGGGCAGTTTCCTGCTTCAGGAGATGCAACACAAGACGCAGCGCCGTTTTTTTCCCGATACCGGGGAGCCTGGCAAATTCATTTACTGCGTTTTCTATCAGTGCGGAAGAAAAAATCATATGGCAAAGTTAGGAATATTGCAGCGGAGGAAACAGCAGCTGTACTTTTCCTCCGCCATTGTTTATATGCTGAGCTTCTTGGGCACCGTCCAGTAGGCTTTCAGATTTACTTTCTCCAGCGAAATAACCCGTTCCGGTTGTCGTTTAGGCGTTTTATAGTACACCCCGCGATCCCATTTGCCATTGCCGTTGGTATCCAGCAACAGCCGTATTTCATACTCTCCGGGGGTAATAAACCGCTGGCTCCATTTACCGTTTACAACGGTGCCTGAATATTTAACGGTTTTATCCTGTACCAGCTGTACTACATAGTGCATGGCACTGTCGTTGATGGCAGCCTTGGCACTGTCGCTGATATTCAGTTCCGTGACCGTAAAAATGGCATAGTCTGCCACCTTCTTTGTCCGGAAATTAATGGTGTCAGGCTTCAGCAGCTGCTGCCCCGAGGTATCGGTGGCCGCATCTTTCGGAATAATAAAGCGATAAGGAGTACCTTCCTTCCACGTATGACTGATCGTTAGTTGTGTATGTGTGGAGTCCATAGTACTGGTGAAGTCTACCGGCGTATAGGCACTGTCTTCTCCCAGTATCGTCCTTAAACTGTCCAGGTTTCTCAGCGGCAGAGAGAAGGTGATTTTCAGGGGAGCCGGCAGTTCCTGCATTCCTCCGTCGAGAGCGGCCGTAGCGGCCAGCTTTGGCAATTTTTTCTTTTTCTTATCCTTCTCTTCTTCCTGTTGTTGCTGGAGATCGGTGGAATCTACCGGTTCCGGAGGAGGCTTGATGGTGCTGTCGGCTTCCATGAACAGCAACATGTTTACACCGGAGAGGTTGGATTCCTTTAAGGAAATGGGCGCTTCCAGGAATGCAATCATTTCTGATGGCTGGTTATACTGAAGGTCGCGGTCTTCTTCCTTCAACGCAAAAATCTTATACACTCCCGGTGCAATATTCTTAAAGCGGAACGAGCCATCACTTTTGGTTTTGGCATAATACACCGGCTTTTCTTTTGATACTACCGAATCGCTGAGGTCACGGTACAACATCACGGCCACGTTACTGTCTACTTTCCCGTTCTCTGCATCTATCAGGTGTCCCGCAACCTGGAGGCTGTCGAGATAGTCGCCGGTAGACACAACATACTGGAAATCCTGGATAACATTGCGTTCATTGATATCCCGGATAGCATCAGCAAAGTTAAAGGTGTAGGTGGTATTGGGTTGCAGTGTATCCTTGATCTCCATGGTAACGGTATGGAGCTTGGCAGTGACTATGGGTATACGTTTCAGGGTTGGCGAAACTATCATCTTATCGTTCACATTATCGAGTTCCACATACTCATCGAATATGAATGATACTTTTTTGCTTTTGAAATGCAGGGTGGAGTCGCCCGGTGTCACCTGCAATAATACGGGAGGCAGGCTATCCCTCGGGCCACCGCTGGGTGGAACAATATTGGCACACCTCGTAAATAAAATGGAAACGCTTATAACCATCAGCCAGAAAACCCAGCCCCTGAAATATTGATTCATTTAACGAAGATAAAGGGAAAAGAAGAAATCCCGATGCGATGGTTATGGAAAAGATGCGTGTTCCGTTTACTGGCGGGTGGTTAGCGTACTGCTTAACTGGTCGCCGGTATACAGTTTGAAGGTGCTCTTCCCTGTTTTCGGAACAGCGCCTATCCACAATGGAACAATCGAATAGGAGGCTTTGTCGGGGTTGGCAACTGCTGCGAAATGCATCTCTGCATTATTATTACTATCATCCGAAGTAGCAGAGGCCAGCTGGATCTGTGTACCATAATAGGTAGCGGGCATGGTGGCGGCTACAACGATCTGTGTACCGAAATCCGGTTGGTCGATGGTGTTATTCATGGTTTTAGCCACCCCAAACAGACTGTCGAATGACGCCTGATTGTCGATCAGCCAGAAAGTAAGGCTGTCGCTCACTTTAATAGTGTTTTTCAGAAAGTAACCGGAGAGGGGCTTTACTTCCAGCTGGCTGCTGTTGTCGGCTTTAACTGCCAGGCTGGTATCGGTATTGGAGTCAGTGTTATTTTTTTTCCCGTTATTGGCACAGGAAACGGTGGCCAGGGTGCAAACAGCAAGAAGAGTAGTTTTGAATTGCATGAGCGATTTGTTTTTGTTACATAACATTATTTGCCGGGAATAGTTTTACGGGAGATGGGAATAAGCAGGGTAATATTACCCACCGAATGTTTCCCGGTGCCACTCATCCAGGCAGTGCTCGTCTTTTGTGTGTAGGCGAGTGTAAAGCGCCTTATAACAATACCGATGCCATAGTCCATTCCGATAGAAAAATGGTGCATTTTCGATTGCCTGTTAGCTTCCAGTTCCTGGAAATTGGTATCTCTCGATTTAAAGATTCCTCCCTGAAGCAAAGCATTGTATCCCATGAAGGTAGTATCGGTGAATGTCTTCATCGGCAGAACAGTGTTCCGGTTGGTGAGGAAGGACATAAACTGGCAATTTTCTCGGAAATTATCGTGCAATAAAAAAAATCACAGTGAGCTGCCTCATCATGTAATTTTACATACCTGAGCACGCCCGGCTTATAATAGGTAAATATCGGAGTTTGTTGAACAGGCCCTTGTTAAATAACGCTTATGGATACACTGAATTACAGGGAAGCATCAAAAGGAGATACGGAGGCGATACGGGATCTGTCGCTCCGCAGTTATGATCAGTTTGCAGCGGTATTGGAGCCGGAGCATTGGGAAAAAATGAACCAGGCAATGAGCAATATGGAAGCCCTGGCTACGTTAATGTCATCAGCCATCACCTTTGTTTGTGAGACCCGGGAAACGCTGGCGGGGGTAATTTTCCTGGTACCTTCCGGTAACCCTACAGATGTTTATCCGGCCGATTGGGCTTACATACGCCGGCTGGCAGTAGCCCCTGCTCAGAGAGGAAGGGGGATAGGCCGGCAGTTGACGGAGATGTGCATTAACAGGGCCCGTTCCGGTGGCGAGAAGATATTGGGGTTACATACCAGCACAATGATGCCGGATGCCAGGCATATCTATTCAAAGCTGGGATTCGGTCTTGTACAGGAGTTAGGCCCTATGCTGGGCCAGCAGTACTGGCTTTACCGGATGGACCTCTGATAATGTTGTCCGTTTTAGCTGTGCCTGTGGATAAATCGCACGGGCTGGGATGAGCTACACATCGTTAAATTCTCTATATTAGCGATCTAAAATCCGGTACAATTTCTTTGCGGCGCGACTTGGCACATATAAATGAGCAGATGCTTATTGAGTGGTTAGCAACAGGGGATCAGGCAGCAAAGGAGTTGTTGTACGACCGCTACGCAGGAGCCCTTTATAATGTAGTGCTCCAGCTGATTCCGCAAAGCGACCGGGCAAATGATATAATAGTAAGAGTCTTTATCTGGGCTTTTCATCATATCGGGACATTTCGTTCATCAGGCTATCATACGTTATTCGCCTGGCTGATGCGTAAAACAAGAGAATTGGCTATCCAGGAAGCCCTGCCGGCCCCCATCTCAACCGGCTCGGAATTGATGAAACCAAAAGAAGGAATGATGGAGCAGTTTTACCTGAAACTGCCCACAGAACAGCAGCAAGTGTTCCGCTTGATTTTTTTTAACGGCTTAACAATAGCAACGATAGCCCGGATCCTGGCGCAGCCGGAAGGGCAAGTAAATGAAACCCTGGGGGATGCTATGAGATCTTTCAGACAATTCCTAAAAGAAAATTGGAGTTAAAATTTTACATAGAGAGTGGTATCATTGAGTCTTTCGTGCTGGGCCTTGCCACAGACGAGGAGGTGGCGGAGCTGCAACATCTCAGAAGACTATACCCCGAACTTGATACCGAAGTAGAACATGTAGAGCGCCGTCTGGAAAGAGCTGCGTTTGATGAGGCCGTTATGCCCCCTGTAGAGATACGGAGCCGGGTACTACAGAAAATACGCTGGGATCAGCAGGGACGCGCTTATGCCGACCCGGGATCCAATTACACCTTTATTAACATTCAACCCAAGGATGGTGATCATATCACCGTACACAAATGGTGGAAGATCTTCTTTATTATCTTCTTTATTATGTCTAAAGTGTTCCTTTTTCTGGCGATCTTTTACTACCTCAAATATCGCCAGTCCCAGGAACAGCACAGTGATCGCTTCCTCTATCACACCCAGGCCAGTGAAACAACCGTTCATTGGTCATAATTTTTAAGGGAGATTGCCGTTATTTTACAGATTTGTGAGAATCCAACCAACCGTATTTAAACGTATCTATAGACATATGATTTATTGATCATATTTGTATCGTGGTTTTTTGTTAAACATGTGTTTTTGAATATCAGCGATTACATAGAAAGCGGCATTATTGAGCGTTACCTCCTGGGCCTGGCCACTTCGGCGCAGGAAGAGGAATTATTATACCTCCGGAGGATATACCCGCTGCTTGATGTGGAGATCACTGCTACCGAACTGAGGTTTGAAGAAAAACTGCTGGAGGAAGGGGTGCCACCTCCTGAGAAAATTAAAACTACTATCCTGCACAAGATCAATACTGATCATGAATGGCAGGATCATACCTGGAGAGGGTATAACGCCTATGAACAAACGAACAGGACTACCGGCTATATACCGCTCGAGCCCTTCTGGAACCGCCGTATTACTGTAAGTATCTGGTGGCGTTGTGCGTTTCTGGCGATGGCTGTACTAACTATGGCCCTGGCTGCAAGTACGTGGCATTTTTATCAACGGGCCACACAGCTGGAAGATGTATTGATAAAATTAAAAGTCTCTTCCATGACTACTCCCGTTCAGAATACACATTAACCATTTGGTACGTTTATTGCAAATGCTGAACTTGCTGCCGTATTCTGGCCTGTTATAGAACCTTATCCGGTAACTGCGTGTTGAATACATTGGCAATTAAACACACAAATTCTTTTCTCATGAAAAAATTCTCTTTTGCAGCATTATTGATGGCAATAGTAGCCGTTTTTGCTTCATCATGTTCCCCCAAGCAAGGTGTAACACAGGACATTACAAAAAGCTCAGTGAGAGGTAACTGGGTATTGACAGATATCAAATACGAAGGCATTCCTGATAATGCAAAAGTGACTGTATTTGATGAGGCCAATGCAAAATGCTTCATCGGTAGTACCTGGACACTGCCGGATAACTTTGCAGGAGGTTCATATACACTGACGGCTACCGATAATGGCTGTAATCCTGCTACACAAAAAATCGCCTGGTCACTGACCAAACAGGGTGGTGTTACCATGTTCGGATTCAAGAAATTATTCACCGGCGATAAGGCTAAAAATGTAACCACAGGTTACAGAATGGAAGTAACCGGCGCTGGTAGCGTGATGACCTGGAGGGCAAATGTGAATTTTGAAAACAATAATGCTGCTATTATCTATACATTACAACGTAAATAATTGGAGTCAGCATATTAATATGAGCGGGCGGAACGAATGTTATTGAATCGTTCCGCCCGCTGGCTTTAAAGGCACTCAGGTATTATCGGATATCCGGGTAGTAACCATATACCGGAACACAAACGCGCAGCATTCAAAATCCCTGATATCCAGAAAAACTTTTAAGTATTTACGGAAGATGTTGAACGCCGGAGAGTTCATGTGTTAAAACCGGGAACAACAATGGAATTGTCATTAGTCCTGGCTAGCCACCAGTAGCAGGATGTTTTATTTTTAATAACTGTTTTTTAATGTTACCCCTTCATACAGATCGTTTACTGATACACCCATGCCGTTTACCTTTGCTGACGGAAATATATCTTGGGCATCCACATGTCGGAGAGGTATTGCAGGCCCGCATTCCGGACAACTGGCCACAACAGGAACTAAAGGAACAACTTCCTCATTTTATAGAATTATTGCAGCACGATCCCGGATCATATCCGTGGATGCTTTGGATTATTATTGCTAAAGAGGAGCGTACCGTGATCGGAGATATTTGTTTCAAGGGGCAGCCCGATAAACAGGGAATAGTGGAAATTGGATATGCCCTTTTACCGGCATACCGGCGTAATGGTTATATGCGTGAAGCTGCAGCAGCGCTGGTGGAATGGGCTTTCCGGCAGCCGTTCGTCAGAAAGCTGATAGCCGAATGCGATGTTACCAATATCCCTTCAATGAAGGTATTGCAATACCTCGGGATGAAGGAGTCGGGTAGTTCTGCAGAAATGTTGTACTGGCAGTTGTTGAATAAATAACTATTGATAGTGGCTTCCTGCTACTCGGTCATATTCTGCCGGGCAAACCGGATAAAAAGCTGACAGAGTTTATCCTGCAACCCCTGCAGGTATGTAAAATGAAGTTTCCTGACGAGTTTGAAATTCTTCACAGGTAATATTCTGAATTCACCCAGCTCCAGTTCCCGCTGTATTGCCTGCAGGGATATAAACGCTGCGCAGGGGGAGTGATGAAGGTAAGATTTGATGCTTTCCGTACTACCCATATACATGGCTACGTTCAGGTCGGTGATTTTTAGTTTGAGGCGTTTGAGCTCCTCAGTGATCACTTCCAGGGTACCGGAACCATGTTCACGCATCAGTAATGGAATGGTTTTGAGCTCCGCTGGTGTTAACGGCTCCCCATTCCCGTATTGATGTTTCATATTCCCCACCAGCACGATTTCATCTTTGGCAAATTCGATGTACTTCAGCAGCGGATTTTTGGAACTGCCTTCGATGATACCCAGCTGTATACTTTTTTCAAAGAGGGCTTGTTCTATCTGTTCCGTATTCCCGTTTGTCAGTGATGTTTTAACATCCGGATAGCGCTGGTTGAATTTGGCCAGCAGCGGAGGAATCAGGTATTGTGCAATGGTGGTGCTGGCGCCTATTGGCAACAGCCCACCCTGCATATGTTTTAGCTGATTGATGTCATACTCCAGGTTGCGGTAATCTGTGAAGATGATTTCCGCGTGGTGCATGACCAGTAATCCGGCTCTCGTTAATTTGATCTTATTGCCGATCCGTTCGAACAGCGCCATTCCCAGCTGTTGCTCCAGTTCATGTATGTGTTTGGTCACAGCCGGCTGGGAGATGTATAATTCCTCTGCGGCTTTGGTAAAGCTTAGGCGCCTGGCCACGGTATGAAATACCTTGAGTCTGAAATCGAACATGCATTAAAAATACAAAAATACCTTACATCTCTGGTGGCGTAAAGCCAAAGTGCCTGTAAATGCCCTGGCCCTGTGGCCCTGTCAGGAAGGTCATAAAGTCGAGCGCTGCCTGAGGATGCGGTGCACTTTTCAGGATCCCCGCCCAATAGGATGCTTTGATATTATCCTTTTCCGGCACCGGCACCAGGCTAACAGGATGCCCGGCCAGTTGCTGATAGTACGCCTCTGTGTACCACACAGGCCCTGCATCAGACTGCCCGTACAGGATACGCATGGGTGTTTCGCGGTGGTGTATCTGGGTCAGGTAGGTAGTGCCAGCGGTCACTTTTTCCTTCATGATTTTTTGCTGCAGTTTATTACCGCCGGCCTTTATATAGGCTTCTTCAATGCGTTTGCCTATCCCTTCCCAGGCGGGATTGGGCATGCTTATTCTTACGTCTTTACGCGCCAGATCGGCCAGGGAATGAACTTTCTTAGGATTGTTCCGGGGTACCATTATCGCCAGGGTGTTGCCGGCATAGTTCTTCACCACGGAGAAGCTGTCGCGCAGCTGATCGATCCGGTTCTTGCCTGCTGTATAAATATCCGGCCGGTGGCTGATCCGCAGGTTGCCCATTACCAGCGAGCCGCTTAGTATCTGTTTCGCCAGAATGCCTGGTGGCAGCGTTTCTGCAAATACACGCTGGTATTGCGGATATGCCTTCTTAAAATCGCCGATAAGAGAATCGATCACCATGAATTGATTGCCGGCAAAGAATATTACAAGCTGAGGATCTGTGATATCGCCGTACAGGTCGGGGGCATTGTCTATGCCATACACAGTAAAGGATACGCCTGCTGCGGGAGGTGTGTTCCAGGGAGGATCAAAGCGGTGTTCCTGGGCGTGTAACACTCCGGCCAACAGCAACAGCGCCGCCAGCATTTTTGTAAAGTATTTCATTATTGATTGATTTAAATGAATGAGGGAGGTATTTCAGGCTAACAGCTAATGGTTAGCCTGAACGAGATGTATTCCGGGTTAAGGATGAACATACACCCAGCCTTCGGATTGTTTGATGATCAGTTCTCCATTACCGCTGGGAGTGTAATTGATGAACGGGAACAGCTCTTCTTTGGAGATATTCCGTTCCCGCAGCGTGTTTTCGCATTCCAGGAGGATAACTCCTTTCGTCTGCAGTTCCTGCAGTAGTGATTCATATGGATGATCTTTCCTGTAAACGGTTACACCTCCACCATGCGCTACGAGTTCAATGGTCACTTTATCGTGCAAACGGGGATCTTCCAATGCATTCTTGATATTGCGAAGGGTACTACGGATCGTTTTGTCGTCATCGCTGTTCAGCTGATAAACAGCTTTATACCTGGGTTTGCGCTGGCTCATTGCATACTGTGTGCCCAGAAGGCAGATGAGGCTTAGTAGCAGCAGTGTTTTTTTCATGGTTGTTTATTTGTTTAACGATTATTGTTGCATGGGTTTGAATGGCCCGTATTTATGTTGTTGCTCTGAAAACGCATCTGCATAAGGCCCGAAAGGAAAATCAACGGGTTTCTTTTTCAGGGTTTTCCAGTCGGCCGACTGATCTTTATGCGGGCGTGGCTGTGAATTGATAAACGCAGCAACATCCCAGGCTTCTTCGTCGCTCAGCTGAGGTGCGGTATAATCAACGCCGAAGGGCATATTGTATTTTACGTAACCTGCAAAGTTCGATAGCCGGTAAAGGCCTGCGCCATCATTATAGCTATGTTCGCCCCATAGCGGCGGATAAGTATATGCGACGCCATCGGCCTGTTGAACGCCTTCACCATTGGCGCCATGGCAGCTCTGGCATTTTTGCGTATATATTTTTGCCCCCTTCGCAGGGTCGGCAGCACGGTTCAGGTAGGCTGGCTTCCGGATGCCACTGCCTTCCGGTTGCTGATCGCGATGTACATCGCTTCCCACCCATTCGATATAATGGCGGATAGCGGTCATTTCCCGGCCGTTGCTGTCGGGCGCCTCCCCATTCAGGCTGCGTTCAAAGCAGTCGCTGATCCGCTTGTTCAGGGTTTCAATGCTGTTAGACCGGCTTCTGAATTTAGGATAAGAAACAGCGGTGGCGCTGTAGTTGTTCCCGAATGGCTTGGTACCGGCCTGCAGATGACAGTTCTGACAATTCATTCCATTGGTGATTTGCATAACGCTGCCCTTAGGGCCCAGGAAACGGGCGGTTTCTCTGACAAGCATCTGACCGTAGAGGATAGATATCCCGTTTTCACCGGCCGGAATGCTGGCCATGGATGGTGGCTGCCACGCAGCGGGAGAATTTGGTATGGCTGCATCTTTAGCCAGGGACTTGCCGGACAAAGTGCGCGCAAAAATGAAAAAGGTCTCAATACCGACTATCAGTATTAACATCATCAGGCATACAAGAACGCCGGATAGTATCCGTTTATAACGTTGGATGTTGTTGGTTCCCATTACAATTACAGGTTGGTGGATTACATTGCAAATGTAGCTGCCCACCAGAGTTCAGTCAAATAACTAATAACTATTAGTGATAACTTTTAGTTATTAAAAACGGGTGAATTCATACGTGCGAAGCGATAAAAATAGCAAAAATGGCCTGAAAAGGAAGGAGTAGTATATAAAAAAGAAGGCTGTATCCGATAAGGATACAGCCTTCTTTTTTAAGAATCTGTTTACAGACAGGTTAGGATTTGGCTTTCTTCTTACCTGCGTTTTTATTGTTTGCTTTGTAGCGCATGTCCGGAGTACCGTCTTTTTTCAGTGGTCCGGCAGGAGCTGCAGTAGCACCTTTGTTTTCTTTGAAACGTTTGTCAGGAGTACCGTCTTTTTTCAGATGGTCGGCTTTCTGCTCGGTTTTAGCGGCTGCGGTAGCAGCGGGAGCGGCAGCAGCTTTTTCTGTTTTTTCTACTTTGTGCTCAGCTTTAGCCTTCGCAGTTTTTACTTCTTTTTTGGCAGCAGTTGCAGGTGCAGCCGCGGGTGCTTGTGCCATAGCTACGGTCATTCCCATGAACATGGCTAACAATCCGGTGAGGAGCTTTTTCATATCAAATATGTTTTATTGAAATTTAAGCCTTTTTCTTCATTACTGCAACCTGCTGACCCCGTTTTTAAGGAATATTTAAGCATTAGTTTTTGTCTACCCACATGCCGTTTTCACGGATGAGGTTGATCAGTTCGTTCACGGCAACGTCACTGTTTAAGCCACGTTTCACGATTTCCTTACCTCTGTAGAGCGTTATTTTGCCTACACCACTGCCCACATAGCCAAAATCAGCATCTGCCATTTCCCCCGGACCGTTTACGATACAGCCCATAATGGCGATTTTTACGCCCTTGAGATGGTGGGTCACGGCACGGATCCTTGCGGTGGTTTCCTGCAGATCAAACAGGGTACGCCCGCACGACGGACAGGAGATATATTCTGTTTTGGAAATACGGGTTCGGGTGGCCTGCAGAATGCCGAATGCAATATTGTTAATAGCAGCTGTCTGCGCTGGCTGCTGGCCCTCGTTGCTGAGCCATAATCCATCGCCGAAGCCGTCCAGTAACAGTGCCCCTGCTTCCGTAGCATGATGGATCAGGTGTTCATCGGCAGTCTGTTGCCCGCTGATGCTATGAATAATAACAGGCACTTTGATATTTTTTTCCAGCAGCAACATGAACAGACGCCTGATCGCTGCCATGGCATTATCGCCTGTGGCAGTAGCTATCAGCACTGTATGATTGGCGGCAGCCTGCTGGGCAAGCACTTGTAACAGCGCCTGATTATCATTGGCCTCCAGGTGGTTACAGTCGAATTTTACGAAATTGATATGCCCGATCTGTTGAGCAGCTGTGGCTGCCACGAATTGGCGTGCATCAAAGCAGGGGACCAGCGTTTGTTTATCGTGTTGCTGCTGCCAGATGTCGGCATCCACTACTACCCGGAGGGTGCCTGGTAAGCCGAAGGAGGGAATCTGCCTGCCGGTGTAGATATAATCTGCTGCGGCGTCTCCTATATTCCATTTGTCGCTCGGTTCATCGTACTGGTATCCGATACCGGTCAGGTCTTCGGGGCTGATAGCCGTATAGCTGCTGTAGTCGGCCACCACTACGGGCACCTGCTTGTCGCCTGTATTTTCTACCGGAACTGTTTCCCGGCGTTTATATTCAAAGGGCGAGTAGGGGACCTGTGTCACCGGCGGAATATTCGTATGGTCGTTTCTGTTAGTATATCTCTTTACGATGTCCTTACACACGGGCAGTTCAAATTCCGGGTCCTCTGTCAGCGACACACGGATGGTATCGCCTACACCATCTTCCAGCAGTGTACCTATACCGATCGCGGATTTGATACGGCCATCTTCGCCATCGCCGGCTTCGGTTACGCCCAGGTGCAGCGGATAGCAATGGCCAAGCTCTTCCTGCATCTTTTCTACAAGCAGGCGGTAGGCCTGTACCATCACCTGCGGATTGCTGGCTTTCATACTCAGCACGATATTGCGGTAATGGAGATCTTCTGCAATGCGGAGAAACTCCATGGCGCTTTCCACCATGCCATTTGGCGTATCACCGTAGCGGCTCATAATACGATCGCTCAGGGATCCATGATTGGTACCGATGCGCATGGCAGTACCATATTCCTTGCAGATCTTTACCAGCGGCGTGAATCGCTCACGAATACGGTTTATTTCCTCGAGATATTCACTGTCGGTGTAATCTATCTGCTCAAATTTCTTTTTATCAACATAATTCCCCGGGTTCACTCTCACTTTCTCCACAATACGGGCGGCAATCTCCGCTGCATTAGGTGTAAAATGTATATCTGCTATGAGAGGTGTTGTATAACCCTGCCTGCGGAGTGCATTCCTGATAACCAGCAGATTGTCTGCCTCCTTTTTACTGGGAGCTGTGATACGCACCAGTTCGGCGCCCGCCTCAATACAACGGATGGTTTGTGCTACTGTAGCAGCTGTATCCATCGTATCGGTGGTGGTCATGGTTTGAATACGAATAGGGTTCAGGTTTCCGATGATAAGATCTCCCACCTTCACTTCCAGTGTGGAGAGGCGCTTATATGTTGTCAGCGAGTTGCAATACAGTTGCATACAATTTTTTATTTTCCTGAGGGTGCAAAGTTAGTAAACATGTGAGATTAAAAAACGTACTTAAAGCTACATTAAATTCCACGAACGGCAGTTACAGTGGAGAATAAATAAGGGATAATGGTGTATTTTTGAAACCACCTTATGTTAGTTAACAGGAGTATTGACATACCTTACCAGCAGCTGCCATTCAAGGGGCAGTTCAATGTTGCAGCACTGGGCATGTTCAGAAATGAGCTGACTGACCAGCCCCACCGCCATGATCATTTTCAGGTTATCTGGATCACAAAGGGCAAGGGCAGGCATATGGTAGACTTTGTATGGTACGAAGTGGAAGATAATATGATCTTTCTGTTACGCCCTGGCCAGGTACACCAGCTGGATTGCGAGCGGGAAGGATCTTTCCTCTATTTTACCGAGCAGTTTTACTTCACCAACAAGCACGATAAGGAAACATTGTACGATTTCACTTCCCTGTTCGATAGCTGGCATGGATACGGACCAATAAGCATTACAGCCGCCACAGGTGAATCGCTGGCCGGACTGGTAACACTCATGAGCCTCGAGAAAAGCTGTGCGCCACATTGCAGCAGCGGAATTATCAAACATTACCTGAATGCATTTCTGCTCCTGATTGAACGGGAGAAAACCCGCAATGCCGCCACCACCATGATGCCTCATACACACGATGCCAGGGTGGTACAACTTCGCCGCCTGCTCGAAGAGCATTATCGCACAGAACATCAGGTGACATTTTATGCCAATGCTTTTGCGCTGACTCCGAAAAGACTCAATGAAATCACGAAAGAATGCTCCGGCCGCACTGTAACAGAGCTGCTGCACGATCGTATTGTACTGGAAGCCAAACGCAATCTTGCTTTTAGTCATAAAAGTGTAAAGGAGATCTGCTACGAACTTGGATTCGAAGACCCCGCCTACTTCAGCCGTTTTTTTAAAAATAATACAGGTATTTCTCCACAGGACTTCCGCGATATGATGTTCAAATAGTACAAGTCAATAGTTGAATTGTCCTAACATGCTCCGATACCCCTACTCTATATTTGCGTACTTAAAATTGCCAGCCCTTACCAAACGGCTTTTTGTTTAGACGCTATAGATTAATATATGAACATCTGGAAACCGCTTTATCTGCTGGTGATTACGGCGGCCTGTAGCCCGGTAACGGTGAACAGTCAGACCCGCCCTCTTACATTGCAGGAGGCCCTGCAAACAGGATTGAAAAATTACCAGTCTATTAAGGCGAAAGAGAACTATGCCAGGGCTGCTACTGCCAACATCAGTGCGGTCAAACGGGAATACCTACCTGACCTGAACCTGAATGCACAGAATAGCTTTGGAACAGTGAACGGAGAGAATGGCCCCATGTGGGGATATAAAGGATGGACTACCGGAGCCTCCGGACCTGCATTGCCAACCCAGAACTGGAACGCAGCCTTTGGTGGTTTGTATCTTGCCAATATTAGTTGGGATGTGGTTACGTTCGGCCGCCAGCACGCCAAAGTGCAAATGGCCAAAGAACAGCTGAATACTAATCAGGCAGATCTGGAGCAGGAGAAATTTGAGCAACAGGTGCGCATCGCCAGCGCTTATCTGAACCTGCTCGCTGCGCAGCGGCTGAGAGTTTCGATGGAATCGAACCTCAGGCGGGCGTACGACCTGCGGCAGATCATCGTGACCAGGGCATTGAACGGGCTCAGTGCAGGGGTAGATAGCTCGATTGCCAATGCAGAAGTTTCCAAAGCGAAACTGACTTTGGTAGACGCGGTAAATTATGAAAACGTACAAAGCAATAAGTTATCAGAAATGATGGACGTGACGCCGCAGGAGTTTGTGCTGGACACCACCTTCATTACCAAGATTCCGAACCAGCTGCTGGAAACCGTCACGCCGGATGATACCACCACGCTTAAAACACAGCCGCTGCTTAGGTTGTATAACGCGAGAGTGACGCTGAGCCAGGCCAACCAACAGCTGATCAGCAAAAATGTAATGCCCCGGTTATCGTTTATGGGGGTATTGCAAACACGCGGCTCCGGCTTTGATTACGACTATGGCGCCGCCAACCTGCACAACTATAGCCAGAGCTACTGGTCAGGAGCAAAGCCACAGGTAGGCAATTATCTCCTGGGTCTGAACCTCTCCTGGACGGTGACGGATCTCTGGCGTACCCATTCGCAGGTTACCCGCCAGTACTATACAACCGAAGGATTAAAGAACGAATACAATCAAACCTACAGCCGTTTGCAGCACCAGTTACAGCTGTCGGAACAGCAGATAGAAAACGCCGTGAAGAAATACAGGGAAGCGCCTATGGGCCTGAAAGCAGCCAGCGACGCTTTTTTGCAGAAAAGCACGCTGTATGAAAATGGGTTATCCAATATCGCCGACCTGGCACAGGCGCTGTACAACATCAACCGCGCAGAAACTGACCGGGATATCGCCTACAATGGCGTATGGCAGGCAATATTGTATAAGTCGGCTACGGTAGGCGATCTGCAACTGTTTTTAAACCAGCTGTAACTGTCAGCTGCCCGTGGAAACAGTCCGGGTATGCTGAAAAAAGAATCTAACAACAGAACAAAACTTTTTATGAATCTCATAAAAACCGCATTACAAAAACCGATAGCTATCATCGTTGTGGTGGTGGGACTATTGTTTTTTGGCATTCAGGCTACGCGGGATATTAAGATAGATATCTTCCCTGACCTTAATCTGCCTGCTATCTATGTATCGCAGCCTTATGGTGGTATGTCGCCCCAGCAGATGGAGGGATTTATCGCTACCAACTACCAGAATCTTTTCCTGTATGTTACCGGTGTAAAAGATATTGAAGCGAAGAATATTCAGGGGCTTACGATGATGAAGATTACCTTCTATGAAGGCACCAACATGGCTCAGGCAGCAGCGGAGGTAACGGCTATGGCCAACCGTGCTTTTGCTTCCATGCCGGCAGGCACACAGCCGCCATTCATCATCCGTTTCGATGCTTCCACTCTGCCGATCGGACAGCTGGCGCTGAGCAGTGCCACCCGCACCAACAACGAACTGCAGGATCTGGCAATGACGATTGTACGGCCTTCTTTCAGCCGTATTGCCGGACTGACCTCTCCCGCGCCCTTTGGCGGGAACTCCCGTACCGTGGTGATACATGTGGATCCGGAGCTGATGCGGAGCCATCACCTGACCGCTGATCAGGTAGTAGTTGCCATCAAAGATAATAACCAGATATCGCCCGCCGGTAACGTGAGGATCGGAGATATTACCTATCTCACGCCGGCTAATACTGTTATCCGTACGGTAAAGGAATTTGAAAATATACCACTGGTAATGGGAGATGGCCCCACGGTGTTTGTAAAGGATGTCGCGAAAGTGGAAGATGCGGCGGATATCACCAGCAGTTATGCGGTGATCAATGGCAAGCGTTCTGTTTACCTGCCTATTATCAAAACAGCTGATGCCTCTACCTGGACTGTGGTGAACAACCTGAAGCAGGCATTGCCAAATATTCAGAAATTATTGCCGGAAGATGTAAAGATCTCTTTTGTGTTTGATCAGAGTGTGTACGTGATCAACGCAGTGAAAAGTCTTATCAGCGAAGGTGTGATAGGAGCGGTGCTCACGGCCCTGATGGTATTGTTATTCCTGGGAGATCGCAGAAGTGCATATATCGTGATCATAACCATCCCGGTATCCATCATTACCGGTGTTTTATTTCTCAAGCTGGCCGGTCAGACGATCAATATCATGACGCTCAGCGGGCTGGCACTCGCCATAGGTATCCTGGTGGATGAATCAACAGTAACAATAGAAAATATTCACCAGCATTTGGAGATGGGAAAAACCAAAGCTCAGGCAGTGTGGCATGCCTGCCAGGAGATCGCCTTTCCGAAATTGCTGATTCTGTTGTGTATTCTCGCGGTTTTTGCACCTTCGTTTACCATGAAGGGAGTGCCCCGTTCTATGTTTATGCCGCTTTCACTGGCTATCGGATTTTCCATGATCGCCTCTTATTTGCTATCTCAAACCCTGGTACCCATCCTGGCAAACTGGATGTTGAAAGCAGATAAGTTTCAACATCATGGGCATGGCGCACATCCGCATGTACATAGTGATGAACTGCATAAAACTGCCGGCTATATTGAAACAGAAATTGCAGATGAAAAGCAGCATAGTAAAACCATTTCGGGATTCGACCGGTTTAAACTGCGTTTTATCGGATGGCTGGAGTCACTGATGAAAAAAAGGAAACTGGTCATAGGCGCGTATTTCGTGGGAGTACTAGGCATAGTAGCCATCTGCATGAATATTATCGGACGCGATATCTTACCTAAACTGAATAACGGGCAATTTCAGCTGCGGTTGAAAGAGCCCACGGGAACCCGCCTGGAACGTACGGAAGCCATGCTTATTAAATCCACAGAAATACTGAAAGAGATGGTAGGTGCTAAAAACATCGATATCACTTCCTCTTTCGTGGGTACCCATCCGTCGTCTTACTCTACCAACCCTATTTACCTGTTCATGGCTACTCCGAATGAAGCCGTATTGCAAGTGAACCTGAAGGAAGACTTCAAGGTAAACATGGATGAATTTAAGGAAAAGCTGCGTAAACGTATCCATGAACAGTTGCCAGAGGTGAAGATGAGCTTTGAGCCGATTGATCTTACAGACAAGGTAATGAGCCAGGGAGCATCTACCCCCATCGAAATAGCGGTGATGGGTAAGAATCTGAAAGAAAGTTTGCCCTATGCGCAGAAGGTGCTGGCTGAGATGAAAAAGATCCCGTATCTCAGGGATGTGCAGATCAACCAGCCGATGCAATATCCTGCCATCCGTATCAATATCGATCGTGAACGCGCCGGACAGCTGGGTGTAAGTATTTCCGATATCGCTAAATCGCTGACTGCTTCTACTTCTTCGAGCAGGTTCACCGAGAAGAATAACTGGCTGGATGAAAGGAATGCTACCTCCTACTTCGTGCAGATCTCAGTGCCGGAGAATGAGATGTCGAGTATCAATGACATGGCGGCCATTCCTGTCAGCAAAGATAAGTCGCGCCCTTCCCTCGGCGATGTCGCAACATTGAAGCCGGATACGGTGGTGGGGGAATATGATCGTATCGGGGCGGTGAGAATTGTTTCCATCGGCGCTAATATTCATAGAAAAGATCTGGGTAAGGCTTCCGCAGCGGTGGCTGAAGCGATCAAACGGGCAGGTGAGCCGCCACGGGGGATCAGCGTAGAGAAACGGGGCCTGATGACGCTGCTGAATGAAACGCTGGAAAGCCTGCAATCAGGGTTGCTGGTAGCCATCATTGTAATACTGTTATTGCTGGCGGCAAACTTTCAGTCGTTCAAAGTTGCACTGGTAATAATTTCCACGATCCCGGCAGTACTTGCCGGCTCGCTGGTGATGCTGCTCCTTACAGGATCAACACTGAACCTGCAGTCGTACATGGGGATCATCATGTCTGTTGGCGTATCCGTAGCAAATGCCATCTTGCTGATCACCAACGCGGAAAAACTACGGCTGGAGAATCATAATGCCAGCAGATCCGCGCTGGAAGGCGCTTCTATTCGTCTGCGCCCGATCCTGATGACCAGTATCGCGATGGTGGCTGGTATGATACCGATGGCATCCGGACTTGGTGAAGCGGGCGATCAGACAGCGCCACTGGGCAGGGCTGTGATAGGAGGATTGATAGCGAGTACTTTTGCCTCGCTGTTTATTCTGCCACTGGTATTCTCCTGGGTACAACAACGATCATCTGTTAAATCTGTATCGCTGGATCCGGAGGATGAGAACAGTCCATATTATGTGCCTGGTGCTCAACGTTTATAGCCTTGTTTTTATCTGTAACTATTATGACTAAACGACATATCAATATCATGAACATAAATAAACACGGCCTGTCGTATCGGGTGATGACAGCTGCCGTATTGCTGCCTGCCAGTTTGTATTTCACTGCCTGCAACAGTACCCATGCAGAAGATGAAAGCGCGGTAGAAAATCACAGTGTGCAGGTGAAAGTGATTCATCTGCAGAAAAGCCAGCTGGATGCGGCGCTCAGGCTACCGGGAGAAATCAAGCCTTTCCAGTTTGCTGACCTGTATGCGAAGGTAAACAGTTATGTAAAAAAAGTGAATGTGGATCTGGGCAGCCAGGTGATGGCCGGTCAGGTGCTGGCAACACTGGAAGCGCCTGAAATGAATACCCAGCTGCTGGAGGCACAGTCGCGGTTGCATACAAAAGAGGCGATGTTCCGGGCCCGCAGAGCTACCTATGAACGCCTGCTGAAGACCAGCAGGGTGCCCGGTACCATTTCTCCGAACGACCTGGATATGGCATTTGAGAAGATGAGTGCCGACAGTGCAGAGCTGCTTTCAGCCCGCTCTTCTTACCAGGAGGTACAGCAGATGCTGGGTTACCTCGTAATCCGTGCTCCATTCAGCGGAGTGATCAGCCAGCGTAATATACATCCCGGAACCTATGTAGGGCCTGCTGGTAAAGGATCTGATAAACCATTGTTCCGGCTCGAAGAACAGCAGAAACTACGTTTATCCGTTGCCGTTCCTGAGATATATACAGAAGAAGCTCACCACGCCACCGATGTACACTTTACAGTGAAATCACTGCCGGGAGATACTTTCACTGCCCGGGTGAATCGTATAGCCGGCAGCCTGGATGTGAAACTCCGTTCGGAAACGCTGGAAATGGACGTAGCCAATAAGAATGGCCGTTTGCTGCCTGGTATGTACGCAGAGGTACAAATGCCGGTACCAGGGAAGAAAGATGTATATATCGTCCCTAAGTCCGCTATTGTCAGCAATTCAGAGAAGATCTTCGTGATTAAATCAGTCAATAATAAGGCGGTATGGGTGCCCGTGAAATGTGGAAACGAATCAGACGGGAAGGTGGAAATATTCGGTAACCTCGCTGATAATGATATGCTGGTACGGAACGGAAGTGACGAGATAAAAGAAGGAGCACAACTGGCTGTTGCCCGCCAGTAGGAAATAATGTGTGTTTAACAGTGGGAAGTAGTTTGTGGATAATAGATTAAGCAGAAAAAGAAACAGCAGTCTGGTATAAAGAAACAAAAAGCCGAAAGGATCTGTTGACTGGCCTGGATACGGTAAATGTAAAGAGTGACCTGTAGCAGGCAAACGTACTTCCCAATGAATCAGGCAATACAGCGCTTCCAGCAGTGAAGCGCTGTTGCTTTACAACACGAACGATAATTGTTACGCCGCGTAACAGTTGTAGGTTTAGGTAAAGAACCGGAATATTCCTATTCCGGTTTTTTGTTGGCTTCAGTTGTTGAGCAGCAGGCAGAGGATTCGCTGGCCGGTATTGCAGTGACTAATGGCTATTATGATCAGAATCACTTTATTAAAGCTTATAAAGGATACACCGGCGCATTACCATCTTCCGTAAAATAAAACATCCAAAAGCGGAATACCACTTTTGGATGTAATTTATCGGGAGGAATATGAATTACCAGTCTTTTTCCACAGGAACAGGTTGCCCCTTCACCTTTTTAGCTTTGTCCTGCAATTTCTTTTCTTCCTGCGACAATGCCTGCAGTAATCTGTCCGCTTCCTGCTTGCTCATCTTACTGGGCTGGGGTTCCGGTTTCTGCTGTTGTTGCTCGTCTTTGTTCTTGTCCTGGTCTTTATTCTGCTGATCTTTGTTCTGATCTTTCTTGTCTTTGTCCTGTTTGTCTTTGTTCTGATCTTTATTCTGTTGATCCTTGTTTTTGTCTTTATTCTTATCGTCCTTGTTCTTGTCTTTATTTTTGTTTTTATCCTTATTGTTTTTGTTATCATTACCGCCGCCGCCTTGTTGTTGTTTTTTCAGCATTGCCTGCGCATAGGCAAGATTATAGCGGGCGTCTTCGTCGTTGGGATTTATTTTCAGGGCCTGTTTATAGGATTTGATACTTTCTTCCCATTTTTTCCCTTCCATGAAAGTGTTACCGATATTATAATCCGCGTTGGATTTAGCGCCAGGTTTGCCATCCAGTTTCAGGCTGTTGGCGTATTGAGCGCGGGCGTCGTCGTATCGTTTCTGCTGGTAAAGGGAGTTACCAAGGTTGTAACTGCCTTCAGCTGATTTAGCATTTTGTTCGAGTGCCTTTTTGTAGTTAGCTTCTGCATCAACATACTGTTGTTTCTGATATAGTTCGTTACCCTTGCGGATATATTTATTGGAATTGCTTTGCGCAAACAGAGCAGAGCCGGAGAGCAGCGCAGCAATTGTAAAGAAGCAATATGTTATAAAACTGGTTCTCATGAGCCGTTGTAAATTAAGCTGCGGTTGAGCCGGAAGGCTGTTTGAAACGAACTTCCGGAATGAAAAATTCAATCAGCAGCAGTGCCAGGCATATGCCCAGAAAATATTGAAAATAGCTGTTATAATCAGTGAATACGTTTTCGCCGAACTCTTTCTGTTCCATACTATCGATCTTATTTACCAGGGTATTCACTACATCATCTGTATTGTTATCCAGGTGCTGGTAGATCCCTTTTCCGGCGGCGGCTATTGATTTGAGCTCGGTTTCATTGAGTTTGGAAATAACGGTTTTACCTTCCCGGTCTTTTTTATAACCCCCTGTTTCCGGATCGGGTAGCGGAGAGCCGGTAGGGGAGCCGATACCGATCGTATTAGTGGCGGTTCCATTTTCGAAGGCTGCTTTGGTCCGCTGGATGGCTGTTTCGTCATGATCCTCTCCATCGGAGATAATGATCAGTGCTTTATGTTTCCTTTCTTTTTTGTTAAAAGCGTCGTCAGCAACCTGTATGGCCTGTCCAATGGCGGTTCCCTGTGTGGGAATCATATCGGGAGATACCGTACTGAGATACATTTTTGCTGCGGAGTAATCTATGGTGAGGGGCATCTGAAGGTAAGCATTGCCTGCAAACACCACCAGCCCGATTCGGTCGTTATCCAGCTTGTCCATTAGCTTACTGATCAGCTGCCGCGCACGGGAAAGCCTGTCGGGTTGTATATCGGTAGCCAGCATACTTTTGCTGACATCCAGCGCAATCATTACATCCACTCCCTTGCGGGTGATTTTTTCCATGCGACTGCCTTTCTGTAGGTTGGCGAGACCAACCACCCCAAAGAAGAAGGCGAGAAAAATAAGCAGGAATTTCAGTACAAACAGCTTCCGGGAATAGCCGGTAAAAAGTTTTTCCACCAGGGCCTGATCTCCAATGCGGCGTATAGAGCGGCGTTTCCACCAGGATACCCCCAGAAATGCCGCCTGTAATACCAACAAGAGTATCAATGCCCATAAATATTCGCTATGCTGAAATCGTAACATATTCGTTATTAAGATATCCGTTACCGGTAGTAACCCTGGTAAGATACCAAAAATAATTTTTTTGTCTCTTATTGCAAGCCAGGGGCGGGGTTTTATCGTTTTTTTAACGCTTACCCCCGTCTTTAAAGCAAAGAGAGCAAAGATACTACGGGTATCCCTGCTCTCTTCCAAAAAATAAAGTCGGTGCTACATTTCTCCTTTGAAATATCCGGCATCAGTAAGGATGTTCCTGAGGATCTCCATTCTGATTTTGGGGATATCGAGGCTGGGGTCCTCGGTTTCCAGGTTCAGGACGAAGAAGGAGGGATGCCTGTTTTCTTCTATCCAGCCTACTATCCAACCGAGGCGTTTGGTGTTATTGTAACGGCCCATCCCTGTTTTATAGGAGAGTTCGTATTTAGGCGCCTTCTCCATGAGCATTACATCTCTGACCGTTTTCATAGTGGTTTTGGCGAAGGGGAGCTGATCGAAATACAGCTTTTTCACCAGGCCCAGCTCTTCGTCGGGAGAAATCTGCAGGGAATTGTCGAGCCAGAAAGTGTCGATCCGGCTGATTTTCATGTTGCCATATTTGACAGAATCCAGCCACATCTGCATGGTCGGTTGGCCGATCCGGCGGGCTACCTCCTGGTAATAGGGCACTGCCGACAGCCGGAAAGCCTGGGCCATGGTCAGGTCCTGGTTCCAGTCAGGTACATCCCGGGTAACACCATCCCATTTGATCACCATGTTGGTATCTTTGATGGCGCCGGTATGCAAGCCCACAAGGGTATTGAATATCTTGAAGGTAGAAGCAGGCAGAAAACGTTTTTTAGCCCTTTCGAGGTTATATACTTTAAATTCGCCCTGGCTGTTGTTGAATAGCATGAAAGTACCTTCCAGCTTGTGTTGGGCAAAATATTTCTCCCAATCTTTCTCTTCTTTTACATTATTGGGTGCACAGGCAACCATAAACAGACCCATTGCCAATAATAACCAGCCAAATCGTTTCATTCTTGTGTTGATTAAGTTGCTGCAAAAATAGGGTAAAGCATCGAAACAGCTGTCAGCCTTTAGTTTTTAGCTATTAGTAAAAATGCAACGAAGACCACCATACTCTGTGATCTCCGCTGCATTTGTATTAAAAGCTAAAAGCTTAGTGCTTGATAACGCCAAGTTCCCGCCCGATTTTGGTAAAGGCTGCAATGGCTTTGTCCAGATGTTCCTGTTCGTGGGCGGCGCTCAGCTGCACACGGATGCGGGCCTGCCCTTTGGGTACCACGGGGAAAAAGAATCCGATCACGTAAATGCCTTCCTGCAGCAGTTTGTCCGCAAACTGGGCGCTCAGCACAGCATCATACAGCATTACGGGTACTATCGGGTGGTCGCCGGGTTTAATATCGAAACCGGCTTCCGTCATTTTGGTGCGGAAATACCGGGTATTATGTTCCAGTTTATCGCGGAGGGCGGTTGTTTCACTCAGCATATCCAGTACAGCGATGGAAGCGCCTACGATGCTGGGGGCTACTGAGTTGGAGAACAGGTAAGGACGGCTGCGCTGGCGCAGCAGGTCGATCACTTCCTTACGTCCGCTGGTGAATCCTCCGGATGCACCACCCAGGGCCTTACCCAGGGTACCGGTGATAATGTCTACCCGGCCCATTACATTCCGGTATTCGTGGGTGCCTCTTCCGGTTTTTCCGAGGAAGCCGGAAGAATGGCTCTCATCGATCATCACAATAGCATCGTACTTGTCCGCTAGGTCGCAGATTTTGTCGAGCTGCGCAATGGTACCATCCATGCTGAAGGAACCGTCTGTCACAATGATCCTGCTACGGCAGTCTTTAGCCTCCTGTAATTTCACTTCCAGATCGGCCATATTGTTGTGCTCATAGCGGAAACGCTGTGCTTTGCAGAGCCTGACGCCGTCGATAATAGAGGCGTGGTTCAGGGCATCGGAAATAATAGCGTCCTGCTCACCAAAAAGAGGCTCAAATACGCCACCATTTGCATCAAATGCGGCTACATATAAAATTGTGTCTTCTGTACCCAGGAATTTAGCAATCTTTTCCTCCAGCTCCCGATGAATATCCTGTGTGCCGCAGATGAAGCGAACGCTGCTCATACCGTACCCGTGCGTATCAATTGCTTCTTTGGCAGCTTTGATCACAGCAGGATGCGAAGAAAGCCCCAGGTAGTTGTTAGCACAGAAATTCAGTACCGTTTGGCCTCCCACCTGTATTTCAGCTCCCTGCTCAGAGGTGATGATGCGTTCTCTCTTATAAAGACCGGCTTTGTTGATATCATCCAGTTCTTCCCGTAAACGGGTTATAAACTTCTCATTCATAAAAATTGCTATGTTTTAAGTGGATCTTCCAAAATTAAGTGCAATAAATGTATTGCGATTATTTATCGCGTAAATGAGTAACGACCGGATATGCAAAAAGTTTGACTGAGGTGTAACATTTAGTTGCTGGACTCCGTCATAATACTATCATGATTATAAATGCCATGAAATGAAAACTGATAATTCTATCAACCGAAGAGAAGTACCAAAAGGGTATATTTTATAATCGGCTGATAATCAGTTTGAAAGGTGTTGGTCCTGCAACTGTGAGCGCGTAAATAACCAATTTAGAGTAGGTGTGGGCAACAAAATGGACTTTGTCAATGATAGGTATTAAAGTATTTGTCGGAAATTAGCGCTAAAATCCCCGCACCACCTGAATGACGGAAAAGGAGTACAATAAGTGTGTGGATCTGTATTCGGACAATCTATTCCGCTTTATCGTAAAAAATCTTGAACACGCGGAAGATGCAAGGGACGTAGTACAGAATTCATTCGAAATATTGTGGAAGCACTGCAAGGACGTGCCTTTTGAAAAGGCTAAGTCTTATTTATTTACAGTTGGCTACCACAATATGATCGATCATGTGCGTAAGGTGAAGCGGATCACATTGGTAGACCAGTTTAAGGAAGAAGAGAAAGTTGCTGATCACAAGGTGCATAACGCAAAAGAAGTGATAGAAAAGGCCTTGTCAAAGTTGAGCGAAGTACAACGCTCCTTGATATTGCTGAAGGACTATGAAGGGTACTCTTATGAAGAGATCGGCGAAATGATGAATCTCAGTCCTTCGCAGGTAAAAGTCTACCTGCACCGGGCAAGAATACATCTGAAGAATTATCTGGTCAAAATGGAAAATGTTATATAACAAATTGATAAACAATATATTAATTTAATTACTTGTCTATCGAAATTAACATATCAAACTACGAATCGTATTTTCTCAGCTACATAGATAATGAGCTGAGCGACGCGGAACGTGCGGCGCTGTTGGTTTTCCTGGAAAATCACCCTCAATTCCGGCAGGAACTGGAATTGCTGGAAGGCACCCGTCTGGTACCGGATACGGATATCGTTTTTGATAATAAGGCAGCCCTCTATCGTAGTGGGCAGGAAGAGCTGGATTATGAGGCATTGATGCTGAGTTATATTGATGGAGAGCTTTCTGGTGCTGAAAAGAAGGAACTGGAGGAACATCTGCAACAGCAACCTGCAGCAAGGAAAGAGCTGGCGCTATTACAGGCGGTAAAACTGAGCCCGGATACATCACTGGTATTCCCGGATAAAACAACTCTTTACCGGACCAGCCAAAGGAAGCCGGTCTTTATTTACAAGCGGATAGGATGGGCTGCAGCAGCAGCTGCTGTAGCGGGCATTATTTTCTGGCTGTCTGTTGGCGGAGATCATACTTCTAAGAATGCCCCTGTTGTTGCCAGTCATACCCCGGCTGTGACTTCCCCGGTAACCCCGGCCCTTCCGGAGCAAAAGCAAACGTCCTCCTCACCAGAGGTGGCCACCGCACCTGCTGAAAAACCAGTTATTCTTGCTGATGCAACAGTAAGTAAGGCCCCAAAAATCAACAAGCCGGTATTGGCAAATACTGCTAAATCGCTTGCCAAATCACACCTGAAAAAAGAAGAGGCAGATGTTGCTATGGCATCAGCTGCTGCTCCCAGGCAGGACGCGCCTATAGTGACCTCCTTACCTGTACAACGAAATGCGGTAGACGAAGTTGTGGAACAGCACCTGCAACAGGCAGCCAATGCCCAGGTAGCGGCTGTTCGTCCGGAAGTTAACAGAGAAAAAGAAACAGTACTCGCGGCCAGTGTGTCAACAGCTGCTAATGCGGCCAGCACTAACAAGGTGGTGCCTGCATCGGAGCCTCAGAGTGTACACGGTGAACTGATCATGTCGGTCAGTGGCAGCGATAGTAAGATATTAGATAAGGTTACTAATGTGGCGAAATTTTTCTCCCGCAGGCGAAATAAATCATAAATAGTGGTCATCGCATATGAAGCATAAAATTTTACTTTTTTTATTACTGGCTATTTGTGGAGAATGGGCTCATGCGCAGAAGGCAGATACTAAAAGCGTCCCAGCCACCACAGATACTATTCAAATCAAGGGTCTTATTCTCCTGAAATGGAAAAATGAAAAAGGAAGAACCAGCTATAAGTTATATAAGGATACAGCTTATGCCCGGCAGAAGCTCAAGAAGAACCTGCAAACCAAATGGTTCGTCTTTGATATAGGCTTTAATAATTACATTGACCGGAGCGACTATGGCGGAGCCCTTTTCCTGAATTACTACCCCAATCAGAGTACTTACTATAATGGGGCATTGGCAACACCCGCGCCAGCGTCCAGGTCGTATGATTATTCGGCACAGGGACTGCAAACATTTGCGCCAAGGGAAGCAAGTGACCCTTTAACTCCATCTGAATTTAAACTTATCACCGGAAAATCGATCAATTTTAATATCTGGTTATTTCAACAGCGACTTAATATAACAAAACACAAACTTAACTTGTTATATGCTTTGGGTCTGGAAATGAACAATTACAGGTACGCCCGTAATATTACTTATGTGCCGGGTTACCCCACCAAAATAATCAGAGACTCTGTAGAATTTTCAAAGAATAAGCTATTTGCCGAATATGTTACTATCCCGGTGATGCTTAATTTTAATTCTAACCCTGCCCGCCCTGGCCGTGCGTTCCAGGCGAGCTTCGGCGTCTCTGGCGGATACCTGCTGAAATCCAGAACCAAGCAGGTAAGTGCAGAAAGAGGGAAGGTGCGTAAAACGGACGACTTTAATTTAAATAAATGGCGTTTTGGTCTTACAAGTGAATTGGGTTATGGACCAGTAAAATTGTATGCAAATTTTGCCCTTACGGCATTACATGACTATGGATTACAACAATATCCATTTTCGATAGGTATCCGTTTGAACGGATTCTAAGATTTTTTAGCCAGTCCTAAAATGTATTTATGCGTTCTTTTGTTGCTTTGATGACATGTATTGGTTGCATTGCATGGATTCATTCCTGTGAAAAACGTTTATTAGGCGTTAGACTCGAAGACAAAAACCTTATTAACAACCAGGCACAACCATTACCCGTAGCCGTTACACCAGCTACTGCTATTGCGCCAGCTTTATCTGTTTCTCTGGTAACCATTCCAGCCCAGGAAGCCAGCCTGGTTGCTGCCGCCATCCGGAGGGGTAAGAAACGCTTAAAAAAGCGGGTGGATACCGAAAATATTGCAACAGACTCTATGCTGTTTACCAATGCATTGGTCAGGGGCCGGTTCACTGTTTTTCCGGTTAATACACCCTGAGCCAACAACAGGAAATTTATCTTGTTGACCCACTGGTTTCAGAACCAGATGACCGTTCTATATCTACCGTTCATATATTTCTATCCCTTTTCCATTTTTATAATTCACAGTTCCGGTATATTTGAAAGCAAAACCAACTATTTGTATGAGTCTTAAAAGAGTCGTATTACTATTCCTGTTTGCCTGCTCGCTGCAATTGGCTGTTGCCCAGGGCAAATTTCAATGGAAAGGGGCCTCTTCCGGCGGTTATACTTACAAGTATGTGACCGATGACCCCATGAAGGCCCGCTTTTATACCCTAAAAAATGGGTTGACAGTTATTTTGAGTGTTAACAAGAAAGAGCCCCGCATCATGACATTGATTGGTACCAGGGCCGGTAGCAACAATGATCCGAAAGATCATACTGGTCTTGCCCACTACCTGGAGCATCTTCTGTTCAAAGGCACTCAACAATATGGATCTCTCGATTGGGCAAAGGAGAAGCCACTGATCGATAAGATCTCTGACTTGTACGACAAGTACAACAAAACCACGAACCCTGCTGCAAGGAAAGCCGTTTATCATGAAATCGACAGCGTATCCGGTGTTGCTGCCAAATACGCCATTGCCAATGAGTACGATAAAATGATGACGGGTATGGGCGCTCAGGAAACTAACGCGCATACCTGGGTGGAAGAAACCATTTATGAGGAAAATATTCCATCAAATGCCATTGATAAATATCTCACTGTTCAGGCAGAACGCTTCCGTGATCCGGTTTTCCGCCTGTTCCACACTGAGCTGGAAGCAGTATATGAGGAAAAGAACAGAGGATTGGATAACGACGGCCGCAAGGTATATGAAACCATGCTGGCGGCACTTTTTCCAACTCATAACTATGGCCAGCAATCTACCATCGGTACTGTAGAGCATCTGAAAAACCCGAATCTGAAGGTAATCCGTCAATTCTATAACGAATATTATGTACCGAATAACATGTCGGTAGTAATGGCCGGTGATTTCGATCCTGATTATGTAATCAAAACCATCGATGAGAAATTTGGTTACATGAAAGCGAAGCCAGTGAAGGAATATAAACCAACACCTGAGTCGCCAATCAAATCGCCAGTTGTAAAAGAAGTACTTGGCCCGGATGCTGAAAGCATCGACATCGCATTCAGAATGCCCGGTGCCCTCGATACTAAATCCAGTCTGATACTTGGCGTGCTGGGATCTATCCTGCAAAACGGCAAAGCCGGCCTGCTGGATCTGAATATCAATAAACAGCAAAAGGTGCTGAATGCCAGTGCTGGTGTGATGTCTCTGAAAGATTATTCTATCTTCTCCCTGAGTGGAAAAGCTAAACAGGGCCAAACACTGGATGATGTAAAGAACCTGTTACTCGGCCAGCTGGAAATTCTGAAGAAAGGCGACTTTGATGAAACACTCGTTAAAGCGATTGTTAATAATGCTAAACTGGATGAGCTGCAAGGACTTGAAAATAATAATAACAGGGCCAAATCACTGATGGATGCCTTTATCAAAAGCCGGGGTAAGAACTGGGCTTTCGATGTATCCTACGTGGATGATATGAATACGGTTACCAAGAAGCAGATCGTAGATTACGCCAACAAGTATCTGGATGATAATTATGTGATCGTTTATAAACGCAAGGGCGAAGACAAGAATATCCAGAAAGTAGAAAAACCGGCTATTACACCAGTGGAAGTGAATAGGGAAGCTCAGTCGGCTTTTCTGCAGAAAGTTGGAGCCATGCCGGCTACACCTGTGAAACCGCAGTGGCTGGATTATGAAAAGGATATCCAGAAAGCAACTGTGGGTAGTACAGATATGATGTACGTTCAGAACAAAGACAATGGTCTTTTCCGTTTGTACTATCGTTTCGACATGGGTACCTGGAGCAATAAAAAACTCGCGCTTGCTGCACAGTATCTACAGTTCCTCGGTACTGATAAATATACCACCGAACAGATCAGCAAGGAGTTCTATAACATCGCATGTAATTTTAACGTTTCAGCTTCCACTGAAAATACTGTAGTGGTAATTACAGGTTTGCAGGAGAATTTCGACAAGGCAGTATCATTATTTGAACACATCATTGCCAACTGTAAGCCGAATGAAGAAGCGTTGACAGCGCTGAAAGCCCGTTTACAGAAAGCCCGTACCGACAGCAAACTGAACAAGGGCGCCATTATGAAAGGAGTGATGAACTATGCTATGTACGGAGCTAAAAATCCGTTCAATAATCAGTTATCGCAGACTGAGCTGGATGGTATTACTGCCACTGAGCTTACCAACATATTACATGAGTTGCCTTCCTATAAACACACCATTATTTATTGGGGGCCTCAGCCATTAGCTTCGGCTGCTGCAGATATAAAGAAACTGCATACACTTCCTGCCAGCTTTAAAGCTGCTCCGGAAGCCGTTAAGTTTGTAAAAGATAACCAGGATAAAAATCAGGTGTTGTTTGCGGATTATGATATGGTGCAGACAGAAGTAAACTGGCTGAGAAATGCAGATACTTACAGTCCGGCGAAAACCGGTATCATCTCCCTGTTCAACAGTTACTTCGGTGGAGGCATGGGCTCCGTGGTATTCCAGACCATCCGCGAATCAAAAGCACTGGCTTATTCTACCTATGCTTTCTATGTGTCGCCCGATAAGAAAAGTGAACGCTATTCGGCCATCGCTTACGTTGGCAGCCAGGCCGATAAAATGAACGATGCTATCCAGGGCATGAATGAACTGCTGAATGATATTCCGCGTTCCGACAAGCTGCTGGAAACTTCCAAAGAAAGCATGAAACAGGATATCGAAACAGAACGTATTACTAACGACGGTATCATCTTCAGCTATCTTGCTGCGCAAAAACTCGGATTAAACTACGACGTTCGTAAAGAAGTGTATGAGTCTATCGATAAAATGAACTTCGATGAAGTTAAAAAATTCCATGACGAGTACCTGGCGCATAAGCCATATACTTATTGCATTGTAGCGTCTGAAAAGAAGATCAGCATGGACGACCTGAAGAAGTATGGAGACGTGAAGAAGCTGTCTCTTGAGGAGATATTCGGCTACTAGAATTAGGAATTACGAATCATTGGTGTCCGGGGAAAAAAAGAAGTCAATGAATAAAAACGGGGACAATCGTCCCCGTTTTTTGGTATTTTCAAGTTACCACACTTAAAAAAAGTACCATGAGTAAAGGTATATATTTTACCGGACAGCCGATATTTAGTCAGTTACTTTCTTTTATTCCCAGACCGCTGGTGAACAAATTAGCCATTCACTATCAGGCAGATCGTTGCTGTAAGCGATTCAAGACCTATGATCATCTGGTGACGCTACTTTACAGTATAATTAATCAGTGTAGCTCCTTGCGGGAGGTTACTACAGGCATGCTGGCCTGGGAGCACCGACTAGCCCATCTGGGCATCACCCATCCGCCCAGAAGGAGTACTATTTCTGATGCCAGTATACGTAGAGGTACAAAAGTTTTTGAAGCCATCTACCTGGAACTATTAAAGCGGTATGGACAATTTTTACCGGACAGCCGGCCGGCAAAACTGGCATCAAAACTTTATCTGTTTGATTCTACCACTATCAGCCTGTTTCAGCAGATATTAAAAGGGGCAGGTAAATCTGATATGGATGGAAGACGCAAAGGCGGTATTAAAGTACACACTTTAATGAGAAGCGATCAGGATGTACCCTGTATGGTTAGATTCAGCGCTGCTGCCAAAGCTGATGTTTCCTTTCTTAAAAAAGTGGTGTTACCTGCCGGGTCAATCCTGGTATTTGATAAAGGATACAGAGACTATAGTGCTTATAACACTTTGGATGAAGGAGCCATTACATGGATAACCCGTAACATCGATAGTTCCATTCATACAATTATCGAAGATCGTCCCATCAGTGAGTCGCAGGTAAACAAGGGGGTTTTAGCTGACCGGGAAATTGAGTTAGGACATAATCATAATAAAAAAAATGCTAAGGTAAAGGCCCGACTTATTACTTATAAGGACAAAAAAAGCGGCCATATCTTTGAATTTATAACTAATGATTTTCATCTCAAACCTGCTACTATAGCTGATTGTTATCATAAAAGGTGGCAGATTGAATTATTATTTAAGCGGCTAAAGCAAAATTATCCCCTTAGATACTTTCTGGGAGATAGCCCCAATGCTATTAAAATACAAATCTGGTGTGTAATGATTGCTGATCTTATTCTTAAAGTAATCAGCTCTAACTACAAATGCAAATGGTCCTTTTCTAATCTGGTTAGTATGGTCAGGCTACATATGATGACTTATATGAACCTTAAAGCCTTTATCACGGCGGCCGAAAAAAGCCTTTTAGACAGGTTCAATCAGTATAAAGCTAAAGATTCTCCGCTTTTGCTATTTGCCACATAGGGGCCTGGAACTTTAAATATCCCTTTTTTGAACCTTTTATGCCCGTAAAACCTAGGCTTTTTGATCAAGCCTAAGTTTTACCGGACACCAGTAATTACGAATTACGAAATGGCGGGTAGATAGTAAGCGCGAAGATTAGCTTCGCTACTATCTACCCGCTATTTCGTAATTCGTAATTCCTAATTCGTAATTACAATATTTCTCCCTCAAAAACCGTTATCAGGATATTTATAGCTCCTATGAACAAGTGTCGTCATTACTGGTGGATAGCTGCCATGCTGCTATTGCCACTAAGTGGATTTAACAGCGAATCTGATTTATACTCTGTAAGATTGACCACAGCCAACATTGATCCGGACAAAATTTTTCTGCTTATAGACAAGAGTGATTACAGATTGTATGTGTATGAAGATGTGACTTTGAGAAAGATCTACAAGGTTGTTTTCGGAAGTCGTGATCAGGGGGATAAACTGGTGGAAGGGGATCGGAGAACTCCTGAAGGTACATTCCATATTCAGAGTAAACGCTATGATAATAGCTGGAGCCGGTTTATGCTGTTGGATTATCCAAACGAGGCATCCTGGCAGAAATTCCACCATGCTCAGGAAGAAGGTAAAGTATCTTTCAACGCTACTATTGGCGGGGGAATAGGTATACATGGTGTGGAAACTCATTCCGGTATCCGCGATAGCTATGTGGAGTCCCGGATTAACTGGACTTTGGGATGCATTAGTATGAAAAATGGAGATGTGAATGAATTATACGAAATATTGAAAGTAGGTACTCCGGTTGTAATACGTCGGTAAGGTTTTTGCTGAACATTTCAGGGTGACTTCCGGCGGCAGCCATCTGCTTTAATTTAGTATTCAACAGCGGTTGTACGGCATCTAGTGGCGCAGTGATCCTGCACCATGACTCCAATATAAAACATGAAGGGTCAGATCCTGTGAAGAGCGCGCTCCACTCGTATGGTGCGCGCTTTTTTATTGCAGGAATGCGGTAACCTCCCTCATCCAGGCAACTGAATCCTTGCCGCAGAAAGACTGGTGGCCGGCATCGGGGAAAATATACAGCTTCTTCTGTTGGGAGGAAAGATGCGTAAATACTTCCTGTGTTTCGTGAGGCATTACCCTGATATCCTTCTGGCCGTAGAAATAAAGTACCGGTATATGGATCTGCCGGGCGTAACTCTCAGGTTTAAAAGTACTTGCGTTGAAACCCAGTTCCAGGCCTCCCCAGAAGGTTAGCAGTTGGGAAAGAGGACTGGCCGGAAGATGCACAGCTCGCATACGGCTTTTCACCGCATCTGTAAGTGTTGCAAACGGACATTGAAGGATCAGCTTTTCAGGTGTCAGCTGGTATTCCGGCACCGCCTTTAATATGGCTGCAGCACCCATGCTTACTCCCCAGAGTATTACCGGATTGTCGCTCCTGCCGCGAACGTAATCCCAGGCCAGTTTTACATCTTCGGCCTCCCGGTACCCAATGGTACAAGCATGGCCATCGCTGTTGCCATGAGCACGGAAATCGAGCAGGAAAGTATTATAACCCAGTCTGCGGAAGCGTTCTGCCTCCGGAAGAAGAGAACCTTTATTACCGTTATACCCATGAAACAGGATCACCGTACCCGCAGGGGCGTCGACCGGTATCCACCAGCCTTCCAGCTTCAGATTGTCTTTGGTTTTCAGCCATATTGTTTCGTAAGGAACAGTAGGGTGTACCGCTGTTACTGATTTTGAAATACGGACACCAAAAAATATCATCTGCAGTTTTTCACCCATGTTCATTTGCTCCGGCAGCTTGTTTTTATGCCCTTTGTCGTCGTAGAAATGAGTGAATTTCCAGGCATGAAAGGCTGCTATTACATTGAGTAATATAAAAAGAGACAGACAGATCCAGGCTAGTTTCTTAAAGAATGGCTTCATCGGTTGTATTATAAAGAAGGGACGTAGAAGTAAGTTTCTACATCCCTTTCTACAAAAATGCGGAAAATATTTTATAATCGTCCGGCTTTGATCTCTTCTACAACGGTAGGATCAAGTAATGTGGAAGTATCGCCCAGGTTGTCCAGTTCGTTTTCAGCGATCTTGCGGAGGATACGGCGCATGATCTTTCCGGATCTTGTTTTCGGCAGGCCGGAAACAATCTGTATCTTATCCGGTTTGGCGATAGGGCCAATGATGCGGCCTACTGTCTGCGCGATATCTTTCTTGGTCAGCTCCGGATCGTGGGTCAGTCGTTCCATGATCACGTAAGCGTATATACCCTGTCCTTTTATTTCGTGAGGATACCCAACTACTGCGCTTTCTACTACGCCGGCGTGCATGTTGATGGCGTTTTCCACTTCCGCGGTACCAATACGGTGACCACTAACGTTGAGCACATCATCTACACGACCAGTGATTTTATAATATCCGTCTTCATCCCGTAAGCAACCATCGCCGGTAAAGTAGAGGTTCTCGTAAGTGGTGAAGTAGGTTTTACGGAAGCGTTCGTGATCGCCATAAGTGCTGCGAAGCATACCTGGCCAGGGGAATTTGATGCAAAGGTTGCCGCTTACACCGTTTCCTTTCAGCTCCTTCCCATTTTCGTCGACGAGGATAGGCTGTACGCCGGGAAGTGGTAAAGTGGCATAGCCCGGTTTTTCTTTGGTGATACCGGCAATGGGAGTGATCATGATACCACCGGTTTCTGTTTGCCACCAGGTATCCACAATCGGGCATTTGCCTTTACCTATATTATCCTTGAACCAGTGCCAGGCTTCCTCATTGATTGGTTCGCCCACGCTGCCCAGTTTCCTGAGGGAGCTGAGATCCTTGTGATTCACCGGGCCAAGACCGTAGCTCATCAGGCTGCGAATAGCAGTAGGGGCGGTATACAGGATATTCACCCTGAACTTGTCAGTTATTTCCCAAAGCCTGCCGGCATCCGGATAAGTAGGTACCCCTTCGAACATCAGGGTGGTGGCGCCTGCACTGAGCGGACCGTAAACGATATAACTATGACCAGTGATCCAGCCAACATCAGCAGTACAGAAATATACTTCGCCTGGCTGATACTGGAAAGTATTTACAAATGTATAGTTGGCATAGACCATGTAACCGCCACAGGTATGTACAACCCCTTTAGGCTTGCCGGTAGAACCGGAAGTATAAAGGATAAACAGCAGATCTTCTGCATCCATTTCTTCAGCCGGACAAGGAGGGTTGCCCATTGTTTCTACCTGCTTGATTTCATCTTCCCACCATACATCCCTGCCTTTCAGCATACTGATAGGAGTACGGGTACGGGTACATACAATTACTTTTTTTACACTGGGGCAGGCCATCAGCGCATCATCCATAACAGATTTCAACGGGATGTCCTTAGCGCCGCGGAAAGCGCCGTCGCAAGTGATAACGAGGCTGCACTGAGCATCCTGTATTCTGTCTGCAATACTCTGTGCACTGAAACCTCCGAATACTACAGAGTGGATGGCGCCGATACGTGCACAGGCCAGTACGGCAATAGCCAGTTCAGGGATCATACCCATGTAAATACAAACCCGGTCGCCTTTCTTAACACCGTTATTCTTGAGCACATTTGCAAACTGGCAGACTTTATTATATAAGTCGCGGTAAGTAATAATGCGATGATGTTCTTCGGGGTCATTAGGCTCCCAGATGATAGCGGGCCTGTTGCCCAGGGTACCCAGGTGACGGTCGAGACAATTTTCTGTGATGTTCAGTTTCGCACCGGTGAACCATTTGATTTCCGGATCCTTGAAATTCCAGTCTAATACCTTATCCCATTTGCGGCGCCAGTAAAAATGGTCCGCAATATTGGCCCAGAAGCCCTCCGGGTCCATAACACTTTGTTGATAAGCCTGCTGATAGTCTTCTATACTCTTGATCTGGTATGGGTACGACATAGCACCGTAATTGTTTATTGGTTAAGTACAAGCATTTTTCCTAACGGGCTTTAAATTTAAGAAAAAACACCTGGCTTAGGTAGAAAAATTCTAAAAAAGCATCTTAAATCCGGATTATTTTCCAACATAGGAGTGCAGATACTTATAAATATCCGCTTCCTGTTTTTTGTTACGGTCTGCTATCTGCATAAAACGTTTATAGTACCGGGTGGCTTGTTCCTTGTTCTTAAGACTAACATCATATATCCTGCCGATGCTGTACTGGCGCAGGGGGGCACGGAAAAGATAATATGCAGTATCCAGGTTGGCGATAGCGGTTTTGTATTGTCGCAGCCCTTCGTAGTTGGTAGATTTTCCACAGTAATAGTCATCCAGGCTTTTAGAGGTGGCAAGGTCTATACAGGTCTGGAGTAATTCATTACTGACATCATAATTTTTCAATGCAGTATTGGAGAGCGCTGCATAGTACATCACTGCTTCTGATTGCAACTGGAATGATTGCAGAAATTCGTGGATACCTATACATTCTTTATATTTTTTAAGATTATACAATGCCGCTGCCACGATCGCGTAAGTATTGAGAGAAATTGATTTGAGCTCCATTAACTGGTTGCCCAGGGTGTCGCAGCGGGCATAGTCTTTCAGGTACCAGGCGGAGCGTACGGCTACCATAATAACAGAGGGCTGCAGGGAATCCGTTGCCAGGAAGGCCCGAACGACGCTGTCGGCCCGCTGATGTTCCGAGTGTTCCAGCAATGCTTCTCCGAGGCGGGCTACCACCTTGGGATCGGCGGGATTCAGCGCATAGGCCCGCTGGAGCCATACAAAACCGGAATCAGCCTGTTTCGCTGCATAAAACGCAAAGCTCAGTTGGCGGGTAACCGTGGCATTGCCCGGTTGCAGGCGTAGCAGCTGCAGGTAGTGAGGAATCGCCATGGTGGGAGCTTCCGTTTGTATGCTCAGAGCAGCCAGGTATTGGTGGGCTGTGATGATATTGCTGTCAAGCGCCACTACCTTCTCATAGGTAGTAATGGCTTCCCTGGCTTTGCCGGAGAGATAATAAGTATAAGCAAGCAGCTGCAACTGGCCGGGATCTTTTTCGTTGATCCGTGGCTGCAGATAACCAATTGCATTGTCGTATTGCTGATTCTGAAGGTATTCCATCACCTGTGAACGGTCTATCGCCTGCTGTGCCTGTATATGCAGGAAGAGCAGCAAAAAGATTACTGTGGCGGTCGCGCGGGTCATTAAACAGTACATAGCATCAGTTTTATAACCTTAAAACTAAGAATTTAGTTTTAAAAAGAAAAACTTAGTTGATAATGTATAGTTGAAAGAAGCTGATTAGTTGTTTGTGTGGAGATACAGAAAACTGCCGGGGAGATAATAGTAAAGCCTTGTTTCCCGGAGGAGCAAGGCTTTAGGAAGATGTTGTTGTGGAAAATATTTCTACAGACAGCGGATGAAAATAGAAAAGCAGCTTATCGGGCAGCTCTCTGGTATTTTTCCAGGTATATTTCGCCCTGTGCAAATACTTCATTCATAATCTCAATGATTTTCTGTTTTTCCGCATTACTGAGTGCTGGAATGACTTTTCCCTTCTCATTTGGATTCGGTTTGTCTCTTCCTCGCATTTTCCGGTAGAATGTAGGCGTACTCCAATTGCATTCTTCACATACCTTTTCTCTAAAAAGTACAGGTAAGCTGGACAGTTTGGTATGGATATCAAGCAACACATTAATAGCATCTTTACTCATAATGGAATAGTTTTTTCAGAATTATTGGATATGGTTAACAAATAAAATTGTGTCCTGTAGAAACATAATCATTACAACTTTTGATATCAGCAAATGTATTTATAAATATGCAATTTATAAGTATAAATTTTTACTTTTTATGAAAAAAATATTTTCGTTTATGATTGGCTGTAGTATTGTGTTTTAAGGGATATATTGATTTGTATGTGATGTTGTTTGCTGTAAAATAAGTGTGTAGAGAACACACGATGATAAGCATCTTCTTTTATTATGATTTTATTGTTATCAATTTGAATATTTGTTACTGCGTATAACCGTTTACGTTAGTTACCCAATCCCTTCTCTGTTTCTGCGCCTACTCTTGTATTATTTTCATTAAATTGACATTTTTATTTACAGAATGAACTATTAATTGTTTAAATTATACGGTAATACAACAGGGACGAGTCCTGTCTGTAGCATTATCATAAAAAAGTATAGGATGCAGACTAGCCTGATTCACATGGGACAGAGGTTGAAGCAGATACTGAAACAGAAGAAGATTAAAATTGTCGATTTCGCTGTCATGGCTGGTTTTACCAACCAGATTGCCCATTATCATTTACGGAAAAGTGACATGAAAAGAGCCACTATGGAGCGTTTTTGTGCACTGATAGGGATCACGCCCGACGAGTTCATGAGATGGAATACACTGCAGCCAGGCAATGGTAAAAGTATGCACCATGGTGAACGTCTTCAGAATATTATCGCGGAGAAAGGATTGAATAAGAGCAAGCTGGCAGGCCGTCTGGGAATGAGCAGAAGAACAATGTATAACCTGTTTGAGAAAACCAATTTTTCCCCGGATGAACTGGACCGGGTTGCAAAGGGACTGGACATGAGTACGGACCAATTCCTGAACCCGGGAACATTGCATGAAACCAGGAATACCGATAGCGAAGAAATGATGTTGCTGAGAGAGAAATATTATAAACAACTGGAAGAATATACGCAGCTGTTGAAGAGCCATGCTGCGCTGAAAGATGAACTGCTGCAGACCAGAAAGGAACTGGCAGCATGCCGTAAACAAAAGAATTAGAATGATTGGAAATTATTGTAATGATATCTGATAGCTGTTTAGCCGTGGATTTATTTAAAAATCTTTTTAAATAATGTTATATTGAGAATATAAAACTGTTACATTTGTATACACCCTGTTTTTTTAACCCAAACCCATGATACATGGCCGTTCCTTATTATGTACATGCCGGCGCCAGGCTAAGGCGCATATTGCGACAAAAGGAAATTATTATCCTGCACTACGCAAAGAAAGCGGAGCTTACCCCTCAGGGGTTGTATCGTTATTTTTCACAGCCCTCGATTAAAAGATCCAAGCTGGAAGTGCTGCTGGAGGCGATTCCTGTAACAATGGAAGAATTCTATCAATGGAATTCGCTCGACGGAAGCATATTACATCAGGGAGAACTGCTGCAACTGTATCTTGCACAAAACAAGATCACCACACAGCAACTGGCCAACAAGCTGGAACTGGACATCGAAGTGATATCCGACTGGCTGGATACTGCCCGTTTCAGTCACGAACAGCTACAGCTATTGCAGTCGAAATCAGGTATTGCACCTGCCTGGTTCACCGATCCGCAACAATTGAAGCAGGATGTTAACTGGGTGGAGGCCTACCTGGATAAATGCGCGGAAGCACAACAATATGCCCGCAGATTGCATGTCCTGGAGAAGAAATTGCAACTCCTGGAAACCAGGTAAGCCAGCGCGCTTATACAGCCGCTACTTTATTCACTGCAAAGTATTCAGCCACCTGCTCCCAGTTGTCCAGGCGCTTATAACCCGTGAGCGAGAAATTGTGAGGAGCAGTAAATAATAACGGAGTACCCTTTGCCAGGAAAGGAGCGAGGTTCTTTTCATGGTCGTCTATCATATAATCCGCCTCCACAATCGTTTTCGAACCACAAAACACTATATTCTTCCAGCTGATGAAAGGAAAGTGCTCGCCCAGCCATGCCTGTTTCTCCGCAAGAGATAAAGGAAATTCAGTAGCAGCAGATACCACAAATACTTCATGCTTTTCCATCAATGCCCTGATTACTTCCTGGCTGCCCGGCATCACCGGTATGCCCCTGAAAAAGCCCGGAGAATAAAGTAATTTCAGCGCAACCCCATCTGGCAACGCTTCTCCCTCAGGTATATCCCGGATGCTTTCAGGAGCTATCACCTGACCATACTCCTGCTCATAAATATCCAACAGATGTTGGGTGAGATCAGCCATTACATTGTCCATGTCAATTGCTATTCTTGCCATATTTTGCTGTTTTTTGCAAATTTATGCCATATTCTGCAAAATATCGCAAAATCTTTCATAATATTGCAGAAAATGGCAAATATATGCTGAAAGAGGAACGGCTGGATTACATTCTCCGGAAGTTGCAGACGGATCACAAGGTAACACAGGTAGAACTGAGCAACGACCTGCAGGTATCCGAAGATACGGTACGCAGGGATCTTGAATCACTGGCCCAAAACGGACAGCTGATCAAGGTAAGAGGCGGAGCTATACCGCATTCTCCCAACCCCTATTCCTTCAAGGAACGGATCCAGTATCATGAAGAAGATAAAAAATATATCGCGCAGAAGGCACTGGGATATCTTCAGAACGGACAAACCATTATCCTCGACGGGGGTACTTCTACACTGATGCTGGCCGCATTGTTCCCACCTAATCTGAATATCAGGGTTATTACCAACAGCGTTCCGGTAGTTGCACAGCTGGTGGAACATCCGCTGATAGAAGTGATCTTCACTGGTGGACTAATTGGTAAGGAATCGCGGACTGCCGTTGGTTTCGATACTATCAGGATGTTGGAGAAATTGCGCGCGGATATCTGTTTCCTGGGAGTTTGCAGTTTACACCCCACAGCAGGAGTGACCGGGCTTTGCCTGGAAGAATCTGATATCAAAACCGCTATGGTGGAAGCTGCCAATAGAACAATTGCGCTGGCAACCAGCGACAAAATGGGTACTGCAGAGCCATTCAAAATATGTAATATAACAGACCTGGATACTATTGTAACAGATAAACCAGATCTGCCCTCGCTGAAACAGTACGCCAATCTGGGCATACAGATAGTTTAGCACTCAGAAAGAGAATCAGGCATTTATTTTTATAATGAAATTGATCGAATGTTACAGGAATTATCAATGGTGATGGTCAACAAGCGGGCGACGCGTATTGCGGTAAGTGCGTTGTTTTTCCTCACCGGCTTATGTTTTTCCAGCTGGGCTTCACGTATACCCGATATCCAGCAGGCATTGAAACTGAACGACGCGGGCCTGGGTAGCGTATTGCTGGCGTTGCCTGTTGGCTCTATCATTTCTCTGCCTATTGCAGGAATACTGGTTTCCAAATTCAGCAGCAGACAGGTATTGCTGATTGCTGCAGTAGCTTATGCCGCCGTTTTGCCGGTACTCGGACTGGCCCAAACATCCTGGGAGCTGAGTATATTCCTGGTATTCTTCGGTTTCTGTGGTAACCTCGCCAATATAGCGGTGAATACGCAGGCGGTAGGAGTAGAGGCCATGTACGGGCGGTCTATCATGGCTTCCTTTCACGGGTTGTGGAGTGTGGCCGGATTCACCGGTGCGGCCTTCGGTACATGGATGACTGGTTTGCACCTTGCACCGGTATACCACTTCCTCATTATCACCGGCGTTGCCTGGACGCTGGTATTGGTTACCATGAATAAACTTGTGCCCAGGGTGCCTAACGAAAACAACGCGCCCTCCCTGTTCGGGAAACCTGACGTCTTCCTCTTCACGCTCGGCATTATTGCCATGTGCTCTATGATATGTGAGGGAACGATGTTCGACTGGAGTGGTGTATATTTCCGCAGAGTACTGCAGGTACGTGAAGGCTGGTCCGGATCCGGATACGCTGCATTTATGAGTACGATGGCTTCCGGCCGTTTTGTAGCAGATTACCTGACTACCAGGTTTGGCGTGAAGAAGATGTTGCTGATCAGCGGCACGCTCACCGCCATCGGCCTGATGGTAGCGGTGATCTTTCCTTATTTTCTGCCCGCTTCACTCGGATTCATGCTGGTGGGGGCAGGTGTATCCGCGGTGGTACCGCTGGTGTACAGTGCTGCCGGCAGAAGCACGATCATGCCACCGGGCATGGCACTGGCAACTGTATCTACTATCGGCTACCTGGGCTTCCTGTTCGGACCGCCGCTCATCGGATTTGTGGCACAGGCTACCAACCTCGGGGTGGCATTTACAATGATTGCAGTAATGGGCGCTGCCATCGCCATCATGTCTTCCAGAATAAAAGTATAAGAAACTGCTGGCGCCGGCTGCTATTCGCTGGCAGCTGGCAGCTTTTCTGCAAAGATCATCTCCTCACCACGATAATCAATCACCAGCCAGTAGGTACCTCTCGTTTCCTGCCCCGGCTGCTGCATTGCTGCCAGCGCGGTCAGCAACTTTTCCGGCGGATGAACGAAAGGCACCATTCTGACAAGTGGGTGTTCGGCTAATTCGCTGGTGTTGGCTGCCAGCAAAGATTCTTTAGGCAGGAATTTCAGCTCATTGATGGCCAGCTCCATCCGGATGATCTCTGCCAGATATGGGTTCTGTAATGTTCCTTCGTTTATTTTCTTCAACAGAAATTCTCCGAAAATATTGATCTCCCTTTTGAACTGAAGATCCGACCTGTTATCGATAGTCCAGAATTCTTCTGCCAATGGTATCAATGCTGCTCCCAACAAAAAACAGGTATAGGGAAGCATAGTATAAACCGGCGTGATCCTGTTGACACGATACAACGTGCAACTGACAGACATGCCATGTTGCATGACTACTGTCTGTAACCGGAATCGTTCCCTGGCCGTAAGATCATACGGGGCCAGCGTTTCCTCCGGATGATGCCGTAACTGCACACATAGCTGCGGTGAAGCAATCAGGTCTGTTAATGCCTGCTGAAATGATAACAACGACATATACTCAGGTATGATAAAGGTTCCAGGAGGTTTTTGCTCTGTTCAGTTCCCGCGTGATCCCTTCGAACTGCAGCAGGTGAAAATAAGATTCATGAAATTCGAAGGTGATGCCACACAAATTCGGTACTAACGGTAACGTATAATCGAGAAGCTCCCAAACTGCAGGTGGACAAGGGCCTGCGTGAGAATCGGTATACATACCACCAAGGTCATTACCCCCGGCGATATGTATTTCAACCACCTTGTTCAGCTCCAGTTGTGCAATAAAATTCCTGGGATCAAAGTGATGATTGACGGAATTGGTGTATACATTATGGATATCCAGCAGCAGCCCACAGGACGTATCATGTGAGAGCTCGTTCAGAAAACCGGTTTCACTGAGATCCTGTTCGGGGAGATCTATAAAATATACATTGTTCTCCACCAGGAAAGGCGTATCGATGACGCGGCGGATCGCATTGATCCTGCCACCAATCATGTCCAGTACCTCGTAATCGTAAGGAACCGGTACTGCCAGTCCTGCGTTATGTTCCTCGTGCTGGTCGTTATGGACTTTCACAAAAGAGAGGTGATCGCTATGCCATTTGAAATGATAACGTTCATGCCACTCCTTCATTTTATAAAGATATTCCTTATCGAAAACCCCGGCACTGCCGAGGGAATAAGAGATGTTGTGAGCTGTCAGCGGAAAGTGCGCCGCTAACCTGTTCAGTACTTTCATCCAGGATTCTATTTCTTCAAACCTCGGGAAATGGCGGCTGCCGCGGTCAGTCCAGAACATATCAGGAATAATTTCAACATAGTCGCAACTATCGGGGCAGCTATCCAGGTATAATTCCAGAGAAGGATTGTACAACAGCCCAACTCCCAGCTGTGGAATGGATTGTTGATAAAGATGCCCGGTTCCTGCAGGAGAAATAATGTGTGACATGATGAATGGATTTAATAGCCGCTTCCGGTAGATAGCCGGAAGCGGCAGTGCAACATTAACGATGAGCAGCGGCTACATCTTTGACAACAGCCATTTTGTCCAGATCTACGTTGATCACTTCTTCCAGTTTTTCCCTGATGTTGAAGTGAACGCCGGAAAGACAGGCCTGGCAGCCTCTCGGATTGATTTGCCTAATCACCATTGTTTGCAGTTTGCTCAGGTCTTCCAATTTAGTGCCTTTGGGAACGGCGAGATCTACATGGCCGTTTTCGCCTACATGAACTTCAGCTGTACGCATGACGTTTGTTTTTGGGGTGTTTGGATAATAATAAATATCAGGATCGGAATAATTCTCCCTGCCGCAGGCAGGGCTTGATATTTTCAGTGCCAGTCGTTTTGGGATAGCGCAATATCTGATGATTGCGGAGCGTAAAGTTAGGAGAATAAAATGAGATGAGGATAAGTATTTATACGCAATTCAGAGAAGGGAAATGTACGCTGGCAGACGTTCTCAGGCTTAGGAAGCATGATTAAGCCGCTGAACCAGCCAGGAACAGTCCGCCAGCATCTTTTCCAGTACAGCGTTGTTATTGAAGAGGCACTTTGTGCGTAGCCGCAGATTGAAGCGGGCAGTTTCCGCATCTTCCCAGTCTGTATCAATACGGGGTGAATGATTTACTGAAGGATGCTTCAGGAAAGAAAGACCCGGCATCAGTGCGGGTACAATAGAGGCTGGCCTGGCAATGGTAATGAACGCTGCATCAAATCCGGCATTACCAGTTAAAACGCGATGGGAATTAAAACGGGAGAGGAGCCTCCGTAACCGCGTGTTAGGTGATATTTTCAGCTGGTCGTGCCTTTCCGCCAACTCAAGGAGCAGGGTTGTTTCGGGATTGTAAATGTGTCCCGGGATCAGATCTGGTGTATCAAAAGGCAGTAGCACCCCGAGACCACGGGATCTGGACAGGTTAATATTCACGAAGGTTCTGTCATTTTTTGTATTCTCCCAGGTGAATATAAATTGTCCTCTGGTTTGCTGATATTCGAATCGGAAAGAGAATCGATAAACTGGCTGGTCATGGTCTCCTTCCACCATTAATGCCCGGCTGTTGAATCTGCGGACCAGGGTTTCCCAGGAGGAGGGATATGAATGCCTGAAGCGAGGTACAGTACTCATGCGATGCTTGTTGTTATAGGTAAATGGAATAAACCAGGTATGTAAATTTATTCGCGTCGGGGCACCTTTCAAAAAAATAACACCGAAAACAAAAATTTATTTCCAATAATAATTTTCAAATCACGTAGCTTTGCACGATTTTTTTGTTCCCTCGTACAACAGAAAAATCAATTTGGTTTTTCATTTTCAATAGATTATACAAATGCCAAAAGATTCATCTATCAAATCTGTGCTCATTATCGGTTCTGGACCTATTATTATTGGTCAGGCTTGCGAATTTGACTATTCCGGCTCCCAGGCAGCACGTTCGCTTCGGGAAGAAGGAATTAAAGTGATCCTTATTAATTCCAACCCGGCTACTATCATGACAGACCCAATGATGGCGGATAAGGTTTACCTGCTGCCGCTGACGGTGGAAAGCATTGAGCAGATCCTGGAGGAAAACCAGATAGATGCTGTGTTACCGACCATGGGAGGTCAGACTGCATTGAACCTCTGTAAAGAAGTGGATGAACTGGGGATTTGGGAAAAGTACAATGTGCGCCTGATCGGTGTGGATATTAAAGCGATCGATAAAGCGGAAGACCGTGAGCAGTTCCGTCAGTGGATGATTGAGCTGGGAGTACCGGTAGCACCGGCCAAGACAGCGAATTCCTTCCTGGAAGGTAAGGAGTTTGCACAAGAGATAGGTTTCCCGTTGGTGATTCGCCCATCGTTTACCCTCGGTGGTACCGGAGGCGGTTTCGTACACAGCAAAGACGAGCTGGACGAAGCCCTGGACCGTGGTTTGAAAGCATCTCCCATCCATGAAGTGCTGGTGGAAAAAGCGGTATTGGGATGGAAAGAATATGAACTGGAGTTGTTGAGAGATAAGAACAACAACGTGGTAATCATCTGTACGGTGGAAAACCTCGATCCGATGGGGATTCATACCGGTGATTCTATCACAGTGGCGCCTGCCATGACCCTGAGCGATACTGCTTTCCAGGACATGCGTAATAAAGCCATGATGATGATGCGTGACCTCGGGAACTTCGCCGGAGGCTGTAACGTTCAGTTCTCCCTGAATCCCGAAAATGAAGAGCTGATAGCTATTGAGATCAACCCGCGCGTAAGCCGTTCTTCTGCGCTGGCATCCAAAGCCACTGGTTACCCGATCGCGAAGATCGCTGCTAAACTGGCCATTGGCTACACCCTGGATGAACTGGAAAACCAGATCACCAGAACTACTTCTGCCTTCTTCGAACCTGCGCTGGACTACGTGATTGTAAAAATGCCACGCTGGAACTTCGATAAATTCAAAGGCGCCGACGATACCTTAGGACTGCAGATGAAATCTGTGGGTGAGGTAATGTCTATCGGCCGCACTTTCCCCGAAGCTCTGCAGAAAGCCTGTCAGAGCCTGGAGAACGATGCGCTGGGCCTGGGTTACTACGGCAAGTCGCTCATGAAAACAGAGCAGCTGGTCGAAAAGCTGAAACGTCCTACCTGGGATCGTATTTTCCGCATCAAAGATGCGCTGATGGCGGGTGTATCTGTAAAGCATATCCACCAGCTGACATATATAGACCGTTGGTTCCTGCACCAGATCCAGGATATCGTAAACCTGGAAAAACAATTGCTGGAGCATGAACTGAAAACGGTACCGGCAGATATGCTGAGAGATGCCAAGAAAATGGGCTTCTCCGATGCACAGCTGGCAGTATTGTTCGGTGATTGCGATGATGATGAAGTGTACGCCAAACGTAAGGAACTGGGCATCACCCGTACCTTCAAGATGGTGGACACCTGCAGTGCCGAGTTTGAAGCCAAGACGCCTTACTTCTATTCTACTTTCGATACAGAAAATGAGAGCAAGGTTTCCGACAGGAAGAAAATCATTGTACTGGGTTCCGGCCCGAACAGGATCGGTCAGGGTATTGAATTCGATTACTGCTGTACACATGGCCTGCAGGCGATCCAGGATTGCGGCTACGAAGCTATCATGGTAAACTGTAATCCTGAAACAGTATCCACCGATTTCGACATGGCAGATAAACTGTACTTCGAACCGGTGTTCTGGGAAAACCTCTGGGAAATCATCGAGCTGGAAAAACCAGCAGGCGTGATTGTACAGCTGGGAGGCCAAACTGCGCTGAAGCTGGCCAAACGCCTCGAAGCAAACGGTGTGAAGATCATAGGTACCTCGTTCGATAATATGGATATCGCGGAAGACCGTGGCCGTTTCTCCGATATGCTGAAAGAATTGAAGATTCCTTATCCTAAATACGGAACTGCCTACAATACCGACGACGCCATAGAAGTGGCCAAGGAAGTAGGTTATCCCGTACTGGTTCGCCCGTCTTATGTATTAGGTGGACAACGTATGAGGATCGTGATTAATGAAGAAGAGCTGGAAGAATCTGTACTCAGCCTGTTACGGCACCTGCCTGGTAACAAGATCCTGATCGATCACTTCCTGGATCGCTGCCAGGAGGCGGAGATCGATGGAATTTTTGATGGTACCGATTTCCATGTGATGGGCGTGATGGAGCACATTGAACCAGCTGGTATCCACAGTGGCGACAGCCATGCGTTGCTGCCGGCGTTTAATTTGTCGCCCATCGAAGTGACCACCATGGAGTATTATGCCGAGAAGATAGCCCGCGCACTGGATATCCGTGGATTGATCAACATCCAGTTTGCTATCAAAGACGGCAACGTTTACGTAATTGAGGCAAACCCGCGTGCTTCCCGGACGACACCGTTTATCGCGAAAGCTTACCAGGTACCTTACCTGAACATAGCAACAAAAGTGATGATAGGTGCTAACAAGCTGCAGGACTTTAAGATCGAGAAAAAGCTCACCGGTTTCGCTATCAAGGAACCTGTGTTCTCCTTCAATAAATTCCCGGGTGTAAACAAAGAGCTCGGACCTGAAATGAAATCAACCGGGGAGGCGATCCGCTTTATCAAAGATCTGCGTGATCCTTACTTCCGTCAGTTGTATAAAGAAAAGAGTATGTACCTGAGCAAGTAGCCTTCAGCTATTAGTCTTTAGTAAAAATGCAGAGGAGATTAACATTATTGTAGATGTTAATCTCCTCTGCATTTTTACTAAAGACTAATAGCTAAAGGCTAAAGACTAAAGACTGGTAAAATAAACAGAGCCTGATAAAAATCAGGCTCCTTCTTTTCCCTCAAAATAACCATTAAAGACACGACTATTGAATCTTGATACAATTCAAATAGCGTGACCGGTAATGCAGTTTACAAATAATATTATATTTAAAAGAGATGTTAACTAATCAATAACAGATGAATATATTTATAATTTTTAAACAAATGACTTTAAATATATTATAAAAATGATAAAATTGGTTGTTTATACTCATTTTAACATCTCTGAGCGAATTTTACCTAGAAATCATATATAGATATTATTGCCTGAGATTCACCGTTTTTAACAATTCTGAAACACTTTTATCAGGATGAAAAGCGAGGTTTGACTACCCAAAAGTTAACCCTTTATGCATTTTGAATCATCCGGTTTTGTTAACATGCACTGGAAACGGGCGCCATTCGTCAGGGTGGCCATCCCGCTGATGGCTGGTATCTGTTTACAGTCATACCTGTCCCTGTCTTTTACACTTATAATGATACTGATACTGTTTGCTGCCGGCGGTTTGTTACTGTGCCGGCAGTTACCGGTTCAGTGGAGATATGCCGCCATTCCGGTGAGGGGCCTGTTATTGCTGGTACTGGTAACGGCCTGCGGCTGCCTGTTGATATATAAAGCTGATCTCCGTCGTGAGCGTAGCTTCTGGGAAAAACAGGCTGCTGACAGCTCCTGGTTGTTGTTGGAGGTGAATGCTCCACCTGTGTTAAAGGAGCGGACATGCCGTGCAGTTGCAACTATCAATGCTGTTTGTAACAAGGGCCGCTGGATACCTGTTAAAGGCTATTTACAGCTTTATTTAACAAGGGAAGACTCCCTGCCGGATCTTGCCTATGGGCAACAGATCATCACCCGGAAAAAGCCTGTATTGATCAAAAATAATGGGAATCCGGGGGCATTTGATTACCAGCAGTATTGTGCCGGCCAGCAGATCTATCAGCAGCTGCACCTGGTTCACAGGGATTATTATTTATTGCCGCAGGAAGGAGGTAACCCAATAGACCGGTGGCTGATCAGCGCCAGGGATTATTGCCTGGGGAGCCTGAAAGTTTTCATAGGGAAGGGGCCGGAATCGGGCATGGCGGAAGCTTTGCTGATTGGCTACCGGCAGGATCTCGACAAAGACGTGGTGCAGAGTTATGGCAATACGGGTATTGTGCACATCATTGCCATTTCGGGTATGCACCTGGCATTGCTTTACAGTACGCTGTTGTGGATGTTAAAATGGCTGCCGGCAGGGCGGTGGGCTAATTTCACCAAAGCGATACTGGTTTTGGGGGTACTCTGGGGATTTGCACTGCTCACCGGCGCTTCGGCTTCCGTGCTTCGTTCGGCTGTTATGTTTACCGGTATTACTACCGGACGTTTGATATTGGAAAGGTATAGCAGTACTTATAATACGCTGGCGGCATCGGCGGTATTGCTGCTTTGGTTCAATCCTTACCTGATCACGGATGCGGGGTTCCAGCTGTCTTATCTCGCAGTGCTTGGAATACTGCTTTTCTACCAACCGTTGTACCGGTGCTGGCAGCCGGAGCGAAAATGGGTGGACCTGTTATGGCAGATGGTCGCTTTATCGCTGGCTGCACAGCTGGTCACCACACCGGTGAGCCTGTTCTATTTTCACCAGTTCCCGGTTTACTTTCTGCCGGCCAACCTGGTGGCTGTACCTCTGTCAACGGTAGCGATCTATGGAGAGATCCTGTTATTACTGGTGGCGCCGCTTGGTATGTTCGCCTCCTGGGTGGGGAAGGGATTGCAGCTCCTCATCATGATAATGAATAGCAGCGTAAAATGGCTTGGCGACCTGCCGGGAGCGCTGATAAAGGATATTCATTGCTCATTGTCGCAGGCCGCCCTGTTGTATTTGTTCATTACAGGGGCCGCCCTGTTGTTCATGATCAGGTGGAGACCCGGTTTGTGGCTGGTTTTAATTAGTTGCTGGGGATACCTTGTGTTACGGGCAGGGTGGGAGACCCGCTGCCGGCAGCAGCGGCTGATGGTTATATATAACGTGACCGGATATACGGCAATAGACTGTATCAACGGGCGGAAGGCCCGGTTCACCGGGCAGGACACCATTTTCCGGCAGGCAGCCGGGGCGCAGATTGTGGCAACGCGGCAGTACCTGGGTGTGGAGCCGGGTGCGGTGATGGGATTTAATCAGTACGGCCGGTACATCAGCTTTTGGGGAAAACAGCTGGTGATCATAGACAGTATACTTCCCACCGGCCGTATGAGCAGCAGGTTCCGGGTTGATTATGTCTTCCTGAACAATAATCCGCATGTAAATATCCCTGCAATTATGACCTGTTACGACAGCCATTGTATAGTGGCTGGTGCTGCTAACTCCCGGAAAAGGATACAGCAATGGAAAGAAGAATGCCATGCCGCGGGAATTAATTTTTATTCTATACCCGAACAGGGTGCATTGGTAGTGAGATGCAGGCCTGCAGGCCCGGAATAGTGACATGAAGTTTTGAAACGATGGTAGTATAGTGGGATACAGGAATGGAAAAATGATGTTTACGTGTTAACTTTGCGCTTCTTTCGGTTCCGGATCAGGAATCTATGTTAATAATTTCTAATGTTTTCCGTTCATGCAAAAGCAAATTAAATCAGCGCTCATCTCCGTTTTCTATAAAGATAACCTGGAGGGCATTGTAAAGAAATTGGGCGAACAAGGTGTGACTATCTATTCTACCGGCGGTACGCAAAAATTTATTGAAGAACAGGGCGTATCCTGTGTGGCAGTAGAAGATCTTACTGCATATCCTTCTATCCTGGGTGGCCGTGTTAAAACGCTGCACCCTAAAGTATTTGGGGGGATATTGGCCCGCCGTGAAAATCCGCAGGATCTGGAACAGCTGAAGCAGTATGAGATACCTGAGATTGACCTGGTGATAGTAGACCTTTATCCGTTTGAAGAAACTGTGAAAAGCACCAGCGAAGAGCAGGCTATCATCGAAAAAATTGACATAGGGGGAGTTTCTCTGATCCGTGCTGCAGGTAAGAACTACAAGGATGTAGTGATTGTGGCTTCTAAAGATCAGTATGCAGACCTGGAAAAGGTGCTGACCGACAATAAGGGAGCTACTTCTATCGAAGAGCGCAGAAGCTTTGCAGCAAAAGCATTTGAAGTTTGTGCACACTACGATGTAGCTATTTCACAATATTTCCTGAACAACGAGCCTGGTGCTGATTTCCAGCTTTCCATCCCACAGGGTCAGGTGAACCGTTATGGTGAAAACCCGCACCAGCGTGGGATCTTCTACGGTAACCTCGAAGAAGTTTTCAATAAATTACATGGTAAGGAACTGTCGTTCAACAACCTGGTAGACGTAGACGCTGCCTGCCAGCTGATCCAGGAGTTTGAAGCTACTACCTTTGCTGTTATCAAGCATACCAACGTTTGCGGAATCGCTTCCCGTACCACACTCAAAGAAGCCTGGGAAGCTGCGCTCGCAGGAGATAAGGAAAGTGCCTTCGGCGGAGTGTTGGTTACCAACAAGCCGATTGATAAAGCAACTGCAGAATCCATCAGTGAAATATTCTTCGAAATCCTGATCGCGCCTGCATTTGATGCAGATGCCCTCGTTGTACTGCAAGCTAAAAAGAACCGCATTCTGCTCGAACAAAAGCAGCCGGTTAAGAGTAAGTATATGTTCAAGAATGTGCTGAATGGCGTATTGCTGCAGGATAGTGATAATGGCAACTATAATGAGTGGAATGAAGTAGGAGCCCGTTCTTCAACAAGTGCAGAAAGGTCTGATCTGGAGTTTGCTAATATTGTCTGCAAGCACCTGAAATCAAACGCGATCGCACTGGTGAAAGACAAACAGCTGATTGGTAAGGGATGCGGACAAACTTCCAGGATCGATGCACTCCGCCATGCAATTGAAAAAGCAGGCCAGTTCAATTTTGATCTGAAGGGTGCTGTAATGGCATCCGATGCGTTCTTTCCGTTCAATGATTGTGTGAGCATCGCGCATGAACACGGCATCAATGCGGTTATTCAGCCAGGAGGTTCTGTACGGGATAACGATTCTATAGAATTCTGTAAAACGCATGATATGGTCATGGTAATGACCGGTATGAGGCATTTCAGGCACTAATAGTTGCTGACTAACTCATTATTTAAACAGGCAGCGGTTGTAACGGATGGGTCAATGCGGCAGTTACGCATCATTCGTTACAACCGCTTTGTTTTGTCGTCTTTTCAGTTTTTTGATATTCAAAAAAAAGCAATACTATTGTTGTGCTGTAAATCAATATAGTTCCGTAGTTAAAGGTTAAAATCCAATAGCTGACAGCTGTTTATGTCGTTCATTCGCCAAAATATCATGCAGGATGCAGATGATGCCTATTTGATCGGGGAGTACAAATCCACCGGCAAACTGGACTTTCTGGCCGCCTTATACCAGCGTTATATGAGCCTGGTGTATGGGGTATGCCTGAAGTATTTTGATGAAGAAGCCAGCAAGGATGCCGTTATGCAGATATTTGAAGAACTGATCGGTAAAGTGAAGCAGCATGAGGTGCAGAACTTCAAAAGCTGGCTGCATGTACTGACCCGTAACCACTGTTTGATGAAGTTGCGGGCGATGAAAAACAAGGAATCCCGGCAGGTATCTATAGATGATCATCCCATTGTGGAAAACGGGGAAACCGGGCATCATGAAAATGGAATGTCACTGGAGGATAACCTGCAGAGCATGGAAAAATGCCTGGAAACTTTACCGGAGGAACAAAAGCGCAGCGTGGACCTGTTTTATTTACAGGAAAAAAGCTACCGGGAAGTGAGTGTTATTACAGGATATGAGATGAATAAGGTGAAAAGCTATATCCAGAACGGAAAGCGTAACCTGAAAATATGTATGGAGCAACAACAACATGCCTGACAAACGGCCACATATAAAACCAGAAGAGCTTGCCAGCCTCATCCGTCAATATCTGGCGGGGGAGCTGGACGATAAAGCTATGCATGCCCTGGAGCACCAGGCCCTGGACGATCCGTTCCTGGCTGATGCACTGGATGGGTATGCTATGCATAGTCCGGACCAGCAGGCCCATCAGGAAGATCTTGCCGGAAGGCTGGCTGCCAGAATAGCTCCTGTCAGAGGGCGTGTGCGTGCACTGTATTATCGCTGGGCGGCTGTTGCTGCTATTCTGTTACTGATGGTTTCTGCGGGCTGGTATTTGTGGCGTGAACAACAGGTGGCGCCTCCCATTGCCAGTGTTAAATCTCCGGCTGCTCCGGCAGCTGATTCCGGCGTACCTGCAGCTGCAGATACTGCTGCTATGCTGGCTAATGTAGAGAAATCCGCAAAGGAAGATGCTGTACCTGAGCCGCCGATGTTAGCAAAGGCAAAGGAAATGAAGCCGCGGGCGAAGGGTGTGCCATCTGCCGCACCAGTGGTTAGTTCTCCTGCAGCTGAGGCCGCAGGCGCTGAAGTGTCGGCCTATACAAAGGACGACGATTCTGCCGGAAAGCTCATTGCACAGGGTACTCCCGGAGCTTCAGCATTAACGCCGGCAGCACGGGATAATAACAGGGCATTCATGGCGCAGCATAATGTTGATAGTAAGGTGTTGGAACCGAAGCCCAGAACACCTGGCGACTCAGCAAGTTCAGCATTGAACGAAGTGGTGGTGGTAGGTATGGGAGCTAAAAAGAAGCAGAACATGACGGGCAGTGTGGTAATTCGGGGGCTTAATGCCAATACGGATTCTGGTCAGTTAGAAAGATCATTGTCCGGAAGAGTTGCCGGTGTGCAAATAGAATCTGATGCTGAGAATCCCGGGTATCAGGCGCCGGAACCGGTTATAGGATGGACCGCCTTTGAAAATTATCTCCATACCAAAACAGTTAATCCCGACGATAAGTATAGAGGTATAGTACGTGTAGCCTTTACCGTGATGCCAGACGGAACTTTGCAGAACTTCAAGATCCTTCGCAGCCTGAACGAAATTTGCGATGCAGAGGCAATAAGAGTAATTAAAGAGGGGCCGAAATGGAGCGCAGCGTCAGACAGGAAACCTGCCAGGGTAAAAGTTAAAGTACCATTCAGAGGCCGGCAGGCGGAATGATAATTATTTCCGCTCTTTCCACAGCTGATTAAAAGACTTAGGCGCAAACACCGGTAGTTCACGATTATCGCCCCAGGTTTTAGCAAAAAATTTCCGCAGCATAAAATTCTTTGTCTTGCCACTGGCCATATTCATCATTTTGCGGCTGTTGCAGCCCTGTTTCCACAGGTACCATGCAAATTTTTCCCCACCGGATGTATAGTTTTCTTCTACCGCTTTCTGCCTGTTGTGCAGGAGTAGTTCATGCAGATTGATGCGCACAGGGCATACTTCTGTACAATTACCGCAGAGAGAGGAGGCAAAACTAAGGTGCATGTAGGAGTCCATTCCTTTCAGGTGCGGAGTAATAACAGAGCCGATAGGGCCGCTGTAGGTGGCCGCATAAGTATGCCCGCCGATGTTCTTATAAACCGGGCAGGCGTTCAGGCAGGAACCACAGCGGATACAATAGAGGCTTTCCCTTGCCACGGTGTCCTGTAAGATGTTACTACGGCCATTGTCCATCAATATAACATACATTTCTTCCGGGCCATCAGTTTCTCCTTCCTGGCGGGGCCCACTGAAGATACTGTTATAGGCAGTTATCTGCTGGCCGGTGCCATAGGTAGCCAGTAAGGGCCAAAACAGACCCAGGTCGGTGATGGAAGGAATTACTTTCTCTATTCCCACCAAAACAATATGAGTTTTGGGAAAGGCAGTAGTAAGTCTGGCGTTACCTTCATTCTCAGTGACAGCAATGGAGCCGGTATCTGCAATAATAAAGTTGGCGCCTGTGATGCCTATCTCTGCCTCCAGGTATTTATGACGGAGCTTTTCACGCGCTACGAGGGTAAGCTGTTCGGGTGTCAGGCCGGGATCAGTTCCCAGCTTTTCGGCAAACAAACGGGCCACATCTTCCTTGCTTTTGTGCATGGCAGGGGTTACGATATGATAAGGTGGCTCGCCATCGAGCTGCTGGATATACTCACCGAGGTCGGTTTCCACGCATTCGATGCCATTGGCTTCCATGAAGGCATTCAGATGCACTTCTTCGGTGGCCATGGATTTACTTTTGACAATGCTCTTGCATTGTTTGGCCTGGCAAATGGCCAGTATTTCCTGTTGTACCTGTTCTGCAGTTTCGGCCCAGATCACTTTGCCTCCGCGGCGGGTAAAGTTCTGTTCAAATTCTTCGAGGTGATTGTCGAGATGCTCAATAGCCCTCCACTTGATATTCTTCGCACGTTCTCTGGCACCGGGCAGATCCGCAAACTGTTGTTTACCCACCTTTACGGCGGAATTATATCTGCTGATATTAAAATTAATCGTCTGACGGTGATTCAGATCGGATGCTTTTTTTTCACTTTCTTCGAGAAAAGTGGACGCGAGTTGATGCATAAGCAACAAGGTTTTACGGAAATTACGAATTACGAATCAGGAATTGCGAAATAACCGGGAGATAGTAGTGAAGCTGGTCTTCAGGTTATTTCGTAATTCGTATTTCATAATTCGTAATTCTTTTTTGCTATTTTATCCAGCACTTCATAAAATTCCGTGCCGTATTTTCTAATGAGGGCGTCTTTTAAGAAACGATAGACGGGCACTTTCAGCGATTTCCCGTTTTTACATGCGGGTTTGCAGATGTCCCAGCGGTCGTAGTTTACCGCCTCAAAAGATTCATATTTTTTTACACGGATGGGATAGAGATGACAGGAGATGGGCTTTTTAAAGTCCACCACACCATCGTTAAACGCTTTTTCTATGCCACAGCCTACTATGCCGTGTTCATCGATGGTAGCGTAGGCACAGATGCCTTTATTCACGATGGGGGTTACGTAGCCATATTCGTCGTCGGTGGTATTGGTGCCGGTGCGTTCAATTTCCTGTATGCCTTCTTCCCGCAGATAAGATTTGATTTTCGGGTAGATCTTTTTCAGGGTCTTGATTTCGGTTTTATCCAGCGGGGCGCCGCAATCACCTGCAACACAGCAGGCTCCTTTACATGCCGACAGATTGCATACGAACTGCTCTTCTACAACTTCGTCACTAATGTATTTATCGTCAATAATAATCATCTGAGAATGCTCTGGGGCCTGAGATTATGTACAGGCCATCTTTAGCATACAAAGTTACAGTATAAACTGCTTATCTCCATCGTAGGGTTTCTACAAGGTGCCACATATCCTGCTCCAGGAACTTATGTACCGGGGCAAGGGAGTCGGCATTGGGGGTAGCATCGAAGTAAAGGGCTCCCCGGAGAAAATGTTTTACGGAGTCGGTGGCGAAGAATTGCTTGGCAGAAGCAGCGTTCCCGCCTACCTCATAGAAGGTACCGCTGACATGATTGGGTGTCCGGATGACGTTTTCGTCGATGTACTCTGCTTTATAAGTGTGTTTATAAGTCATTTTAAAAGCGTCGTCCGCCAGTTTCCGGAAGGAATTGTTGCCGGGGCCGATGATCTTATAGCTCATGTAGATCTTTCCGTTAAGGGTAGGAAAGTCGACATTGATCCAGTACGGGTTTTCGGGGGCTTCCCCAAAGAAAGAGGTATCCTTAATGATATTTGCGTACGCTGGGTATTCAAAGGTGTAAGGATAACCGGGCATATCAAAAGTACGGTACTTCCTTTCCGGGAATTTTATCTGGAAATAGCCTCTGGGCCTGGGCGTAGGAGTATTTTCACATGCAGTGAAAAAGAATAGCAGCAATGAAATTATGGCAAGGGTTTGTCCTTTTACAACTGGCATTTTTCGAGTATTTAGCAGGCAGCTATACTTATTCAGCGGCGTCCGGCCTGATGGTGACCTGTACTTTCTGGATACGCATTTTGTTTACTTCAAGTACAGTAAAATCATAGTTATTATAGTTAATAACGCTGTTTTCTTCCGGAAATTTTCCGGCCAGTTCCAGGATCAGACCACCGAGTGAATCGCTTTCGCCTTTTACCTGCTCGAAGGTTTCGGGAGGGACGTTCATGATGCGGCAAACATCGTTCAGCATGGTTTTGCCTTCAAAAACATAAGTGAAGTTATCTACTTTATTATAGTTAAATTCTTCTTCATCGAATTCATCTTTGATATCGCCGATTACTTCTTCCATGATATCTTCCAGGGTAACAATCCCGGAGGTACCACCGAATTCGTCGACTACTACGGCGAAATGCATGCGTCTGCTTTGGAATTCAGACAGCAGGTCTTCGATCAGTTTGTGCCCATGTACAAAGAAGGGCTGGCGCATTACCTCGTGCCAGTCGAACGTATTACTTTTATCGAGGTGAGGGAGCAGGTCTTTGGTATGAATGACCCCCACGATGTTGTCGAGATTATCTTTATAAACAGGCAGGCGGGAGTAGTGAAGGTCTGCCACCTGTTTGATGATATTGTTGAAAGAGCTGTCGTATTCCACCCCGTTTACATCGAGGCGGCCGCGCATAATCTGTTTTACGGTGATGTTGCCGAATTTGAGAATGCCTTTCAGGATATTTTTTTCTTCCTGGGAGGCGGCGGGGTCTACGCTCATTTCGATGGCTTCATCAATTTCCTGGTAGTTAACCGGGCCGCTGCCACGATGGAATAGCCGGGCTTCAATGCTGCCGCTGAGGCCAACGAAGAAGTCGCTGATGGGTTCCAGGGTAGCGTGAATGATGCTGACGAACCAGGCGAAATAGGTAGCGAAACGGATGTTGTTCTGGGCAGCCCATACACGGGGCAGGATCTGGCCGAAGAACAGGAGAATAAGGCAGATAGCGGAGATGCGTACCATCAGCGAAATGACAGGCAGGGTTTGCAGGTCTTCCATCTGGGTAACCAGATAGTTCGTGATCATGATGAATGCGATCATCAGCAGGATACCGGCGATCTGGAGGGATGCCAGCAGTGATTTGGGCTTTTCCAGCAGCTTGGTGATGAGCTTACCGGAGGCGTTTTGCCGGGTTTTAAGCACATTCAGATCCTTATGATTTAAGGAAAAGAAGGCTACTTCTGCCCCCGAAACAATGAATGTAAGTAGCAGTATAATAAAGATAACAAGCGTAAATACCACCACATTAGGGGTGCCGATAGGAGCGCTGGCTTGTAAAACAAAGGATACGTTGCTTGCCGGAATGATACCCAAGATGTTCAACTTTGATGTAAAACAAAAATAAGGGGAAAGTAATTCATGGAATTGCTTTCCCTGCACGCAAATATAATGTAATGTCCCTATACGGGATTACGTACAATCAAAACTTAATATTTTTTTGCAATCTAAAACGGCAGATCGTCTGCAGGTTCGTTCAGAGAAGGGGGGAGGTCCAATCCCGAAAAATTTTCCCCACTACCTGTTCCAGCACTGCTATGGTGGGGTACGGGGTGATCTTGGTTGTTCAGGTCCATGCGTTTATCCAGCATAACCAGGTTATCTCCTACAACTTCAGTGGCAAATTTCTTATTGCCTTCCTTATCTTCCCAGCTGCGGGTGCGCAAACGTCCTTCGATATAAACAAGACTGCCTTTGTGCAGGTATTTCTGAGCCAATTCGGCCAGCCCCCGCCATAGTACCACCGTATGCCACTCTGTCTGTGAAATGAGCTTGCCTGCTCTGTCCTTAAATGTTTCTGTTGTAGCCAGCGAAAATTTAGCTACTGCAATATTTCCTTCCAGGAACTGTACATCCGGATCTCTTCCCAAATTGCCAATCAGGATTACTTTATTAACACCTCTCATAGTTGTAGGTTTTTTAGTCTATTGTTAAAAAGTTCTTCTTTTAATAAATAAACAACCTTCTTAAAGTTAAGGTTTTTTTCCAATCGATAGGGAAAAATTTCTTACTGGCAGCAGGTTAAGCCGGATTTTCATTTTAGCAATTGATCTTAAACAGTGTCTGTATCCAATGTATATTTTTTATTCCTATGTGTTCTGGTCAGAATAATTGCAGCTTGTTGCTTTCCAGAAATGTAGTGATTGTTTTAGGAAACGCGTAGCTGTCGAGTTTTTCAAGCGGCACCTGTATATAGCCGGAGAGCTGTGGTGGCTGTTTAACCGACAGGGTAATGAATTGGCTGTGAATAGTCTGATGGGTGAGTTGTTGTTTAAAGGGCGCTGAAATTTTTTCTATTTCGAAAGGAATACTACCGAATAATTCTTTGAGTACAGCAGAATCCTGAAGGGTGGTCATATCAGCCGGGGCAGTAGTTTCGATCAGTACAAATTCATGCAGGTTCTGCCAGATATCATTGCCTGTTCTTTTGCGGATGAAGGTGTTGTTTTTATGGTGGACGATGAAATAATTGAAATATCTTTTTTTAATCTGTAGTTTTTTGGTTTTTACCGGAAGCAATGTAACCAGTTGCTGATGATAAGCCGTACATTTTTTCTGCAGCGGGCATTCATCGCAGAGTGGCAGCTGTGGCTTACATACTATGGCGCCGAAGTCCATAATACTTTGGTTGTATTCTGCGGAGCGACCGGCTGGCAGCAATTCTCCGGCGAGTTTGTCGAACTGTTTCCTGCCGGCGGTACTGTCGATCGGTGTATCGATACCAAAGAAGCGGGAGAGTACCCTGAAAACGTTGCCATCCAGTACTGCATGGGGCAGGTTAAAGGCGAACGATGCAATAGCGGCGGCGGTGTAAGGTCCGATGCCTTTCAATGCTTTGATCTGTTCGTACTGGTCGGGAAATTTACCGTTATAGTCATTGGCGATTGTTCGGGCGGCGGCGAGCATATTCTTGCAGCGGGCATAATATCCGAGTCCCTGCCAGAGGCGGAAAACGGCTTCGTCCGGGGCAGCGGCCAGTTTTTTCACGGTAGGATAATTTTCTATAAAGCGTTCATAGTAAGGCCAGCCCTGTTCTACGCGGGTTTGTTGAAGAATGATTTCAGACAGCCATATACGGTACGGATCTTTTTCATTTTTCCAGGGCATCTGCCTGGTATTGGTGTCCTGGTTCCACTCCAGTAATTTTTCGGTAAAAAAAAGTCGGGGTGACGTCATTTATATATTATTTTAATAAAATTATTTAGTATATTGATATGGCAAATGCTGTAGAAAACCCTTAAGGAACAACAGAATACCCCTTTCCGGGCCTGCAAATAAATATAAATTATCGCCAATACCAGTTATAAGAAAAAATGATAAAATTTATTTGCTTAAAATTCAGCAATTAGAATTTTTAAATTAACTTTGAGAGTAAAGTAATCCTCTCGCTTTCATATGAGAAAAGCTGATTTAATAAACAACATTGCTGAAAAAACCGGCATCCCTAAAGTTGATGTGCTAGTCACACTTGAGGCCATGTTCAAGGAGGTGAAAGAAGCACTGGCAAACGGAGAACATATTTATATCCGTGGCTTTGGAAGTTTCATAACCAAGAAAAGGGCTGCCAAGATTGGACGAAACATCAAGAAGAACGTAGCTGTGGAGATTCCTGAGCATTTTATTCCGGCGTTCAAACCTTCGAAAGAATTTGTAGCTGAGGTAAAGAAGCTCAAAAGTTCTTAATTTTGCTGCCTAATATTTTAGGCGATGCAAAAAACACAAGTTCTTCTGGTGGGTGCTGCGGTAGCACTATTGGTGATATTATTCGCCTTTGGCCGAACTGTGCCCCGGTCAGAAAAAAAACCTATGTCATCTGCTGCCCCAATGCAGGGTGGACAGGAAGTGGAGGCTATTGCCTTTTCTGAACTGCTGACAACCGCTAAAGGTAAGATTCCTGCCGACAAATTGCTTCAGATCAATACCGTCGAAACCAATATTGTGCGCGGAGACGTGAAAGCCCAAAAGATAGCCGCATATCATCAATTATACAATACCTGGGACAGCCTCAATCAACTTCCGGTAGCTGCATATTATCTGAGTGAAGCAGCTAAGTTGGAAAATTCCGAAAAAAGCCTCACCTTTGCAGCCAATTTATTTTTAGCTCACCTGCAACATGCAGAAGATCCGCGTGTTGCGAAATGGGAGGCCGACAATGCAATTGAGTTGTTTGATCAGGCACTGAAGCTTAATCCTGGCAACGATACATTGAAAATCTCTCAGGCGATGGTGTATATGAACACCGGTCAGCCTATGGCAGGGGTAGCCAGATTAAGAGAAGTAGTAGCTGAGCATCCGGATAATATTGATGCACAGGTGACACTGGCCAATCTGGCGATAACATCCGGTCAGTACGACAAGGCCATTGAGCGGCTGGAAGGGGTGGTGAAAAAGCATCCGGATGATGCCAAGGTACTTTTTGTACTGGCGGAATCATACAGGAGTAAAGGAGATAAGAAGAAGGCAATTGAACTGTTTCAAAAAAGCAGGGAATTGATGAAAGATCCGGAGTTGAAGAAGGAAGTGGACAATTATATTAAAAGTATTCAATAATATTATTTTTCAATCATTTAAAAACGTATCAGCGTATGCCTTGCGGTAAGAAAAGAAAAAGACATAAAATTGCTACTCACAAGCGTAAAAAAAGACTGAGAAAGAACCGGCATAAAAGTAAGAAGAAATAATTACTCCAGTTTCCCGCCATTTATACTAATAAGGTATGCTCCCGGCGCGGTGGTCGGATAAAAATTTTCATATATCCTGCATGATTTTAGCATTTACTTCTTAAATTGCTATAGTCATGCAGGTTGTTTCCATAGATCCCGCAACTGAATTCTCCGGACATTACCTGCTGTGATCGCTGAACCCTTAAGCAATCCATCATCACGAACGTGAATAAATACGCTAACTTTATGGTGAGCTATTGTTTTGGTATGCAGTAAGCTGTTCTTAAATAGCCGTGTGCATAGCATAAAGGTGAAGTTTTAAAGGTTAAAATTTTGGACGCTTGAATAAGGAACTTATTATAAATGCGGCTCCCACAGGGGTGGAAATTGCGTTACTGGAAGATAAGAAGCTGGTGGAATTGCATCACGAAAGTGGCAATCCGAACTTCGCAGTAGGCGATTTATACCTGGGTAAAGTGAAAAAACTGATACCCGGCTTAAATGCTGCATTTGTTGACGTAGGCTTCGAAAAGGATGCCTTCTTACATTACACGGATCTCAGCCCCTATATCCGCTCCATTCTTAAATTTACTTCAATGGCCATCAGCGATAAAACGCCCGATGGATTTGATTTTACGAAGTTTAAAAATGAACCGGAAATAGTCAAAACCGGAAAAATCACAGATGTTTTGGGTGGCAAACCCAATATCCTCGTACAGATTTTAAAGGAACCCATTTCTTCCAAGGGCCCCCGTCTTAGTTGTGAGATTTCTCTTCCCGGACGTTTTATCGTGTTAACGCCCTTTAATGACATTGTTGCGGTCTCTAAAAAGATCCACTCTTCCGAGGAAAGAAAAAGATTGCAAAAGATTGTGGAAGCGATCAAGGCACCGAACTTCGGTGTCATTGTCCGCACTGCTGCTGAAGGAAAGAAAACGGCTGAATTACATGAGGATCTGACCACGCTCGTTCAAACCTGGAAGAATATCCAGGCGAATCTTAATGGCGGCCAGGCGCCCCAGAAGATTCTGAGCGAGCAAACGAAGACTACCAGCATACTTCGGGATCTGCTCAACGAGAGTTTCAATCGTATTGTGGTCAACGATAAAAACATTTATACAGATACAAAGACGTATATCCAGAAGATAGCGCCTGAGAAATCTGATATTGTCAACTACTATAACAACGGTTCTCCCATCTTCGATAATTTCGGTATTACCCGCCAGGTAAAAGCCTCGTTTGGTAAAACTGTAAATCTCGACAGTGGTGTATATCTCATTATTGAGGCTACTGAAGCGTTGCATGTGGTAGACGTGAACAGTGGCTATAAAAGCTCCAGCAATAACCAGGAGCAGAATGCGCTGGCCTCCAACCTGGAAGCTGCTGCTGAAATTGCCCGCCAGCTGCGCCTGAGGGATCTGGGCGGTATCATTATCATTGACTTCATTGATATGAAACTGCCGGAAAACAAAAAGGCCATCTTCGAGGCAATGGAGAAATTCATGGCACAGGACAGAGCTAAACACACTATCCTGCCTATCTCAAAATTTGGTCTGATGCAGATCACCCGTCAACGGGTGAAACCTGAAATCACCATTTCTGTTGCAGAAGATTGCCCAACCTGTCGTGGTACCGGAAAAATAGGTGCTTCCATGCTTATCCTGGAAGATATTGAGAAAAATCTCCAATACCTGCTTAACCATCAGCATAAAGGACTGACTATCCGCGTACATCCAATCCTGTATGCTTACCTTACCAAAGGATTCCTCGTGTCTAAACAATGGAAATGGTATTTCCATTATAAGAAGTGGATACGCCTGAAAGCCGATAACAACTACCACCTCACTGAATATCGTTTCTTTGATGCAAACGATGAAGAAATTAAACTCTAAACCGAGCGAAATATTATTAAAACAAATGACCGGGCAGCTAATTGCACCGGTCATTTGTTTTATTGCCCAAAACGGTAATCGTCGCGCGCAGGGCTGAAACTGTCGATTAGCCGGCAGTCGGTAAGCGCCCTGCCACCATGTGGCGTATTCGGCGGAATTACCAGCGTATCGTGCTGCCGCAGCGTGTACCGCTGCCCTGCCAGTTCCATCTCAAAAATACCTTCCGCCACGTAAGTGATCTGCTCATGCGGGTGCTCGTGAACAGGAGATACAGATCCGGCTGTTATCTCCCAAAATGCCAACGTACTTTTACTCCCATGCACAAACTGGCCATAATGGCCGGCAATCGTATTCTTAACAGGAATATTATCCAGGGAAACGGGTTTATTCATACCGGGTGTTATTTAGATATTAAATATAACGGTTACAGGAGATTCCGGCAATGGCAGGGTTGTATAAGCGTATATATTTCATACATTTACCGTTACAATACCCTTTAATCCCCAATAGTATTATTGTCGTGTTGTTTTAAAGTTTTAAAATACACCCTTAACACATATGACTACACGTTTTTACTCTGTACTCGCTTTGTCGGCCGTTTTGATTTTTGTTGCCTGTCAACAACAGGTCGGAACCCAAAAAAAGACAAGGACGAGAGATACCACTCACTATACCAAACAGGCGTATATAGAACAAACGTTAGACAGCAACTTCGTCAGTAAATTTCTGCAAACGCATAAGACCTACAATGCGTATGATGAGTATATTCTGAATTTTTATCGTAAGCGTGATTTTCATTACGCCTGGATCAACAAAGACGGGCTGACAGAGCAGGCGAGTAACTTCATTAATATGATGAAGAACGACGCTGCTTATGGGATTAAAGACAGTACGCTGATGACGCCGGAGCTGCAGCAGTTAACCGATACATTGCTGGTGAGCGACGAAGGGCTGAAGCCTGGAGATACGGCTATCCCGCGCATTGAAATGATGCTCACTACTCAGTTCTTTGCTTACGGAAATAAAGTATGGGGTGGGCTTACCGCCGATTCAGCGAAAGACCTGGAATGGTTTATCCCCCGCAAGAAAATAGATATGGAAAGCCTCCTGGATTCGGTGGTGAATAAAAAAGGCAACAATACTTTCCAGGACGACGAACCGGTGAACAGGCACTATAAAATGCTCCGTGAGCAGTTGAAAAAACTGGCTAAGATTGAATCAACCAGCAAGTGGGATTCTATCCGTACTACACAGAAAAGTTTTAAGAAAGGAGATTCGTCAGAAGTGATTGCGCAGGTGAAATATCGCCTGGAAGCATTTGGGGATCTGCCGGGAACTGATAGCAGCAAGCGTTTCACTGCAGCGCTGGATACAGCAGTACGTAGTTTTCAGAACCGTATGGGATTAAAAGAAGACGGTACTATTAACAAAGGTGTGCTGGATGCCCTGAATATTCCTATACAACAACTGGTACAAAAGATCCTGTTGAATATGGAGCGCCTCCGCTGGGTGCCCATGGAGCCAACAACCGATTATATCCTGGTGAATATTCCCCAGTTTAAAATGCACGTATACGATAAAGGAAAGCTGGCGTGGAGCTGTAATGTGGTGGTTGGAAAGCCAGGGGCAAGCACGGTGATCTTTACAAAAGACCTTCGCTATGTTGTGTTCAGCCCGTATTGGAACGTACCTCCGGGAATATTGGCCAAAGAAGTGTTACCCGGTCTGAAACGCAGTGGGGCGGGTTATCTGGCGCGTCAGAATATGGAAATAGTAGGAGCCAGTGGGAAAACAATTTCTCCAGGATCTATTAATTTCAGCAAATACTCCGGCGCCAATTTCCCTTACATTGTACGGCAAAAACCGGGAGGTAAAAACTCATTGGGGAAAGTAAAGTTCCTTTTCCCGAACGAGTATAATATCTATTTGCACGATACACCTGCACGTTACCTGTTCGGAGAAAACGACCGTTCATTCAGTCATGGCTGTATCAGGATAGCTGAGCCCAAACATCTGGCAGAATGGCTGTTGAGGGATGATTCTACCTGGACAGAACAGAAAATAGATGAAGCAATGAATGGTAACAAAGAGAAATTTGTTACCCTGAAAGAAAAAATACCGGTTTTCATTGTATACTTCACAGCGTTCGTAGACAGTAACGGAAAGCTTAACTTCCGCAACGACGTATACGGGCATGATGAAAAGCTGGCAAAAGCGTTGTTTGGCCGCTAGCAACCGGCATCCAGCTAAGCGGAGGCGTTTATCAGTCTTCGCTTAGCTGGATGCTGACAGCTAAAAGCTAACCGCTATTACAGATATCTCCACGTTTACTCCTTTCGGAAGTGCGGCTACCTGTACTGTTTCTCTGGCAGGATAATCCCCGGAAAAGTAGCTGCCATATACTTCGTTTACCTGCGGAAATGTATTCATATCGGTGAGGAAGATGGTAGTTTTTACTATGTTCCGGAAATCCATGCCTGCTGCTTCCAGCACAGCTCCGAGGTTTTTCATGGACTGATGGGCTTCATCCACAATACCGGATTTGATCAATTCGCCGGAAGCGGGATCAATAGGAATCTGGCCGGATACATACAGGGTATTGCCCACCTTTACAGATTGATTATAAGGCCCGATAGGAGCGGGGGCTTTGCTGGTATTTATGATTTGTTTTTCCATAGCAACGAAAGTAAATAATAATTGATGAGGCGCCATACCATCTGGGGCGGGATGTGCTATAATTAATGATTCTTTATTAGGTTTGCCGAAATTTAACGCATGAATATCCTGGTAATAGCAGATGCCCAGCGTTTTGAGGAGTTGCAGGGGAAGGAGATAGCCGGGCGGCACGAGATACAGTGGAAAACAAGCCTGGAAGAAGTATTATCGCTCAGGTCATTTGATCTGGTGCTGGATCTGATATTCGATGACCGGCCGGAGAATGCCCGTGTGTATGCAAAAAATCCGGGTATTCCTGTATTAGCGGGGATGGTAAAAACATCGCTGACAGAAGTGATGAATCAGTATGCTTTTGAGCAGGGATTTAATATCATGGGCTGCAACTTTTTACCCGGGCTGATCAACACGCCGGTGTTGGAGGTGTCTCTTATCGATGAAGGACAGCAGGCTGTTCTGGACGATATCGTCTATCAGTTGGGATGGGAATATGCGCTGGTGTCTGATGCTGTGGGAATGGTAACGCCGCGGGTGATCTGTATGATCATCAATGAGGCATACCTGACGGCAGAAGAGGGTACCGCATCCCGGGAAGACATTGATACTTCCATGCGACTAGGTACTAATTATCCTCACGGGCCATTTGAATGGAGTGAGCGGATCGGGATACGGCATGTATATGAAGTGCTGAAAGCGGTTCACGAAGCTACCGGCGACGACAGATACCAGGTGGCCGCCTCATTACAAACAGCATACGAAGCGATTTAATTTTTTTCATGGCACTTATACTCAATATAGACACTGCAACTACATCAGGCTCCGTAAGTCTTTCCCGGGATGGGAAAGTTATTCAGACGCTGATCAATGAGAAGCAGCAGGATCATGCAGCAACGATGACGCTATTTGTGCAGCAGATCCTGAAAGAACAGGGTATTTTGCCTGGACAGCTGGATGCCATTGCGGTAAGTGCCGGCCCGGGTTCCTATACGGGTTTGCGGGTAGGTGTGGCTACTGCGAAAGGTTTGTGTTATGCCTGGAATAAGCCGCTGCTGGCGATTTCCACGCTGAAGATGATGGCGCAGGGAATGTTGACTACCGTTAGTGATGCATCGGCATGGTATTGTCCTATGCTGGATGCGCGGCGGCAGGAAGTGTTTACGGCTGTTTACGATGTACAGTTACAGGAAATATTACCTCCACAGGCTATGATACTGGAGCCTGCGTCTTTTGAGCAACAGTTGTCCACGCATCGTATTATTTTTTTCGGCGATGGAAGTCCGAAATGGCAGGTAATGCTATCTTCACACAAAAATGCTATATTTGCCCAATATCAGATAAATGCCGCTCATATGGCTGTTATTTCTGAGGCTGCTTTTAATGAAAAACAATTTGTTGATCTGGCTTATTTCAGTCCATTTTACCTCAAACCTTTCTATTCTCCTCAAAAGCCTTAATACATTCATTCTATTTGTCATGACATTGTCAAATTACATCTAATTTGCAAGTATCTGGGGCATATATATGATAAAATAAGGTATGGAAATTTTTTTTATTGTGACAGATATTATATTTTTGTATAAATCGATTACCGCAATTGTTGTCTAACTATTTGCGAGTACTGTCCGTTGATCCCTTTCATTTCATCATTTTTTAAACTATTAATGCGATGGAAAAAACATTATTAACTACCTCTTCTAATACTCTTATTATTTCTAGAGGTACCAATGAAAAAGACCAGATCAAATTGGATTACATTGCCGTAAAGAAAGCTGCTATGGTTTTACGTGCTATCAACCATAAGCTGCGTCAGCAGATGATTAAGCTGCTGGAAGATCATAAGAAAATGACTGTGACAGAGATTTATGTGAAATTGCGTCTGGAACAATCGGTAGCATCGCAACATCTCGCTATTTTAAGGCGTGCTGGCATTGTAATTACAGAAAGAGATGGTAAGTTTATCCACTACACCATTAATAAGCAACGTATTGCTGAGGTGGCGAAATTTGTGGAAGAACTTGTTGGTTAAAAGCAATACCGTATCACATACGGAAGAATTTATATAAAAAAGTAGCCAGGCGGCTACTTTTTTATTTTGATATAGATTATATCCATAAGTGTAGCCCCGGAGAAGTTGTAAATTTGTAAAAATCAAAAACCATGTTCGTAAAACAATTGTACACCAACTGTTTGTCAGAAGCGGCTTACTTCGTAGAATCAGAAGGGGTAGCTATAGTGATAGATCCGTTGAGAGATATCGACGTTTATCTGGAACTGGCAAAAGAACGCAACGCCACCATTAAGTACATTTTTGAAACCCATTTTCACGCTGATTTCGTTTCCGGTCACCTTGAACTGGCTGCAGCTACCGGTGCTAAGATTGTGTATGGCCCGGATGCGCAGACAGGTTTTGAGGCTTATCTGGCGAAAGACAATGAAGTTTTCCAAATCGGCAGGGTATCTCTGAAAGTATTGCACACACCGGGGCATACACTGGAATCGTCGTGCTACCTGTTGCTGGATGAGCAGGAACAACCATATGCTGTTTTTACGGGAGATACATTATTTGTGGGGGATGTTGGCCGACCGGATCTGTTCAGTGGCAACCTCACTAAAGAGGAGCTCGCTGCTCATCTTTTTGATTCGCTGAATAATCGTATTAAGACATTACCGGATAACGTGATCGTATATCCTGCACATGGACCGGGATCTGCCTGTGGTAAGAACCTGGGCCCTAATACGTACAGCACAATAGGCGATGAGAAGGCGACAAACTACGCTTTGCTGGCGACGGACAAAGCGCAATTTATAGCCGAAGTTACCAGTGGTTTAACTACGCCACCCTCTTATTTCCCGATCAATGCCAAGATAAACAAGGAAGGCTACGATGCCTTACAGGCTGTGATGGACAAGGCCCTGCAGCCATTTTCTCCGGCTGAATTCAAGGCAAAAGCCCAGGCTGGCGCACTGATACTTGACGCCCGCCCTGCTAAGGAATTTGGGGATGGATTTGTTCCGGGAGCGATCAGTATTGGTCTTGAAGGCCGTTTTGCAGAATGGGCCGGCAGCTTGTTGCCATTTGATCAGGACATTATACTTGTAACACCTGTTGGCAAAGAGGAAGAAACGATTGTAAGAATGGCGCGCGTAGGGTTCGATAATGTCGTGGGCTATCTGAAAGGTGGTTATCCTGCCTGGGAAGCAGCCGGTGAAGCCAGAGATATGATTATTACGGTGGAAGCAGATGAGTTAGCGATGGATATTCCGCACGATCCCAATCTTGTGATCGTAGATGTGCGCAAACCCATCGAATACGCAGACGGGCATATTAAAAATGCTCTTAACCTGCCGCTGGGTGACCTGACAGACACCACTAAACTGGCCTCCATAGAAGATAATTACAACCTCTATGTTCATTGCCAGGGAGGTTACCGCAGCATCATTGCCTGCTCCATCATGAAAAGAGAAGGAATACATAACCTGCGGAACGTAGAAGGCGGTTTCGCCAAAATGAAGGATCAGAAAGGGTTAGAAGTGGTTCAGGAGAAGACCGTGCTGAATTAGAATCAGGAATTACGAAATAGAGCGAAGGCCCTGGCGGATAATATTTCATTTAGATTATTATCTGCCAGGGCCTTCGCTCTATTTCGTAATTCCTGATTTTTTCTTTATCTTATTACTACAAAAATGTTCGGGTATGATCACCAAGCACCTGATAGCCATTATCTTTTTGATGAATATGATGTTGTTAGCCTGTCAGCCTTCCGATAAAGCATTAAAAGCCGCCGTGAATGAAAAGCTGAGTATGATTCCTGGTATTAGCGCGGATGTGAAAAATGGTGTTGTAACCCTGAGTGGTGAGGTAAGTGATGAAGTGGCCAAATCAGCCGCAGAAGACGCGTTGAAGGGCATGAAAGGTGTTAAGTCTATTCAGGATAGCATACGTATAAAAGTAGTAATGCCCCTTACACCGCCGGTGGTGCATACTCCAGAGGAATTACTGAAGAAAGCGCTGGATTCTGTTTACTCCGTCAATGGGTTTAACGATATTACTGTAGTGGTAACTAAAGATGAAATAGTGTTAAACGGCACTGCTAAAAGAAAACAATTGAATAAGGCAGTTCAGCTGGCGCAGCGTTTGTCCAACAGGAAGGTGACGAATGAGATAAAAATTACGAAATAGACAGGAAAGATCAGGAGGTTATGAGAAGACTATAGTGACTGATGATACCATATCCACTAATGTCTTCCTATACATTCTTAATTTTTTCTCCTTTATATTCATGTTTCCACCGCCGGTGGCTCCATACCCATACTTCGGGTTGTTCGTGGATATTTTTTTCCAGGAATTGCACAAATGCTTCGGTAATTTTTCCTTCCGATTCTTGTTGCGGATTTTCAAATGCGAGGGTCAGGGTGGTTTTGTAGTGACCTCTTTTTATTCTACGGATATCTACGAATACAACCGGTATATTGCTCCTTTTAGCGGCCATTTCCGGCCCTTTATAGAACGCTGTCATTTTATTCAAAAATGGATACCAGAAGCAGCTGCGGGGATTGCCCGGGTTCTGGTCCGCAACGAGGGCGATAAGATACTGTTTGTTTTGCCACGCCCGCATGCTGTTAGCCATATCATTAGCAGGAATGAGTATAGAGCCGGATTTCTCCCGGAAGTGACGGAACAGCCGGTCTACCGGCTTGCTGGTAATTGGCATATACACCACAAGGAAGGGAAATTGCACGTGCTGCATACAATAGAGGTTAGCCCATTCCCAGTTGAAGTTATGGCCCAGGTGCATCTGGCAGCTTTTGCCTTTTGCATACAGGTCGCGCAGAACGTCAAGGTTGACAGTAAACCGTTTCTGTAGTTGTTTCCTGCTCATGGTGAGCAGTTTGATGGTTTCCACCATCATATCGGTGAGGTTGTGGTAATATTTTTTAGCAAGGGCAATACGCTCTGCTTCCGACTTATCAGGAAATGCCTGGGCGAGGTTGGTCATTACCACCTTTTTGCGGTATCCGATGATGTGGTATATCAATCCGTACAACAGATCGCTGATAAGGTAAAGTACCCGCAAAGGCAGTAAAGAAATCCCATAGCAAAAAGCAAGCAGCAGGTAATACATATTCCTTTAATGTTGTAAATCCACCGCAAAGGTAGTGAAAGCCTATAGAACGATATTTTGTACCAGGTCGGATTTATATGGATAATCTGTGTTATAGTGCAGGCCTCTGCTTTCTTTGCGGAAGGAAGCGCCTTTCACAATGAGGTAACCTGCAGTGATCAGGTTACGTAACTCACATAATTGTGGTGACACCATGGTTTTCTCGTATAGCTGTTCGGTTTCCTCGTGGAGAATATCAAGGCGGCGCATGGCGCGTTGCAGGCGGACATCTGTTCTTACTATCCCTACATAATCACTCATAATCTGCTTCAGCTCTTTCAGGCTTTGTGTGATGAGGATCATTTCTTTGGGGGCGGTGGTACCGGTGGCATCCCAGTCGGGCACATTTTCCCTGAAGCCGATGGCATCAATCTTACTAGTTGCATCCATGAAGCAGCGATGGGCAAATACCATTGCTTCCAGCAGGGAGTTGGACGCGAGGCGGTTGGCACCGTGAAGTCCGGTGCTGGCGCATTCCCCACAAGCGTAAAGGTTACGAATGGACGTTTGACCCCATTCATTGGTTTTTATACCTCCACAACTATAATGGGCTGCTGGTGCTACTGGTATCATTTGTGTGGCTACGTCGATCCCTGCGGCTTTACAGGTTTCGTAAATATTCGGGAAATGATGAATGAATTTCTCCATATCCATATGCCGGCAATCGAGGTATACATGCTCGGTACCGGTGATCTTCATTTCACTGTCGATAGCGCGGGCTACTATATCGCGGGGCGCCAGCGACAGCCGGGGATCGTACTTATGCATGAAATCTTCTTCATGTATGTTGCGTAGTATACCGCCATCGCCTCTTACGGCTTCGGTGATCAGGAAAGAAGGGCTGACGCCCGGCTGGTACAGGGCTGTAGGGTGGAACTGGATGAATTCCATGTTCTCGATACGGCCTTTCGCCCGGTATACCATTGCCACGCCATCGCCGGTAGCGATGGTTGGATTGGTGGTAGAGCGGTATACCTGCCCGTTCCCCCCGGTTGCCAGGAGGGTTGTCTTGGCAAGTATCTTTTCTATTTTATTGGTAGTGAGATTTAGTACGTATACGCCATAGCATTCAATATCCGGCGTTGCTTTGGTGACCAGGTACCCGAGATGGTGCTGCGTGATCAGATCTACCACGAAGCAGTGGGAAATCAATTCTATATTGTGCCGGCGATGAATAGCCGTCAGCAGCGCACGCTCAATTTCTTTACCCGTTACATCCTTGTGGTGAATAACTCTGAAAACAGAATGTCCGCCTTCCCGGCCCAGGGAAAAATCTCCATCCGGGTTTTTGTCGAAATTGGCACCCCATTCGATGATCTCATTAACCCGCTCAGGGCCTTCCGTGACAACAATCTTCACTACCTGCTCATTACAAAGCCCATCCCCTGCTATAAGGGTATCATCGATATGCTTCTCAAAGCTGTCGTTTTCCAGATCATTTACCACTGCTACTCCACCCTGGGCGTACTTGGTGTTGGTTTCATCCTCCCGGCTTTTGGTAATAACGGTGATCTTTTTATCCGGGCATTGTTGTGATACCTTGAGCGCATATGTGAGGCCTGCAATTCCTGAACCAATAACGAGAAAATCTGTCTGCTGCATAGTAGAACAAATGTAAGAATTACGGATTAAAAATTACGAATTACGAATCAGGTGAGAAGATGTGCGCACCTGATTCGTAATTCGTAATTTTTAATCCGTAATTCTTTTAAAATAATTGATTCCTCCAACGACCAATCCGCACTGGCCCAGTCCGTACGTGAGCATAATCAGCACATTAATGCCGGGAAAAGGATGATAGAATTTACCAACTGCTATGAGGGAATCTGACAGAATGAATAATATAGCGCCGGCAAGACAGTACCAGCCCGCGGGCTGGTACTGGAAATGGAAAGCGTGCAGTGCGCTTTGCAACGTGAAGAACAGTGCGATCGCGTATAAGATGACAGGTATCGTGTAGCCGCCGAGGTATGGAAGCAGGAACATAATGAATGCGATCTCCACTGCCGCATTCAGCAGGATAAACGGGTACTTGCAAAACGGAACCGGGGGGTTACTGTACCTGATCTTCAGAAAGAAGGTCGTGTACATAATGTGCGCCAGCAGGAAGCTGCCGAGGCCCTGCAGGAAAAAGCCATTGAAAAGAAGCAGATCGTCGCCAAGGGAAGAGAAAAACAATGCGAGCAGCAGAAACACAAGAAAAGAAGAAGGCAGCTTTACCTTCGAATAGAGCACATAAATAGCCAGCAGCACCGTTAGTAAAGGTTTGGTAATATGACGGTACTGATCTTCTCCAAGAATGATCAGGAGAAGGTCGGCCAGTAAAACGATAAAATAGGCAATCAGGCTTTTTGGTTGAAACATAGAAAAAAGGGATTATAGTAACACAAATAGCGGTTATGAATTTAACAGCACATAAAACGTTGTTCCATTACCGTTAGTACCAGGACTGATTACTTTCAGTTGCCCTCCATGCATCTGTATGATTTGTTGTGAAAGACTCAGTCCGATACCGGATCCTTTCTTTTTGGTTGTAAAGAAAGGAATAAAGATCTTATTCATCGCATCTTCATCAATACCTGGGCCGTTATCCGTAATTTCTATACAGACCTGTTGGGCATTGTTAAGATACAGTTTCATACTGATAGTACCATGTGGCGTATGCTCCAGTGCATCCATGGCGTTTTTTACAAGGTTGATGAGTACCATTTGGAGCTGGGAGGTATCGGCATGTATTTCAGTGTTGTCTGCGTCTATCTCCAGCAGGAACCGGATATCAGCCTGCTTCATATCGGCCTGGAATAAGCTGGCAACGGAGTTGACGAGGGTTTTGACGTTTACGGTGGTGAACTGAGGCTGTGGGAGGGTCGTGTAGTCGCGGTAAGCGTTTACGAAGTTCATGATGCCCTTGCTCCGGCTTTCGACGGTTTGCAGTGCTTCCCGGAGGTCGGAGATTCCTTCCTGATTGGGTGTGCCGGGAGCGATGTCCAGGTCAACTATTTCCTGCATCGTACTGATCAATGATACGATGGGGGTTACAGAGTTCATGATCTCGTGCCGAAGGATCTTGGTCAGGTTTTGCCAGGCCTCCAGCTCTTTCTTTTGCAGTTCGGAATGGATGTTTTGAATAGAGATGAGTTTGATGAGCCGGCCCTGTAACCGTACTGTAGCGGCGTGTATGGATAACTGTTGCTCCTGCCGTGTAGCATAGAGAGTTTTGGTGCCGGAAGGGAGTTCCATCAACAGCTCTGCCAGACCGGGATGTACCGTTTTCAATTCCTGCAGATTACGGAGCCGGTAAATACCCAGCAGGCGAAATGCTGCCGGGTTGATCAATTCAATTCTTCCGTCTGCATCGAAAGACAGCACCCCAATACTGATATGCTGTACGATGGTATCAATATATTTCAGGTTGGCTTCTTTCTCTGCCCTGGTTTGCCTGAATGCTTCCAGTACTTCATTGAATTGCTGATTCAGCATGCTAAAGCTTTTCCCGAGCTTGTTATCGGCGCTGAACCGGATGGAGAAATCCTCGTAACGAATGGATTCCAGGAACAGGGTTAATTTCCGGTTGACGCGGTTCAGGTAGTAATAAAGCCCATATATCTGCAGCAGTATCAGCGGTGATACAAGGAAGGACAGTGGCTGCATATTTTGCAGAAACAGCCAGATCGCCACCGCAAGAGTGACTGTCAGCAGGATTACCCGCAGGCAGATATTGATACTGAAACGAGTCATGCAGGGAGCGGGTTGTTTTGATGCAAGGAAGTTGTTAGCCTTTAATTGTTGATTGATATTTTATTTTTGATAAAAACACCGGTCAGCAACTAAAGGCTAATAGCTATATGTTGTACTTCTCCAGGCGCCGGTACAGTGCAGCACGACTTAATCCCAGTTCTTTTGCGGCCTCTGTGATATTACCATTGCATTTTTTCATGGCCTGAGTGATCATGTTGCGTTCCATTTCTTCCAGGTTATAACCGGTGTCCATGGCCTGATCGGAGTTGTTGTTATTTTTAACGAATACATCTTTCGGCTGCAGGGTTTTCCCCTGTGACAATATCACCGCTCTTTCGATAGCATGTTGCAGCTCACGGATATTGCCGGGCCAGTCGTACCGCTGCAGTTGTGCAATCAGCGATTCATGTATGCTGTTTACAGGACGTTTGTATTTGTCGCGGTACAGCTGCATGAAATGTTCTGCGAGCGGAATAATATCTTCCACTCTTTCCCGCAGCGGGGGCAGATGTATTTCGATGGTGTTAATGCGGTAGAGTAAGTCCTGGCGAAACAGGTGCTGGGCGGCCATGTGCTGTATATTGCGGTTAGTGGCGCATATCAACCTGACGTCGATGGGTATGTTCTTATTGGAGCCTACTTTGGTGACTGATCTGTTTTGCAGTACTGTCAGCAGTTTAGCCTGAAATGGGATGGAGATATTACCGATCTCATCCAGGAAAATGGAGCCGCCATTGGATTCTTCAAAGCGGCCGGCGCGGTCGTCGCGGGCATCAGTGAAAGCGCCTTTTACGTGTCCGAAAAGCTCGCTTTCAAACAGGGTTTCGCTGATGGCACCGAGGTCAACACTCACAAAGGGTTTACCGCTGCGGTTAGATTGTGCATGGATCTGTCGGGCCAGCATATCTTTCCCGGTACCGTTTTCTCCCAGTATCAGGATATTGGCATCGGTAGCTGCTACCCGCGAAACGGTATCAAAAACAGCCAGCATGGCCGGGCTTTTTCCGATGATTTGTCCGTTTCCGGGTTGATGAACAGCTCCCACAGGTTTGTGCAGTAATGCTGCCCGTTTATTGTAGGCATTCTGAATGGTAGCCAGGAGCTTTTCATTCTCCCAGGGTTTCAGCACAAAATCAACTGCTCCGGCCTTAATAGCCCGTACCGCCATTTCTACATCGCCATAGGCAGTAAACAACACCACGGCAGTTTCCGGCTTGATATCAAGTATACGGTCCAGCCATTCAAATCCTTCTTTCCCGCTACTCAGGTCACGGGTAAAGTTCATATCCAGCAGAATTACATCGTAATCGAAATTGGATACGAGATAGGGTATTTTTTGCGGATTCTTCTCAAAATCAACCTGTTCAAAATGTCGTTTCAGCAACAGGCGGGCGGCACGAAGAACATCCACATCATCGTCTACAATTAAAATCTTTGCTGGTTGCATGATGGTCATAAGCGATAGATGAATAGGCAACAATATTAAACAAAGATTCTTTCAATACCACAGCTAATTTGAGGAACTTTTAAAAGTGTCCGATTATGGACACCCCTTGTCCGGCAAAGGACGTTTTTTTAAGGGGGTATTCGCTGTAATGCGCTGTGGTAGCATGTTTTGTGCTTTGGCATGTGGATTGACTTTCTCCGGTCAGCAAACTTTTCGCTCATAACATGGATAGAAAAATAGAAAAGAAGTTCTGGAACAGGAAACGCATCATGATGATAAGCGGTGGTGCAGTAGTGGTAATGCTGCTGTTGTACACGCTGATCTTTGCTGATCACCGGGCTACTCTTAACGTAGAGAAGGACAAGATTACTATATCTGCCGTTAAAAAAGGAACCTTTGATGTATATATAGCTGTAACTGCTGTAGTAATGCCGTTAAAGACCATCCGGCTGGATGCCATAGAGGGTGGTTATGTATCGCGCAAATACCTGGAAGGAGGTAGCATGGTGAAAGCCGGCGATTCCATTCTCCGGTTGGATAACCAACATATGATGATGGAATTTGTGAATCATGAAACCGAAATATACCGGTTACGTAACGAATTGCAGAATACCCGTTTGTCTATCCGTCAGCAGGAATTTACCATGCAGCAGACCATTTCCGACCTGGATGCCAAGATTGCGACCGCCCAGGACCTGTACGACCGGAATAAACAACTGGTAGAGGAAAAAATTGTTGCCCGTCAGGACTTCAACAAGAATAAGTATGAACTGGAGGGATTGCTCCGGCAACGGGATATCCAGAGTCAGTCGCAGCAATACCAGCGCGAGAACGCCAAAATGCAGATAACCCAGCTGGAAGGAACACTGGCTCGTACCCAGCGGAACCTGGAGCTGATGCGCGAAAACCTGAACAGCCTGATCGTAAAAGCCCCGGTAGCCGGCCAGCTGTCTTCGATTGATGTGGAAGTAGGATCCAGTATTACTGCCGGCCAGAATATCGGACAGATCGACGATTTGAACGGATTCAAGCTGAGGGCCGATATCGACGAACACTATGTATCACAGGTTTTTGCCGGGTTGAAAGCGACTTTTGAATTTGATGGAAAGAGTTACGACATGGTGGTTACCAAAGTTTATCCGGAAGTAAAAAGTGGCCGTTTCCAGGCGGATATGAACTTCGAGAAACAAACCCCCGATGGTATCCGTCGCGGGCAATCGACGCCCATCCGGCTGGTACTGGGTAAATCTGCTGAAGCAATACTGCTGCCGCTGGGAGGCTTCTTCTCTGATACCGGTGGTAACTGGGTATATGTAGTAGATAAGAGTGGCAAGCGGGCTGTTAAAAGGAATATTTCACTGGGCCGCAAAAATCCTTTATATTTTGAAGTGCTGGAAGGATTGCAACCGGGCGACCAGGTGATCACTTCATCGTACGAAAACTTCGGGAACAAAGACGTCTTATCATTTTAATATTCATTCATCCATTCTTAATAAATCAGTACTTAAAACAAAATACTCTTATGATACGCACTGTTAACTTACAGAAGTTGTTTACAACAGAAGAAGTGGAAACCACTGCTCTCAACGGGATCAACATGGAAATTCAGGATGGCGAATTTGTGGCCATCATGGGGCCGTCGGGTTGCGGCAAATCTACTTTACTGAACATCCTCGGGTTGCTGGATAACCCTTCTGATGGGGAATATCACTTCTGGGGTAAAGAGGTAGCGCGTATGAGTGAACGTCAGCGGGCGCAGCTTCGTAAGGGTTCTATCGGTTTTGTTTTCCAGAGCTTTAACCTGATAGATGAGTTAACGGTTTTTGAAAATGTGGAGCTGCCGTTATTGTATCTGAAGGTGCCTGCTGCAGAGAGGAAAGGTAAGGTAGAGGAAGTGCTGGAACGTATGAATATCATGCACCGGCGGAATCACTTTCCCCAGCAGTTGTCGGGTGGTCAGCAGCAGCGTGTGGCGATTGCCCGCGCAGTAGTTGCAAAGCCTAATCTGATACTGGCGGATGAGCCCACCGGTAACCTGGACTCTACCAACGGGGAAGAAGTAATGAAGCTGTTGCAGGAGCTTAACAATGCAGGTACTACGCTGATCATGGTAACACACTCTCCATATGATGCCGGGTTTGCACACCGTATTATCAATCTGTTTGATGGTCGGGTAGTGACAGAGAATATCAAGGAGCAGTTTCATGTGTGATTTTTTCCGCCATTCTAAAACCACATCATGATGTTTCGGAATTATTTCAAAATCGCTATCCGCCATTTAAAAAGGCATAAGCTCATTACTGTAATTAATGTTGCAGGGCTTGCAGTAGGCATGGCCTGTTGCATGCTGATTGTTTTGTATGTACGGAATGAGCTGAGTTTCGATAAGTTCCACCGCAATGCTGGTGATATTTACCGGGTCACAACCGGATTCCAAAGGCCCAGTAACAAGCAGATCGACTATGGATCAACCACTCAGTTCCCCATCGGTCCGAATTTGAAAAGCGATATCAGTAGTATCAAAGACGCAGTACGTATCTATTATCCGGGGAATACCCTTTTTACTGTTGGAGAAAAGAAAATTTGGGAAGAAAACACCGGGTACGCTGATGCAGGCTTTTTTAAAATGTTTGATTTTCCGCTGCTGGAAGGTGATCCTGCCACCGTTCTCAAGGAACCTTATTCTATAGTACTTTCCGCTGCTGCTGCAAATAAATATTTCGGAAAAGAATCGCCTGTAGGAAAAACCATAAAAGTAGGTAACGACTATGCCTGTACTGTTACTGGTGTCATGAAGGATATGCCTGCGAATACCGAGCTGCAAATGAGCATGATCCAGTCGTATAAAACATGGGTGGATGAGAAGATAAAGGAGAAATGGTATATTGAGCGCGAGTGGTTTAACTTCTCCAACAATTTTACGTTTGTGCAATTGCCGGAGCATACCAACCCCCGGCAGGTAGAAGCAGAAATGCGGTCATTCACAGACCGGCATATTGGCCCTATACTGAAAAGAATCGGTGGTCAGTTCGAGCTGTTATTGCAGCCAATTACCCGCGCGCATCTGCATCCGTTGGGAGATAGGGGAGACGTAGATGATTCCCCGATGATCTGGCTGTATGTTGCCATTGCTGCATTTCTTGTATTGATCGCCTGCATCAATTTTATGAACCTCACCACTGCCCGTGCGCATGAAAGGGCGAAAGAAGTAGGACTGCGTAAGGTGATGGGTGCAGAAAGAAAGAACCTCATTCTTCAGTTTCTCACCGAATCAATGGTAATCAGTGTTATCTCCTTTATACTGGCACTTTTACTGGCCGCGTTGCTGTTACCTGCGTTTAACAGGATAACCGGAGGAGAGCTGAGATTGTTTGATTCAGCGGATACGTTTATTTATACCGGTTTGCTGTTACTGGTGCTGTCTGTAGGACTGGTAGCCGGCAGTTATCCTGCATTGTATCTTTCCGGATTATTGCCGGTAAGAGTACTGAAAGGAACACTGATTACATCGGCTTCAGGAGTGTTTGCGCGTAAAGGACTTGTGGTATCGCAATTTGCCGTAGCGGTTGCATTGATCATTTCTACGGTAGTAGTATATTCCCAACTGAGATACTGGCAGGATAAGAACCTGGGATTTGATAAGGAACGCCTGGTAAATGTATACCTGACCGGCATTGACTCCGTGAGTGAGAAGATGGTACTGAAAGAGCATCTGCTGCAATTGCCGGAAGTGGAAAATGCATCCATACATAATATGTTGTTGGGTGATGGAATATTCAATAACAACCCGGTAGTAGCTGAAGGTGGCCAGGATAGAGAAGCTTTTGTAGCGGGCATTATTGAATCGGATTTCGACCTGTTAAAAACAATGGGTATCAAACTGGTAGCGGGGAGGGATTTCAATCCGCAAATGGCAACAGATTCTACAGATGCCTTTATCGTCAATAAAGCCGCAGCAAGGCAGTTAGGGCTCAACGATCCTATCGGCAAACGTATTGAATGGAGGCCGGGGTATATGAACCGGCATGGTACTATCGTAGGAATGGTGGAGGATTTCAACGTCCGTAATCTGCGGCAGGCGGTGACCCCTGTTATTTATCTGGTGCGCCCGAAGGAAACTGCTATTGCGACGCTGCGCCTGCGCCCGGGTGATCATGTGGCAGCGATGAAAAAAGCAGCAGCCGTCTGGAATCAGCTGAAACCTGATATCCCCTTTAACTACTCATTTGTTGAAAACGACATTGCAAAACAATATGCCTCCGAACGCACATTGGGAAAGCTGTTCGGCATCTTTTCAGGCCTGGCAATTTTCATAGCCTGTATGGGCTTGTTCGGCCTGTCGGTATTGATTTCCCGCCAACGTACCAAAGAAGTGGGTATCCGCAAAGTATTAGGAGCATCTGTTGCAAATATTTCTGTGCTGCTATCTACAGATTTTCTCAAACTGGTGCTGGTAGGCATTTGCATTGCTTCTCCACTTGCCTGGTACGGGATGAACAAATGGCTGCAACACTTTGAATACAGGATATATATACAGTGGTGGGTATATGCCCTCAGCGCGCTGGCGGTAATTGTTATAGCGCTGGGAACTGTTGGTGTGCAGGCTATCCGCGCTGCATTAACCAATCCTGTTAAATCACTTAGATCCGAATAACATGATTAGAAACTATTTCCGCATAGCCTGGAGAAATCTTCAGAGAAGCCGCTTCTTTGCGACCATCAACATTGCTGGTCTGGCCTTCGGAATGGCGGTATGTATGTTTATTTTATGCTGGGTGATGGATGAATATAGTGTCGATCAATTCCATTCCAACGGGAAAAATATTTATCGTCTTAATGTGAATGTTAACTGGGGCGGATTGCAAACAATGGGCGTGACCCCTGTTGTGGCAGGAGATGATATGAAGAACGCGTTCCCTGAAATCACTGCTAATGTTAAACTGAGGCCACTCGATGATAACCTGCCGGTAACTACAGCCGGAGGTACACAGTTGTTGAAGCATCTCATATACGTTACACCTAATTTTCTGGAGGAACTGGATTTTCCATTGCTGGAAGGAGACCGGCGCAGCGCGTTGACGCAGCCGGATGCAGTGGTGCTTACTGCTTCTACCGCAAAGAAAATATTTGGCAACAGTCAGGCAATGGGAAAGATCCTGAGGCTGGACAGTGCCAGGAACCTGATAGTTACAGGCATCGCCAAAGACGTACCCACGTCTTCTTCCTGGCAATTCGATCTGCTATTGCCTTTCGAAGCAACCGTTAAGCAAAGTCCGTGGCTGCTTAAAAGAGGAAGCTACTCTGTTTGCAACTATATGGTGGTGAAACCTGGTACCAACATCGATCAGCTGACGCAGAAGGTGCAGCAGCATATGAAAAAAATAGCTCCCGATGTAGATGCGCAGTTTTGGTTTCAGCCGTTCCCTGATATCTATCTACATTCAAAATATGACAACGGGAAAGTAAGCGGTGGACGGATTGCGTATGTAAGATTGTTTTTCATTACGGCATTGATTGTACTGGCTATTGCCTGTATTAACTTCATCAATCTTTCTACCGCGCAGGCGTCTAAGAGAGCAAGAGAGGTAGGTGTACGAAAAACAATGGGTGCCTCCCGCTATTCCCTGATCATGCAGTTCACCGGCGAAGCGCTGCTGATGAGTATCATTGCGGCATTGCTGGCCGCAGTGATAGTGATCCTGTTAATGCCCGTATTTAATGATTTTACCGGTAAGCATATTGTGTTTACCTGGGAGATGGTAATGAAATATCTACCCGGGTTACTGGCGCTGATACTGGTTACCGGCTTGCTGGCGGGATGTTATCCTGCATTTGTATTGTCTGGTTTCCTGCCGGTAAAAGTGTTGAAGGGAGATACCGGCAGCGGAGGAACGTCCCTCTTCCGGAGAAACCTGGTAGTGGTGCAGTTCATGCTTTCATTCATCTTCATAGTAAGCAGTGTGGTGGTTTATCAGCAAATGCAATATATCTATCACCGTAACCTGGGAGTGGATAAGGAAAATGTGATGTATCTGCAACTCGACAACGATTTTGCAAAGAACCGGCAGGCCGTTGAACAGGCGATTGATCAATTGCCATCCGTTAAATCCTACACCCTGAGCAGTGATCTGCCGGTGGATATCAGCGGGTCGAGTGCCGATTTGAACTGGGAGGGAAAGCCGGAGAAGCTGATACTGAGTACGGCTCCTTTGCAGGTGGGATACGATTATGTAGCTACTATGGGAATGACGATGATGAAAGGACGTGATTTTTCCCGCGACTTTGCCAGCGATTCCGGCGCCTATATTATCAATGAAACAGCTGCCCGTACAATGGGTATGGCAGATCCGATAGGGAAGGAGATTTCCTTCTGGAAAGGAAAAGGAAGGATTATCGGGGTGGTGAAGGACTTCCATTTTAAATCCATGAGGGAAAACATCAATCCGATGGTAATGATGCTGGAGCCAAAGGATAACAACTACCTGGTGATTCGTTTGAGAAATGGAGATGTAGCTGCACAGGTAGCATCCATAGAGAAGGTCTATAACACATTGAACCCTGGTCATCCGGCCGATTATCATTTCATGGATACATTATTTGATAACCTTTACCGTACAGAGAGTATGTTGAAGAAACTGGCCCAGGTATTTGCAGTGGTAGCCGTGCTGATTTCCTGTCTGGGATTATTTGGATTGTCGGTGTTCACCGCTGAGCAGCGCAGAAAGGAAATCAGTATCCGTAAGGTAATGGGCGCATCTGTTGCGAATGTAACTACGCTGTTATCATCCGCATTCCTGCGCCTGGTGCTCATCAGCATCCTGGTGGCTACACCGCTGAGTTGGTATCTGATGAACAAATGGTTGTCTGGTTTCGCCTATCATACCGGCTTGTCGGCCGGCATATTTATATACTCCGCAATGGGAGCCATACTGATTGCCCTGGCAACAGTGGCTTATCAGTCTGTAAAGGCTGCATTGGCTAATCCCGTTCACTCACTAAAAGCAGAATAAAATGATCAGGCGTTATCTCATCATAGCAATCAGGAATCTGCACCGGCAAAAGTTGTTTACTTTGATCAATATCGCCGGGCTGGCTGTCAGCATGACAATATGCCTGATTGTGATGATGCATCAACGCGATGTTTTTAGTTACGATAAATTCCATTCTCATGCCGATCGTATCTGGCGGATCACCACACAGGTGCAAACACCGGATGGACGGAAATATCATATGGCCAGTACTCCCTTACCCATGGGAGAAGAGATCAGGAACAGTTACCCGGCCGTAGAGAAAGCAGTAACCCTGTATGCTGCGTTAAATGAAAAAGGAAGAGTAGATAAAAAGAAGATAAATGTGAAAGGAGTATTTACCACTCCGTCCTTTTTCGACGTGTTCGGGTTTAAGCTGGCCGCCGGAGATCCGCGTACGGCGCTGAATTCGCCGAATAGCATTATACTGACAACGGAAACGGCTCAACGTTTTTTCGGTGCTGCAGACCCCATGGGTAAAATGATCAGCTTCGATAAAATGGGTAACTATATTGTGACCGGAATACTCCAGCCCAATCAGGGCTTATCGCATATCGACTTCGATGCTTATGCCTCATTGTCGTCAGTGCCCGCATTGGAGCAGGTGCATAATTTGCCTGAAAGGTTACAAAACTGGGATATCCTGCAGGGAAGTTATACCTATGTGCTCATGCGGCCAGGTAAAGGAGAGAAGGCGCTTGATGCCGTGCTGAACGGGCTCGGTACACGTTACGCAGATATGCCGGCAAAGGGGAAGGGAAGCCTGGTATTTGAGCCACAGGCATTGAGCCGCATTACGCCATCCCGTGAGCTTTATGACGATTTCTCCGGTACGCCCCCCTGGGCCAAAATCCTGACAGAAGTAGGGGTGGGGCTGCTGCTGCTTATTTGTGCCTGCTTTAATTATACCAACCTTTCCATTGTGCGCTCCTTACAACGTGCCCGTGAAGTTGGCGTTCGTAAGGTGAACGGGGCGATGCGCTGGCAGGTGTTCATGCAATTTATCACCGAATCTGTATTCATGTGTTTCATTGCACTGGTGCTGGCGGTATTGATGCTGTTAGCGATGCAATCCACTCATTTCAGCATATTACCTGTACCGGATATCAACCTGTTCAGCTGGCAGTTGCTGGTACTGTTTTTTTCTTTCAGTCTTATTACAGGGATTGTAGCGGGAGTAATACCAGCCTGGGCCCTGTCGTCGTTCCAGCCGGCGAAAGTGCTGAAGAATATGGTGGATATTAAATTGTTCGGAGGATTGGGGCTGAGAAAAACGCTCATCGTTATTCAGTTTACGCTTTCACTGACCGCTATCGTTTTCCTGGTAACCGTTTACCGGCAGTTTCACTTTAAAGCCGCTATGGACATGGGATTTCAACGGAAAGAGATACTGAATGTACCCCTGGCCGATGTGGATTATCAGCTGATGAAAGAAAGGATGCTGCAACTGAATGGTGTAACCGCTGCTACTGCCAGTTCAGGAACACTGGGAATGCCCAGGCAATGCAGTTTCTGCCGCCTGAGATCGGGCGACAGCAAACAACCTGTCGAATTCGGGTACTATGCGGGCGATGCAAATTTTGTGAAGATAATGGACCTGAAGTTGCTGGCTGGTACTACGTTCCCGGAAGCAGCTTCGGCAAACAGGGAACAATATGTTATCATCAACGAGCGGGCTGTAAGCGTAATGGGGCTGAAAAGCCCGGCAGATGCTATTGGTAAGGCATTGTGGCTTTCTGATACTGTTCAGTTGAATGTAATAGGCGTAGTAAAAGATTTTAACTATCAGCCGATAGAAGTAAATATCCAGCCGTTCGCCATACGCTTTGCGCCGCAGGAATTCAACCAGCTGCAGCTGGCAATGGCAAAAGGGAATGAAGAACAACAGCTGGCAGGAGTGAAAACGGTATGGCAGGAAATGCATCCGGGCGAAACGTTTACTGCCGGCTGGATGGACGAACAGTTATACGAACGTACCAGCGGAGGAGAAGTGGTTGCTATGTTGTCTTTCCTGGTATCCATCACTACAATGATAGCCTCGCTGGGATTGTTGGGGATAGTAGCCTACACCTCTTTTACAAGGCGCAAGGAAATCAGTATCCGCAAAGTGCTGGGCGCTACTGTTATGGGATTGATGCTGCTGTTGTCGCGCAACTACATCAGACTGATCATTATTGCCGGTTGTATAGCATTGCCGCTGGGATATATAGGAAGCGCATTATTCCTGCAATTATTTGCTTACCGGGTGAATGTCGGTGTTTTGCCGATGCTAGGCAGCTTTGGCATACTGGTACTGATCGCATTGGTGACGATTTTTTCACAAACGTGGAGAGCGATTGACGTTAATCCCGTCAATAATCTCAGGAACGATTAAATGATATGCTACTTTTTAACTACATAAAACTTGCATGGCGTAATCTGATAAAGAGCAAATTGTACAGCTTCATCAACATCGGTGGACTGGCAGCGGGGCTTTGTGTATGTATGCTGATCATGTTGTATGTGGCACATGAATACAGCTATGATCGTTTCCATAAAGATAAAGACAGGATTTTTGCGCTGTATCAGCGGATAAAGCTTAGTAACGATACATTACAGATAGATCATTTTAAGTTCGGCACTGCCCGGGCAATACAACACCAGAATGCTGCAGTAGAAAGTTTTTTACGTGTAGGCGGTCCCGTAGGAGAGACTGCTGTTATCGAGAATCCGGCAGATCCTGCGAGCAAAGCAGAAGCGACCAACCTCTCGTTTACAGATGCCGGTTATTTCATTTTTTTCTCCTTCCCGCTGTTGCAGGGAGATCCGGAAACGGCGCTGAAACAGCCTTTCAGTATAGTGATTTCAGCATCGGCTGCCCGCAGGTATTTTGGTAATGAAGATGTGATTGGGAAGCAGTTACGTTACAATAGCCAGTATCTTTTCCAGGTGACCGGCGTAATGGCCGATGCTCCTTCCAATTCTTCCATTAAGGCCGATTTCCTGCTTTCTATGGCCAGTATACCGGGTATTGAGTCGCTGAAGCAATTCGCAGCAGACGCGCAGGGGGTCGGGGGAATGTTCAATGTATACCTGAAGCTGGATGCGCCGGCCCATGCCACTGCGGTGGCTGGTAATATCAGCCGGCAACAGGCAGCCGACGGAGAGCCCGGACGGTCTTTGCTGGTGCCGTTTACTGATTTGCATACCAGCCCGCAATTCAACCCCGGTTTCAGTTTGCGTTATCTGAAACTGTTTCCGGTAGTGGCTATACTGGTGCTGCTGATGGCGCTGATCAATTATATGAGTCTTTCTACTGCCAGAGCAACGGTTCGTGCCCGCGAAATAGGCGTAAGAAAGGCGTTGGGAGCAGGCCATAAGCATATAGCCCGGCAATTTTATGTGGAGTCTGCATTGTATGCGGTGCTGGCCTTTTTACTAGCCCTGGGGCTTTGTTTTTGCGGTAGGAATTGGTTTTTCAATCTGCTGCAGCTGAAAACAGACCTGCGTTTTCTTTTTCATCCAACCGTACTCACGATATATGCCGCCTTACTGCTGATCACTATTGTGGTGGCCGGGAGCTACCCTTCGTTTGTGCTATCGCGTTATAACCCGATAACGGTATTGTCGGGGAAGATGAGAAAAAGCAGTGGCGGTGCATCCGTCAGAAAGGTATTGACGGTAGCTCAATTCAGTATGGCTACCCTGTTGATCATTTGCAGCATAGTCATTAACCGGCAGCTTTATTTCTTCCGCCACACCAATACAGGAATCAGTAAAGCAAATATCCTGATGCTGCCATTTCAGAGTTCCATGGGAAACCACTATCAGGCCTATCGCCAGCAGGTGAGTGAGCTGAATGGGGTATTGGAAACCGGAACGGCCAGGTATCCTTTGTACGGAGGGCTTGGGATGTGGTTTATCCAGGAAGAAGCTCCCCGGCCGGGACTGGCGCTCTGGATGATGGATATGGATCGCCCCTTATTGAACATGGAAGGATTGCAATGGAAGATACCTCCGGCGGATATGACGCAGGTAGGTATGGAAGAAAAAATAGTGCTGAATGAAGTAGCGGTGGAACGCCTGGGATTTACATCGTCGCCTGTGGGCAGGTATGTTAACCTGGGAGGAAATAAAATGGAAGTAATAGGTGTGGTAAAAGATTTTCATTTTCAATCCCTTCATTCAGCGATTGCGCCATTGGGGATTACTGTGCAAACAGCGTCGTCGGCGCTATGGGGAAGTAAAAGCCCCGGCTGTTTATTTGTAAAAATAGCGCCGGAGCAGGATCTGCCTGCGTTGATTGCGCAGATCAGGAAGATCTATACTGCGTATGATCCGGCAGGCCCGTTTAAATACAATTTTCTGGATGAGGCTTTTGAGAAGATGTACACAGCGGAAGACAGGCTCTCCGGCTTGTTTGACGGATTTACGGTGCTGACTATTCTCATCGCAGGAATGGGTTTGTTGGGGCTGGCCGCTTTTGCGGCGGAACAGCGGATGAAGGAAATCGGAGTCAGGAAAGTACTCGGGGCAAGCGTGCTGCAGATTACAGCGCTGCTTTCCGGAGAGTATGTCCGGCTGATTATTATAGCATTGGCGATCGCGTCGCCGGTGGCAGGATACCTGATGCACCAATGGTTGCAACAGTTTGCATATCGTATTCATATGCAACCCTGGATGTTTGTGTTATCGGCCTGTATTGCCGCTGCAACAGCACTGCTGGCAATAGGAGCACAAACATTGAAAGCCGCCGTGCGAAATCCGGTCGCAACATTACGAGTAGAATAACAAGTGAACAGCAATTCAGAGTGCGTATCTACGCGCCCTGTTTTTCTTTTTTAACAATAAAAACAACCAGGATGTTTATCAGTTACCTGAAGATTGCCGCAAGAAACCTTGTAAAAAGAAAATTATATACGCTGATCAATGTCACCGGGCTTGCGGTGGGGATAGGCTGTTTTTTGTTGCTATCGCTGTATCTGCGGAACGAATGGACTTATGACCGCTTTCACGAGCACGGAAAGCAGCTGTATCGCATGCGAACAGATTACGGAGAAAAAGACCAGCCGGTCGTGCATACTGCTATGACGATGAACGCCCTGGCGCCGCTGATAAAGGATTTCTCCGGTGTGAAAATGGTAAGCAGGGTATATCCGTCGGCGTCAACAGTACGGAATGGAGATAAAATAACCACCGAAAAGCAGTTTATCTATACAGATCCTGATTTCTTCCGGATGTTCTCTTTTCCGCTGATAGCCGGAGATCCTGCCACTGCATTAAACGGGCCGGATATGGTGGTTTTGTCGGCCTCCACTGCGCGCAGATATTTTGGTACTACAGATATTGTGGGGAAGCTCCTGAAGATTGACGACAAAAGTTACCAGGTGACCGGTGTGGCAAAAGATCCGCCAGCCAATACACATCTTAAATTTGATTTTGTTGCCAGTTACGCTTCTCTGGGAGAAAAGGATAACTGGAACAGACCTAATTATCTCACCTATGTAATGCTGGCAGATAATATTCCGGCAGATAAACTGCATCAGCAATTGCAGGGTTATATCAAAGATCGGTTTGGTAAAGTACTGGCGGCAGGGGCGACACTCGACCTTGTGCCGGAAGCCCTGGGCGATTTACATCTGCATTCCCTTGCCCAGGATGGATCAGAACAATACGGCGACATCCGTTACAACCGTATACTCACCGTTGTAGCGATACTCCTGTTGCTGGTGGCTTGTATCAATTTTGTAAACCTCGCTACAGCCCGTTCTGCAGAAAGAAGCCGGGAGATTGGCGTCCGTAAGGCATTGGGAGCCGTAAGAGGACAGGTTTTCTGGCAATTTATCGCAGAATCATTCCTTATTACAGGTTATGCACTGATAGTCGGGGTACTGATAGCAATGATATTGCTGCCATCTTTCAATAATATTGTCGGTGTAAAACTAGTGTTGGATTTCACTACCGGCTACTGGCTATATGCGCTGCTCGCACTCATTTTTATCACTACTGCTTTTGTTGCCGGCACTTACCCGGCCTTTTTCCTGGCGCGCTTCCGGCCTGTTCAAACGTTGAAAGGGCATACGCCGCTGGGTGGAAGGCGTATTCGCAAAACGCTGGTTGTTTTCCAGTTTGCAGCCTCTGTATTCTTTATTATCTGTACGCTGGTGGTACAACGGCAGTTGCATTATATACAGCATAAGCAATTGGGGCTCGACAGGTCCGGCGTATTGGTGCTGTCTGGCGGGAGGTTTGGCCAGCAGCAACTGGCAGCATTTAAAGAGCGTGTCTTGCAGCAGGCAGGCGTACAGTCGGTGAGTGCGTCTTATGATTCCCCCGTAGCAGTTGGCGGTGGCTATTCAATAGGCCAGGTGGAAGGAAAACGTCCCGAATTTGGGATGAACCTGACAGCGATACCGGTAGAGAAAGATTATCTCCGTACAATGGGTATCACCCTCCTGGCCGGATCAGATCTTACCAATGCTGATATACAGGATGTGCTGAAAGCGGAAAAAGACCAGGTATACCACTTCTTCCTGAATGAATCCGCCGTAAAAGCGCTGGGATGGACATCAGAAACAGCGTTGGGGAAAAGACTGGTGATGAACGGCCGGGCGGGCACGGTAAAAGGTGTCATGAAAGATTTTCACTTTGCGTCGATGAAGCTCAAAATTGAGCCAATCATCGTTTTTCCGGAATACAACTGGTTTGGACAGATACTGGTGAAAGTTTCGGGGAATAATCAGCAGGTGATCGCTGCCATCGGGAAGCTATGGAATGAATATCAGCAAGGTATTCCATTCGAGTATCATTTTATGGATGAAGACTTTAATAACCTGTATACCCAAGAGTACAAAACCGGGTATATAATGGCGGGGTTCTCTACGATCATTATACTGGTGGCTTGTCTTGGGCTATTCGGGCTGGTGGCATTTACAGCAGAACAGCGTACCCGGGAAATAGGGATCAGGAAAGTGCTGGGAGCTTCCGCCGGCAGCGTGGTATTGCTGCTGTCCAGGGATTTTATGAAGCTGGTGATGATTGCACTGCTTATTGCCTCTCCGCTGGCATGGTATGCCATGCAACACTGGCTGAATTCATTTGCGTATAATGCCGGTATGTCGGCCGGAGCGTTCCTGCTGGCAGGGGGCGCAGCAATCATTATTGCCATGGCAACGGCCAGTATGCAATCGGTAAAGGCTGCCCTGAGAAACCCGGTGGATAGTTTGCGATCAGAATAAGCCGGCCGGTTACTTTTAATTATATTGCTAAACCGATATGCAGATATAAACATTTCATTCAACAAACAAATTGACAGATCATGATTGAATTGCAGAAAATATCCAGATATTATCCAGTGGGATTAGGAAGAAACTTTATCCTGAAAGATATTGATCTTACCATCAACGAAGGAGAATTTGTATCTATAATGGGACCATCCGGATCGGGAAAATCTACCCTGCTGCATATTATGGGATTATTGGAAGAACCCTCTGAAGGACAGTACCTGTTCGACGGGGAGAAGGTAGATAAGATGAACGAGAAGAAAAGAACCCAGCTGCATCGCGGCGCTATAGGTTTTGTATTCCAGGCATATCACCTGATCGATGAACTGACCGTTTACGAGAATATCGAAACTCCGCTCTTATATAAAAATGTCAGCAGTTCGGAAAGAAAAAGCCGGGTAGCTGATGTACTCGACCGTTTCAATATGGTGGCCAAAAAAGACCTTTTCCCCAATCAACTCTCAGGAGGACAGCAACAACTGGTAGGTATTGCCAGGGCTATTGTGGCAGAACCCCGCGTGATATTGGCGGATGAACCCACCGGGAACCTGCATTCCGACCAGGCGAAGGTGATCATGCAACTGTTCAAGCACCTGAATGAGCAGGACAAGATTACCATTGTTCAGGTAACCCACTCGGATGTCAATGCCACATATGGTAATCGGATCATCCAACTTCGCGACGGTCATATCTATGAATAAAGGCGAATTACTTTTTAAATTTTTGTAAAAAAAAGACTATGTTGTACACTCAATTAGTGGAGTATACTGCCATACCTACTAAATTTTCGCCTTCTATCAAGAACGGCCGGAAACTATCGTCGCAATTATTATATTTTTGGTTTGTTATGAAGCTATCCCGAATAACAGGAATGTTCCTGATCATATTGTTTGCTAACACTATATCCGCTGAAGCCCAGGATACGTGGAGCCTTAAAAGGTGTGTGGATTATGCGTTGCAACATAACATAGGTGTTAAACAACAGGATGTACAAAAGCGTCTGGCGGATCTGACATATATGCAAAGTAAGCTCCAGAGGATTCCTGCGCTCAGTGGCTCTGCTAATGCAGGGTATACGGATGGTAGGTCGGCCAGTCTGACAGACAACAGCTACGTGAACCAGACCTATTTCAGTGCCAGTGGCGGTCTTAACCTGCAGGGTAACCTGTTCAGCTGGTTCGCCCAGCAACGGACCATAGCTGCCAACCGCTATACTGCAGAAGCCAACAGCTTCCTGCTGGAAAAAGCCCGGAACGACCTGGCATTTAATGTGGCTACCGCTTTTCTGCAAATATTATTGAACATAGAACAGGTAAAGGTAAATGAAGAAAATGTGCGCCTGACCACCTCTAACCTGGAGAATACCAAAAAACTGGTGATCGCCGGCTCCGTGCCGGAAAGTAATCAGGCCGACCTGGAAGCACAACTGGCTTCTGATAGTACTAACCTGGTTACCGCAAAAAATAATGTTATTCTTTCTATACTTCAGGAGAAGGCATACCTGAACCTCGGTTTTGAGATTCCTTTCGAGCCTGAAGTACCGGAAAATATCGCCTCGCTGCCTTTGGCGCCTTTGCAGGAAATGGGTCCTGAAATGGTTTACAGCGCAGCATTGACCAATTATCCTCAGGTAAAGTCTGATGAACTGATGATCAAAAGCGCCCAAAAATCCTGGCAGGCGACCAAATCACAGCTGTATCCTTCATTGGGTATACAGGGAGGGCTGAACACTTATTACGCCAATAACTATTTCGACCGGAATAATAAGTTAATACCTTTCAATGAACAGATCGACAATACATTCCGGAAAACAATAGGTATTGGAATGAACATTCCTATCTTTAATGGCTGGCAGCAGCGCACGGCAGTGGCCAAAGCAAAAGCTACCATACAGAATCAGGAACTGACCCGGGATCTGAACCGTCAGAAACTGAAGCAGGATATTTACACTGCCCACGCAAATGCCGTAGCTGCGCTGCAGAAATTTCATTCCACCACCACGGGGGTAATGTCCGCACAGAAAGCATATGATTTTGCGACCAAACGGTTTAATCTGGGGCTGATGAATACAATTGATTATATCACCACACAAAGTAAATTGTACCAGGCGCAAACTAATAGAGTAATAGCCCAATACGACTATATATTTAAAATGAAATTGCTGGAGTTCTACAGAGACCAGAAAATATCGCTGTAGCGATTCCCGGAAATTAATTGCTTTATGAAGAAAAAGACACTTTACTGGCTCATAGGCATACTTTGTTCATTTGTTATTTTACTCCTGGTACTGAAAGCGTCCGGAGTTATCGGTAAAGATGAAGGTATTAAAGTTGCTGTAGACAAAGCTGCTAACCGTAATATTATAGAGGTGGTTACCGCCAGCGGCAAGATTTATCCCGAAACAGAGGTAAAAGTCAGCTCCGACGTATCCGGAGAAATCACCGACCTCCTTGTACAGGAGGGCGATTCCGTAAAAAAGGGACAGGTACTGGCACGCATATACGCGGATATTTATGGCTCCATGGTAGATAAGGCTGCTGCCTCCGTAAGCCAGACACAGGCCCAGCTCGCGAATTCTGCTGCTTCGCTTAACTCTTTCCAGGCAAGGCTGGATCAGAATAAAGCCGCTTTTAACAGGAACAAAGAACTGTTAGCTCAGAAAGTGATCTCAAAATCAGAATTTGAAACCTCTCAGGCCACTTATCTTGCTTCACTGGCAGATTATAATGCCGCCGTACAGCAAATCAATGGTAACAAGTTCGCCGTACGAAGTGCACAGGCTAACCTGAATGAGGCAAATAAAAACCTCGGCCGTACTACCATTGCAGCACCGATGGGGGGGATCATATCCCTGCTTTCAGTGAAGAAAGGCGAACGTGTTGTGGGTACAGCACAGATGACTGGTACCGAAATGCTCCGCATCGCTGATATGAATAGTATGGAAGTACAGGTAGATGTGGGAGAAAACGATATCCCCAAAGTAAAGTTCGGCGACACTGCACTCATCGAAGTAGACGCATACAACAACCGCCAGTTCAAAGGTGTAGTAACCCAGATAGCCAGTTCCAGCAAAGGTGCGGCCACTGCCACCGTAGCTACTGCCTCCTCCGCGGAACAGGTTACAAGTTATATAGTACATATCCGTATACTGCCCGAGAGTTACCACGATCTTATTAACAAGCAGAAAAGAACATTCCCTTTCCGTCCGGGTATGAGTGCCAGCGTGAATATACAAACCAGGTATGTGAACAATGTACTGGCTATCCCCATCAATGCGGTAACTACCAGGGATACTACTTCCAAGGCACATGGCGATAAAAATGATAAAAAGCAGCCAGCACAGGACGATACAACGCCTACTTCTTCTGCCAGCACAAAACAGGAATTGAATGAAGTGGTTTTTGTATTACAGAAAGATGGTACCGTGAAGATGATAACTGTAAAAACCGGTGTACAGGACGACGCCTGGATACAAGTGACTTCCGGCCTGAGCGCAGGCGATCAGGTAGTTTCAGCCCCTTACTCCGCCATTTCACGCCTGCTCGATAATGGTAAGAAAGTAAAGCTGGTACCTAAGAACCAGCTGTTTGAAGGGCAAGCCAAATAATATAAGAATTAGGAAATAGCGAGAAGACCTTAGCGATGGATAATTATTCGCTAAGGTCTTCTCGCTATTTCCTAATTCTCTATATTGCATAAAAATTTGCAATGTGAGTAAGAGTATTGGAATTATAGGCAGCGGTAGCTGGGCTACTGCGCTGGCAAAGATCCTGACAGACAACGGACATCATATTCACTGGTGGATCAGGAATGATGACACTATCCAACACCTGCAGTTAAGACATCATAACAAGCATTATCTGACCTCCGTATACTTTGATACCAGCCTGCTGACACTTAGTAACGACCTGCAGAAAATAGTAGCTGCCTGTGATGAACTGGTACTGGCAGTACCTTCCGCTTTCCTTGAAAATGTGTTGAGCGGACTGGCAGCAAATGCCCTGAACAATAAAAAAGTAATCTCTGCTATTAAAGGGCTCGTGCCCAGTAATAACGACCTGATAGGAGAATACCTGCTAAAGCATTTCGGATTAACTGCCGATCGGTATTTTACCATCACCGGGCCTTGCCACGCCGAAGAAGTAGCCAATGAAAAACTGTCGTACCTCACTTTTTCTGGTACTCAGTTGGAAACTACCCAGACTATCGCTGATAAATTCACTTCAGGTTATCTCCGCACTATCGTGAACACCGATGTAGTAGGTGTGCAGCTGGCAGCCGTGTTGAAGAATATATATGCTTTGGGCGCTGGTATAGCGCATGGCCGGGAGTATGGCGACAACTTCCTCAGTGTGTTTATCACCAACTGTTTCAGGGAAATGCAGCATTTCCTGGAAAAATATGAAGAGTTAAAAGCGATTGTGGCGGGAACTGAGCCGGTAACACACAATTACAGCGCCAGTGCATATCTCGGCGATCTGCTGGTGACCTGCTATTCTCTGCACAGCCGGAACCGCACCTTTGGCAATATGATAGGCAAAGGCTACAGCGTTAAAGCAGCCCAGCTCGAGCTGAACATGATAGCAGAAGGTTATTATGCCAGCAAATGCCTGCATGAAATGAACAAAAAAATAGGAGCCTATATGCCGGTTGCACAAGCGGTATATGCCATTTTGTGGCTGCAGGTACACCCCGCAGAAGCATTTCAGGCACTCGAAAAAGGATTTATCTGATAGAAATGGAATATTCGGTGAACTTCGGTCGGAACAGACTAAGTTCACCGGATCGCCGGTAGCCGGAGGCTACATATGCAGATGATCTTAATAATCATCATACCCCTCATAGTTATCTTCCCCTATTTTTACTATTGCCCTGACATTCGGAAAATACTGCCTGATCAATCCGGCTATCTTGGTCGACAGATAGTCGCTCAATACAGGCCCCTCATAATATTCAATCTCGTTAGTTTCATCAGAGATAATATACTCCGTGATATTACGGTCGATAATAGCCTGAAAACGTCGTTGCCGGGGTAGCTTCCGCAAATTGATTTTGGTTGGAACACCATCTACATTAAATGTGCATGCAATGTTTCGCATAGCGCCAATTGGGTTTAAATGACGAAAGGATTGGTTTAGTGTCTTTCACATGACAGCCTGGGTGCTTGGTTTAGCTAAAATAAGCTGAAATGGACAAATGGACATATTTATCCGGGTATATATAGGTTATTGATGAGTAATGTGCTACAATAACCAGCTATCGGGATAAAATGTTTTACAATTGTAAATATAAATATTTATATTCACTGTTAATAGAATGTGAATTTTTTTGGTTGGCTGGCATGTGGACAATTAACAAATTTTTGTGGAAGGATTTCTACATTTTCGTTCACGATAAATCAGTAAAACCGCAAGGGGCCGGCATTGGATTGATATTTGAAATATCCTGAATCCCGATCCATGACAAGTGTGGAGCGGGAGAGACTGTTTACTGTGAAAAACTGTCATTATGAAAGTCAGGACCTTGCTATTTGTGACCTCCTATCCGCCCCGCGAATGCGGTATCGCAACTTTTGCCCAGGATCTGGTGAATGCCATGAATAAGAATTTTGCAGGCAACCTCCGCATAGAGGTAGCCGCATTAAGAGAAGCCGGCAAACCTGCTGATCCGCACACAGGGCCAGTTACGTACACAGTAAACCCTTTTGATATTGATAACTGCATCGACTTTGCCCAGAAAATAAATCGGGATAACCGGATAGATCTGCTCTGCTTTGAACATGAATTCGGCCTTTATGGAGGTGAATTCGGCCATAACCTGCTCGCGATGATATCCTTGCTGGATAAGCCTTTTATAGTACGCTTCCATACGGTATTACCCTACCCCGATATTAAATGCACAAAAGTGGTAAGTCTCATCAGCACATTGGCGGCGAAGGTGATCGTTATGACCCGCTCGTCTGCCACACTGCTCAGGGAAGTATATCAGGTGCCGGCAGAAAAGATTGCACACATTCCTCACGGTACACACGCACACATAGTAGAAGATGTACCTGCGCTGAAAGAACAATATAACCTGAATGGCAAAATGGTACTCAGTACCTTTGGCCTGCTGAGCGAGAATAAAGGAATAGAAACAGGGATTCGTGCCATGAAACACATTGTGGATGAATATCCTGAAGCTATGTACCTGGTGTTGGGAAAGACGCACCCCGTGGTGTTTTCCCATGAAGGAGAGCAATACCGGGATTCCCTGGAATTATTGGTGAAAGAACTGGGCCTGGAGAATAATGTGAGATTTGTGAATGCGTATCTTTCTCTGGAAACGCTGCTCGACTATCTGTCGCTGACTGATATATACCTCTTCACATCAAAAGACCCGCACCAGGCTGTTAGCGGTACTTTTGTATACGCCATGAGTGCAGGATGTGCAGTTATATCCACTTCTTTTGTACAGGCCCGCGAAATGCTGGACGATGGCGCCGGTTGCCTCATTGGCTTTAATGAACCCGGACAGCTCTCCGCCGCCGCAACGCGACTGCTGGGCGATCCGGATCTTCGCCGGCAAATGAGCGAAGCCGCTATCGAAAAAACACGCAGCTCTATCTGGGAAAATGTGGCCATCGCCCACATGGAAGTAATCAGTGATGCACTCTCTGAAGATCGCATCCTGCCTAACCTGCCACCTCCTTACCTCGATCATATCGATCGTATGACCGACGAAACGGGCATGTTGCAGTTCTCCCGGCATGATGTACCTGATCCCGAGTATGGCTACACCCTCGATGATAACGCCCGCGCGCTCATAGCCATGTGCATGTATTGCAGTGAACTGAAACCTTCCAGCTTCGTCAACTCGCTGCTGCGCAGGTATATCGGTTTCATAAAACGCTGCCAGACACCATCTGGCAGGTTTTTGAACTACATGGACTTTGATGGCAGCTTCTCTGCAATGAACCGGGAAGTGAACCTCGATGATGCCAACGGCCGAACTGTATGGGCACTGGGATACGCCCTTTCACAGCATCAGCACCTGCCTTTCGATGTAGTACAGGACGCCCTGTCATTGCTGCGTCCCTGCTTCAACTGGATGGAGTCCGTACAATCGCCCAGAGCAATCGCATTTGCGATAAAAGGACTATACTATTTCCTCCAGTACAAACCAGGCGACCGCGCAGTGGAAATCCTGCATCTGCTGGCAGCACGGCTATACGAATATTATCGCAACGAAGCCGACGGCGTCTGGAATTGGTATGAGTCCTGCCTTACATACGGCAATGCTGTACTGCCGGAAGCAATCATGATGGCTTACCAGGTGACAGGCATGGAATTGTATCGCCGCACAGGAGAAAACAGTCTCGCTTTCCTTTGCAGCAAAACTTTCACTGATAGTCATATGAAAGTAATAAGTAACAAAACATGGTATCATAAAAACGCTGTTATACCTCCGGAAGAAGGTGGAGAACAGTCGATTGAAATTGCATACACTATGCTGGCAATGAATACATTTTATAATATCACAAAAAATAATTCATATCTGGAAAAAATGCGCCTGGCTTTTAGCTGGTATCTGGGAAATAATCATTTAAGGCAATTGGTATATAATCCCTTAACTTACGGGTGTTATGATGGATTGGAAAAAAATAACGTCAATCAGAACCAGGGTGCTGAATCAACAGTGTGTTATCTGATAGCCAGACTTTTGATGGAACAATGGAATAAGTACAAGTATGTTACACCGAAACCCAATAGCCTGGAGCCTGTCCGACTCGGCTTCAACTAATAAGACCATGAAGCATCCAAACATTCTGATCATCGACGACGAACCGGATATATGCAAACTTTTACAGCTGACGCTCGTGCGCCATGGTTACTCCGTGAAATATGTGCATGAACTGGGCGAAGGGATGCAATCAATCCTGAAACATCAGCCCGACCTGCTGTTCCTGGATATTCACCTGCCCGATGGATCAGGCCTGGAAGCTTTGCCGGTGATCAAGGAGAAATGCCCGTCGCTGCCTGTGATCACTATCAGCGCTTATGATAATGCCATGGAAAAACAAACCGCGCTGAATGCCGGTGCTGCTTTTTTTCTTGCCAAACCATTCAGCGTAAAACATGTAGACGAACTAATAGGTAACATCAAATGCTGAAAAGCCTGTTATTATAATTAGTACATTTAACCTGCTATTTTGTTAGCAATGACCACATATTACAAGAAGTATGAAAAATATTTTGATCATAGACGATGAAATAAATATCTGTACGCTCCTGAGTAAATTTCTCGGGAAGCATGGATTTGATGTGGACAGTACTATGACCGGTGCTGCAGCACTGAAGATGCTGAGAGAAAAAACATATGATCTGGTACTGTGCGATTACCGGTTAAAAGATACAGATGGCGCCCAACTGTTGCAGGATATCCGTCAGATCAATCCTGCTACCATAGTAATTATTATCACTGGATATACCGATGTAAGGGTAGCTGTGGAAATGGTGAAGAACGGGGCCTACGACTATCTTTCCAAACCCTTGTACCCCGATGAAATACTCAATCTGGTACATAAAGCATTTGCTCATAAGGATGCCGAACAGGAACGACAGGCGGTACGGCCTGTAGAATCGGGCTCAGAGCCGGAGGTGCGGGAAACCCTGCTGACACGTAGTCAGAGCGATAAGAATGATAAATATGTGTATGGAGAAAGCGAAGGGGCACGTGAACTATTCCGTCAGATCAAATTAGTAGCTCCTACAGATTACAGTGTGATCATTTTCGGTGAAACCGGAACTGGTAAGGAATCCGTAGCACATCTTATTCATCATCACAGTAAGAGAAATCAACAGCCGTTTGTAGCGCTCGACTGTGGTAGCCTTTCCAAGGAACTGGCTGCCAGTGAACTGTTTGGCCATGAAAAAGGTTCTTTTACGGGAGCTATCAGTACCAAAATAGGCGCATTTGAACAGGCCCAGGGCGGTACACTCTTCCTCGATGAAATATCTAACCTCTCCTACGATATCCAGGTGGCCATGCTTCGCGTATTGCAGGAGAAATTAATACGCCGCGTGGGAAGCCTCAAGGAAATACCTATTGATGTACGTATCATCGTAGCTTCCAACGAGAAACTATCTGAATCTGTACAGAGAGGCAAATTCAGAGAAGATCTTTTCCACCGCCTGAATGAATTTACCATCTACATTCCGCCACTGCGGGAACGCCGGGAAGATCTGCCCCTGTTCACGGCAGCTTTCGTAAACCAGGTGGAAAGAGAACTGGATAAAACCTGTGGTAAAATATCCGCCGAAGTATGGGATTGTTTTCAACAATATAACTGGCCCGGCAATATCCGTGAACTGAAAAATGTGATACGGAGAGCCTGCCTGCTCACACCGGAGATGGAGGAAATCACCATGACGGCCCTGCCGCTGGAAATGAAAGAAGCATTCGCACAATCATCCGAAGAAGCTCCCGTTTCCGGTGAACTGGCCATCCTCTCCAACGACAACGACCTGAAAACAGTTGCCCTCCAGGCAGAATACAATAAAATCATTAATGTGCTGAAAGAAGTGAAGTATAACAAAACAAAAGCAGCACAGGTGCTGAATATAGACCGGAAAACATTATATAATAAGCTGCGACTGCTCAATATAAATTACTGATAGCTTTTAATTTTTAGTGAAATGCAGCGGAGATTATACGTTGCATTTCACTAAAGACTAAAGGCTATTGTAAAAACTGTTCCCTTACCCGCCTCACTATCAACATGGATCGTCCCTTTATGATTCAGCAGAATATTCTGCGTACTGGTAAGCCCGAGGCCCGTACCTCTGGATTTGCTGGTGTAAAACGGATCAAACAGCCTGGCGAGCTTATCTTCCGGAATACCATGTCCGTTGTCGCCAATCAATAGCTTTACTCTTTCCTGATTCCGTATAGTCGTAATGGTTAGAACGCCTTTGCCGGGTACCATGGCTTCTATGGCGTTGATAATGATGTTGAGGAGAGCGATGACGAGTTTTTCTTCATCTGCCTGGATAGTAATGTCGGGAGATACCAACGTTTTCTCTACGCTGATTTCATTCAGTTTCAACCTGTCTTCCGCCAGCTGTAACGCTTTCTCAGTAACCGCATTGATGCCCACAGGTTCTATATGCAGCTCTATCATACGAGTGCTGTGCAACAGCTCTGTGATAAGCTGATTGATGCGGGTGCAGTTTCTTTCGATGATATCTGTATAAAGTGTTACCTCATCATTGTCGGTGCCTTCTTCCTTAAACTGGCTGACCGCCAGCAATATATTGGTAAGCGGGTTTCTTACTTCGTGTGCTACCACCCTGGCAATACGCCCTGTGATGACGAATTTTTCCTGGTGTTGCTTTTCCTGCTCCTCCCGTTTTTTATCGGTGATGTCCTGGATCACACAAAGGAATATCTGCGCCACTTCATCCAGCGTCACTGCATTGATTAATACCGTCCGCTTATGGTTATCGGATGTTTTGAATTCGTATTCCCGTGAGTGGGCATTGGCAGTGTTGCTGATATCAGCCAGAAAATGCTCGCCCTGTTCTGCAGAGGCAAAGAGATCGCGGAGATGCAATTTTAGTATTGCTTCCCTGTCATAGGCCAGTATACGAAGTGCAGCGGGATTGGCGTCAATGATATGCCGGTCACAATCGGCCAGTATAATCAGATCCTGCGCCTTCTCGAAGATGCCGTAGTATTTCTTTTCTCCTTCTTCAATCGTACGTCGGTGGTGATATTCATCCAGGGCATACCGGATGGATCTTTCCAGCAAATCAGCCGTGATTTCTCCTTTTACAAGATAGTCATAGGCGCCGGCCAGCATCGCTTCCCGGTCGATGTTATAATCCCCTTTACCAGTTAACATGATTACCGGCAACTGTTCCGGCATCTGTTGTATCCTGTGCAGGATATCGATCCCTGTATGAGGCCCCAGACGGTAATCGACCAGGAATACATCATGCGCCCGGCGTTCGATGGCTTCAAGCCCTTTCTGATAAGTCGGCGCCCATTCCAATACATATTGTCCCGGGGAAATATCATGAAGTAACTCTGTTACGAGAAAGAAATCGTCTTCATCATCATCTATCATCAAAATATGTATCGGGCGATCGCTCATGGCTGATAGTTAGGTAGTTTGGCAATAAGAACGGATATCAGTAACATCACGCCTTATGATCATTAATATCGGGTTTTTGTTTCAATGGCAGGATCACTACAAACGAAGCGCCTTTATCCGGCTCGCTGTATGCCTGAATAAAACCATTGTGACTATCGGTGATTTTCTTACAAATGGCCAGCCCTATCCCGGTTCCTGAGTATTCGCTGATACCGTGCAGTCGCTGGAAAATAAGAAAAATCCGGTCGGCATAAGTCTGATCAAAACCAATACCATTATCATCCAGACTGATCCGGCAGAAAACTTCGTTCCACCGGTTTTCTTTTACAATACCTAATTCTTTCCCCGTCAGTACCTGATGATGGATAGATATTTCCAGATGCCGGTCGGGGCTCGCAAACTTTATCGAATTCGCCAGCAGGTTCTGGAATAGCTGATGGAATGAGGTGTCGCTTCCTTCGATAACCGGCAGCTGATCGTATGTGACGAGGGCATTCTTTTCTTCAAGAGGCACTTCCAGGTCGCTGAGTACTTCCTGCAATAACTTGTTCATGTCTACAAGGGTAATGCTCTCGGGGGCCAGACGCCCCGCCCGGGAAAAGATCAGCAAATCATTGATTAATACCCGCATCCTCGAAACAGCCGATACCATACGGTCTATCAGTTGTGTGGCATCCGGAGGAAGCTGATCCTTATATTTCATCTGCAGGCGGTCACTGAAAGTAGATATCTTCCGTAATGGCTCCTGCAGGTCATGAGAAGCCACATAGGCGAACTGTTCCAGCTCCTGGTTAGTCTTGTTCAGCAGTGAGATATTCTGCTGCAGATCGCGCTGGTACGATTTCATCCGGTTTTCGATATGCTGTTGCAACCTGAATTCTTTCGTGAGCGTGATGTAGGAATAGATACCAATAAGAATTGCTACCAGAGATGAAATAAAGATCATAGGTACCCACATCACCGCGAAGAAGTGGAAAAGCTCCGACTTTTCCTGTACCAATCCTTCTTCAATGCGTATCATATCCCTCACCTTATTGTCGATAAGATCCATATTCTTTTCGCCTTCTTTTACCGTCTGCTGGTCCGACTTAACAGATCGTTTGTTCCCCTTCACCAGTTGCTGGTATTTCACTGCCAGTAACTGCCGTAACGTATCCAGGTGACGCTGTTGAACAGGATTATCGGCAGTGATGGTCCGGAGAAACAGGTACTCCTGTTCTATTTTGTTGCTGCGCTCCTGCATACTGGGATTCAGAAAGGAGCTGTCGCCCGTAAGGGTAAAGCCCCTGCTGGCAGCCTCCGCATCTTTTAGTTGCCGGGTAATCACTTCCAGGCGCTTCGATACTTCTATCGCATGGTTAAGTCTGCCGGCATTATCCAACAGGTTTTTTGCCACCATATAAGAAAATACGGATGCAGCCACGATGACGGTAAATGCGATGATAAACCCCAGCCTTATCTTTTTGTGTACTGAAAAATGCATCTGTGCTATACCGGATGTTGAGAAAGCATTTCAAGGTACAATTTTTATACAGGACCAGGAATGCCGGCAATAAGTTTTTTGTGCAGGGTCCTCTCTGCGCAACATATTCTACAGATTGGAGGAATATTCTACATCCTGTTTATGTGCAGGAAAAAATCATGCAGGAGCTCGTCTTTCTGCTTAACCGTTACAGACGTCATATGTCGAATGTTTTCTCCGACAGGCTGCAGCTTTGATGCAGCCATGGAACGAACTTTGCTCGATATCCCTGCGGGCCATTAAAACAGCCCTGTTAGTTCAGCATTTACACGGTTAACGCCGGGTTTGTATAATTGTTAACAGAAACTGCATAAGAAAGCCCCTGCATTGGCAGGGGCTTTCTTATGCAGTTATAAAACAGCAAACCCGCCAACGGCGGGTTGTATGCTGATGAAAATGTGCTGCTCGAATCTCTTCGCGTGCTAGCCGAATAACAGCTGCTCTTCCCTGTCTTCCACTTTTATCTTTTGAATAAATTCGTCGAAACCGGCCTCTGTGTGAGAACTGTAAACGCCGTAGGCATCCAGCACGTAGCCTTTGATACCCTGCCGGTCTTCCATCACATACAGTACTGACGCATCTGAAGGATCTGACTCTCCTTCAAAACGATAGGTTTTGATAATAGTAAGATCTTCCGGGTTATAGATCTTTTGCGCATCCTGGTTCTGTAACCTGCCATGATCGCTCATCTTTAACTCATGATCAAATCCCTTTTCATGCAGTTTCTCCAGTACCCGCAATAATGTGGTCATTTCTCCTGGTTTTTCCATAAAAAAAGGTTTTGGTTAATTGATGGAAAACCAAAACTTATGCCGCGCTGTTTAGATATAGTGGTACTATTTGTGTAAACTTTTTGTTAACTAAAACCATTATTTATGCGTGCAATATGGTCAGGATCAATAGGATTCGGGTTGGTAAATATCCCCGTGAAACTATATAGCGCTACCCAGGATAGCCGGCTGGATCTGGACATGCTCGACGGTAAAAACGGAGCACATATCAAGTATCAGCGTATTAATGAAAATACCGGTAAGGAAGTGCCCTGGGAACAGATCGTGAAAGGCTTTCTTTACAAAGATGAATACATCATATTGGAAGACACTGATTTTGAGGCTGCCAGCCCCAAAAAAAGCAAGGTCATAGAAATAGAATCGTTTGTGGAAGAACGGGAAATCGACGATATCTATTTTGAAACGCCTTATTTCCTGGAACCCGCAAAGGGAGGGGAAAAGGCCTATGCGCTGTTGCAGCAAACGCTTGTAAAAGCAGGTAAGGCTGGTATGAGCCGCTTTGTATTGCGTACACAGGAACACCTGGCCGTCATCAGACCCAGGGAAAATTATCTGCTGTTACAGCAATTGCGTTTTGAGGAAGAGATCCGTTCGTCGGATGACCTGAAGCTTCCTGCTAATATCAAAGTAGAAAAAAGAGAGCTGGATATGGCTATGGAACTGGTGAAACAATACACTACCGACTTCGATATCAGTCAATATAAAGACGAGTACAAGGCCGAGTTGATGAAAATCATCAAAGCCAAAGCCAGCGGAAAGAAACCGGTGATCAAAAAAATGCATGTGGTACATACCACCAGCAGCGATTTGTTTGATCAGCTGAAAGCCAGTCTGAGTAAGCCCGGCACTAAAAAACGTGCGTCATGAGCCTGGCAAAATACAAGCAGAAAAGAAACTTCAGCGAAACAACGGAACCCGTTGCAGGCAAACGGGTGAAAGGATCGCATGCATTTGTTGTGCAGCGTCACCACGCTACCCGGTTGCATTACGATTTCAGGCTGGAGATCAACGGCGTGCTGAAGAGCTGGGCCGTTCCGAAAGGCCCGTCTATGAATCCGGCCGATAAACGCCTGGCGATGGCCGTAGAAGATCATCCATATGATTATAAAGATTTTGAAGGCACTATTCCTGCCGGCAACTACGGGGCGGGTACCGTTTATATCTGGGATAAAGGAACCTTTGAACTGATGAACCCGGGTAAAGATGATTTTGATAAAGAGGCATTGAAGGAACTGGACAAAGGCGATCTGAAAATAGTGCTGAAAGGAAAAAAGTTGAAAGGGGAGTTTGCTGTAGTAAAGATGAAAACGGCAGATGCAAACGCCTGGCTGCTGATCAAGCATAAAGACAAATACGCTGTTGAGGAATATAACAGTGAAGACTATACGCCGGAATCGGTGAAACAACGCGGACTGAAAGAAAAAGAAACAGCCCGCTCAGCTTCGAAGAACAGACCCGTCAGAGGTTTAGCAAACGAACCGGATGTTGACCCTTTACAAGCAATAAAAAAGCGATATAAACCTATGCTGGCAACGCAGGCAGTAGCTCCCTTCGATGACCCCGGCTGGCTTTTTGAAGCTGCTTTAGGTGGACAAAGAACGATAGCTGCGGTACAGGAACATCAGGTTAGCCTGTATGATGAAACCGGAAAATCCTGTCTGAAAAAGTTTCCGGCTATTGCTGCTGCCGTGGAGAAAATTTCGCACAATGTGGTGATGGATGGAGAGATTATTTTACTTGATAAGCAACATGGCGTTCGCGATCAGAACAACCCGGTGTACCTGATTTTCGACCTGCTGCACCTCGATGGGCACGACCTGCAACAGATGCCATTGCTGGAGCGTAAGCAGCTATTAGAAGCCCTCCTGGAACAGTACTCCGGCAAACCGCTTCTTTTTTCCCCCTACACGCAAAAAAATGGCAAGGCACTTTTTGAAAAGGCCGCCCAACAGCAGTGGCCGGGTATCATAGCCAGAAAGGCCAGCAGCCGCTATGAAGAAGGTAAGCGGAGTAAGAACTGGCTCGAAATAAAAAGATGACCCGTTTGCCAACAGATAAAATTCAACAAGGCATAGGACCTATTATTATCTTTGCAGGGCTATGTCTAAAGGCCATATTTTAATTATCGACGACGAAGATCAGCTGCGTAAGCTGCTCAGCAGGCTGCTGGCCCTGGAGGGCTATACGCTGCACGAGGCGCCCAATGTACGGGCGGCCATGAAGATCCTGGAAAAAGAAGAAATTCAGGTAATCCTGTCTGATGTAAAACTACCGGATGGTAATGGTGTAGAGCTGGTACAACAGATACGTGCAAAATACCCGGAAACAGAAACCATTGTACTCACTGCCTATGGCAATATCGCCGATGGGGTACAGGCTATCAAGAACGGGGCATTTGATTATATTACCAAGGGAGATGATAATAACCGGGTGTTGCCGCTGGTAAGTAAAGCGATGGACAAAGCCCGTCTGCAATTCCGTATCCGTGATCTGGAAAAGAAAATAGGCGGAAAGTATGATTTCAGCAGCATACTCGGAGAATCTCCTGAAATACGCGCCGCCATTGCATTGGCGGAGAAAGTATCACCTTCCGATATGACCGTGTTGCTCCTGGGAGAAACAGGCGCCGGGAAGGAGGTATTCGCCCATGCGATTCACGAAGGCAGCCAGCGCCGGCAGCATCCTTTCGTTGCCGTTAACTGTAGCGCCATCGGCAGGGAAATACTCGAGAGTGAGTTGTTCGGGCATGTGGCCGGTGCATTTACCGGTGCGGTAAAAGACAAGAAAGGTTTCTTTGAAGAGGCCCGCGGAGGCACCATTTTCCTCGATGAAATAGGGGAGATGGCCATTGAGCTGCAGGCCAAACTGCTACGGGTGCTGGAAACCCAGGAGTTCTATAAAGTAGGAGAAACCAGGCCAACAAAAACGGATGTTCGTGTAATAGCAGCTACTAACCGGCAGCTGGAACAGGAAATAGCTGATGGCCATTTCCGGGCCGACCTGTTTTACAGGCTTTCTGCTTTCCAGATATCCCTGCCTTCTCTGAATGAGCGACGGAAAGATATCCCTGTGCTGGCAAACTGGTTCCTGCAGCAGATTGCACCTAAGATGAATAAACGCTTCACCGGCATGACCCCGGCCTTCCTGCAGGCGCTGCAACAGCACAGCTGGAAAGGAAATATCAGGGAACTGCGCAATATTATAGAACGGGCAGCCATCCTCACGGATACGGATACACTGGATACACCCGTGTTGCCGTTCGATTTTCAACAGGGAAGTATTGAACACTCATCTTCCTTAAAGCTGGCGGATATGGAAAAACAACATATCGTAAAAGTACTGGCTCATGCCAAAGGCAATAAAACCAGGGCAGCAGAGCTGATGGGAATCGGGCTTACCACGCTGTATAACAAGATTAAGGAGTATAATATCACCGTATCATAACAACCATCCCAATAATAGGCACGTCAGTACAATAAAGGGGGATGGTAGTTTACTGAAGCATAGCAATGCCAGCGTGCTGGCCATGATCAGCAGGTTGTACCAGGTAATGGGTATGGCGAAAAACAGGATAAGGGTAGCCGCCCACATAATCCCTACCACTACGGCATTGATCCCTTCCAGGGCACGGTAAATGACAACGTACTTTTTTAGATTATTCCAGATAGGGAAAAAGAAAAGTACCAGTAGCAGGCTCGGCAAAAAAATGGCAACAGGCGCCAGTATACAGCCGAGGAACTGGTATCCCATGCCCAGATTGCGCATGGCCATACCGCCTACATAAGCAGAAATAGAGAAGGTAGGGCCGGGGAGGGCTCTCATAATACCCGCTCCGGTCAGCAGCTCTTCTGCTGTCAGGTACTGTGATTTGGCGCGGGTCACATATTGTTCCAGCATCATCGCAATCAGGATATCGCCGCCGCCGAATACCAGGCTGCCGAAACGGTAAAAGTTTTCAAACAGGTTGAACGGGCGCCGGGTTATCCATTCATGGGTTCGGGCCATTTCCGACAGGATACCTGCCAATATGAATATCGTGGCAAAAAGCCATATGTTGCCCCACTGTATCTTCCTGGGTTTCTCCGTATTTCCCGGGATTCTTTTATTACTGAAGTTGGAAACGATTCCGCCCAGAATTATCAACGCCGGGAAAGTCCACGGCGATTTAAGGTAGAACGCGGTAAACATGGACACGACCATAATGGCGAAAGTGGCCACACTATTGATACTTATCTTGAACGCGCGGATGCCGCCGTAGGCCAGGAAACCCACTGCCATAGGTTGCACGTACTTGAAAATATCAGTATGGAGCGCGGTTTTCCCGAAATACTGTAACAGAAAACTAAGAGAACCCATGATCAGGCAGGCAGGCGCAATCCATATCAGGAGGGTAATAACAGCCAGCACTACACCTCCGCGTTTATAACCAATCAGCGTAAGGGTCTGAGAGGAAGAAGCACCCGGTAACAATTGGCAAAAGGCATTGTACTCCATCAACTCCTGCTCTGTTACATCCTTGCGCTGCTGTACAAATGTTTTCATCATCATTGCCAGATGTCCTTGCGGGCCTCCGTAGGCAGTGATGCTATGTAGTAGCACAGCTCTCAAAAAAGGAATATGACGTAGAAACACAGCTTATTTTAAGTGAAATCCCGATTCAACGGCTATAAGGTAATCAAATATCCCGACAAAATACAACCGTGTTGCCAATATTGCTAAGGCACCGGAATAATAAAGGCACAATACTTGTAATATCCGTAAAAGTTATAGCGATTATGGCCTTTTGTCCGTTGTGATCAGTTGTTATTACTGGATAGGTTAATTGCCCATCAACGTCGGGAAAGCTCGGATTTTAAGAATAACCAGATTGAAAACCATTAAGGAATGACTTGCCTATGTGCAGGATATTATTTGTAAAGTCCCGGTAAACACTAGTTTGCCGGGACTTTACTATTTATGATATTATTTTTTCAGTCCGATCTCGCGTAAGCGCTCATCCAGGTATTCGCCGGCAGTAATAGGTTCATATGCCAGTGGATTTTCCGCTGTCACGCAGCTTTCCAGGCAATCCAGTTTCATGCCCGACTGAGGATGGAGGAAAAACGGAATGGAATAACGCGAAGTATTCCACAGTTCGCGGGGTGGATTTACTACGCGGTGGGTAGTTGATTTTAGGCGGTTGTTGGTTAACCGCTGCAACATGTCTCCCACATTTACCACGATCTGTTCCGGCAGGGAAGTTACCGGTACCCAGTTATTTTGTTTGTCGAGTATCTGCAATCCATCGGCGGAGGCGCCTACCAGCAGGGTGATCAGGTTAATATCTTCATGCTGTTCCGCTCTGATAGCCGACTTAGGCTCTTCTGTAATAGGAGGATAATGAATCGCTCTCAGAATAGAATTCCCATTGTGTACTTTGTTATCGAAATAATGTTCGTCCAGTCCCAGGAACAGGGCGATGGCCTGCAGCAGGTATTTGCCTGATTGCTCAAAGCCGCGGTACGCTTTAAAAAAAGTAGGCGTGAATGCGGGTACTTCAGCTACCTGTACATTGCCCGGGTATTCGACGGCAATAGGATCTTTATCTTCCACGGTCTGGCCAAACTGGAAGAACTCTTTCAGATCTGGTGCGTCGTAGCCTTTTGCATGTTCTTTCCCGAAGGAAGTGTAGCCACGCTGGCCTGCCAGTTCGGGGATCTCGTAGGTATGCTTTGTTGTGAAAGGTAGTTTGAAGAATTGTTGTACGTAATTGTAGAGGTCTGCAATCAATTCATCAGGAATCCCATGATTCTTTACCGCTACAAAACCAACTTCTTCATAAGCCTTCCCTAATTGCTGCACGAAGGCAGCTTTTCGGCCTGCATCACCGGAAGTGAAATCTGCAAGATCCACTGAGGGGATAGAGTGGGTTGTTGCCATATGTGAATTATTGTTTTGGAACGGTAAAGGTAGGGAAAAATTCAGCAGCTAACGGTTAACGGACCGCCGCTGGCTGCTGGTTAAAGTAATTTTCTTCCCGGGGAGTAATGTCTGCCACAGCGTACCGGTCTATCTTGTTGATAAGCATTTCATCCATGATATCCACCATGTTCTTGTAGTTCGCTTTTTTATCTGCTTTGATTAATACCATCAGGTCGTTTTTCCGGAAGGCTTCCTGTACTTCTTCTTTTTTTCGGATGATGACATCACGGATTCCTTTCTGATTGGCATAGCTGCAGTAATGCACGGCCGGCGGCGTTGCCGGATCGTCGCCCATTCCCTCGTACCAGGCAATACGGTTATCCGGACCAAGAATAACAGTCAGTGCTTTCTTTGCGGCCAGGGGCATAGGTTTTCCGTCGTCTCTCGGCATCAGCAGATCCATGGTTTTGGGCTGGGCGAGGGTAGTGGTGAGCATAAAAAATGTGATCAGTAAAAATCCCAGATCTACCATAGGTGTCATATCTACACGTGTAGATTTTTTATTGCCGCGGGTACCTCTTTTTTTGCCTCCTTCCGGAGCGGTGTTCATTTCAGCCATAGTTAACGGTTTAGGGTATACGAAAATAGCTGTTAGCCTTTAGCAGTTAGTAACGCGAATACCAGCGTGATAAACAGCTTTGGGTGGCTTTCATGAATAGAGATGCAACCAACATAGAAATCCATAAAGCTATTAGCCATTAGTTATAAAGAGAAAGACCAGAGCAAATATTATTCGCTCTGGTCTTTCTCTTTATAACTAATGGCTAATAGCTGTTTAGAACTCTGCGTTTTTCGGGGTTCTTGGAAATGGAATTACGTCGCGGATATTAGTCATACCGGTTACGAAAAGGATCAGGCGCTCGAAGCCCAGGCCAAAGCCGGAGTGCGGGGCGGTGCCGAAGCGGCGGGTATCCAGGTACCAGCTCAGTTCTTCTACCGGTACATGCATTTCCCTCATGCGGTTAACGAGTTTGTCGTAGTCTTCCTCACGCTGGGAGCCGCCTACCATCTCACCTATTCCGGGGAACAGGATATCCATGGCGCGTACTGTTTTATTGTCGCTGTTAAGCTTCATGTAAAACGACTTGATTTCTTTGGGATAATCAGTCAGTATTACAGGTTTCTTAAAGTGTTTTTCAACAAGGTAGCGTTCGTGCTCGCTTTGCAGATCGGCGCCCCAGTCTTCGATCAGGTACTGGAACTTCTTATTCTTGTTATGTTTGCTGTTTTTCAGAATATCGATCGCTTCAGTGTAGGTGATGCGCATAAACTCGTTGTGAAGCACAAACTCCAGCTTTTCTATCAGGCCCATTTCACTGCGTTCCTGCTGTGGCTTCTGCTTTTCCTCTTCCACCAGGCGGGCTGCGAGGAAGTCGAGATCATCGCGGTTGTTTTCCAGCACGTATCCAATCACAGATTTGATGAAAGCTTCGGCCAGGTCCATGTTGTCTTCCAGTTCATAGAACGCCATTTCCGGCTCTATCATCCAGAATTCAGCCAGGTGGCGGGCAGTATTAGAGTTTTCCGCCCTGAAAGTTGGGCCGAAAGTATAGATCTCTCCGAATGCCATGGCCCCCAGTTCTCCTTCCAGCTGTCCGGAAACAGTAAGGTTGGTAGACTTTCCGAAGAAATCTTCCTTATAGTCTACATCCCCGCTTTCGGTCACTGGCGGATTTTTAGGATCCAGGGTAGTTACCCTGAACATTTCACCTGCGCCTTCTGCATCTGATGCAGTGATGATAGGGGTATGCAGGTATACAAAACCACGATCGTTAAAGAAGCGGTGCACTGCAAATGCCAGCGCATGACGCACGCGGAAAACGGCGCCAAAGGTATTGGTTCTGAAGCGCAGGTGCGCAATCTCGCGCAGGTATTCCAGGCTGGGCTTGTTTTTCAGCTGCAGCGGATATTTCTCAGGATCACAATCGCCCAGCACCTCCAGGGTGGAGACCTTCAGTTCCACACGCTGACCTTTACCCAGCGAAGGAATGATCTCACCGGTGGCGCTTATAGAGGCGCCGGTGGTGATACGCTTCAGCAGCGCGGCATCCAGCTGTTCCTGATTGATAACGATCTGTAAATTATTATTGGTGGAGCCATCGTTCAAAGCTATAAACTGGTTGTTGCGGAAAGAACGCACCCAACCCTTAACTGTAACTTCGTAGTTCATCCTGTCGTCCGACAGGATCTGTTTGACTTTCACCCTTTGGCTCATATGAATTAAATTTTTAGGATTGCAAAAATAAGTGGAAAACTTCATAGTATATACCCCCACGGTCAGCGTTTTTCAACGCCCGGGATGCAAAGGAAATGTTAAAAAGTGACCCCGGAATGCCTTCAGACGCGTGGAATGGCGGTTTGAGCGTGCTTCTGACACTCTTGCCCGGCCTATCGGAGTGCGCTACACGGGCAGACTTTGGGGCATGATTACTTAAAATTTTTTGGATAATAATAAAACTTGTTTTAATCTTGCGGTATATTCTGCCTGATTAAGTTCATTTTCCATCTTCATCAGCAGTTCCTAAACTCAATCATTCCCTATCAAATTTAATAAGCTAATTAAATTTATTGACTCAAAAACAATTATTTGTAATTGGTGTATGTTGGTATGCAGTGGTACCCGCCTCACAACACTTCTAAAATTTGACAACACAGATGATGTACGACATCTTACAACTGAACGACATGCTCGTTCCTGAGCTGCTTGATATTGCAGAGAAACTGGAAGTTCCCAACGCAAAAAAACTGAACAAACAGGACCTTATCTACAAAATCCTTGATAAACAAGCAGTATTAGCCTCAGAAGATAACCAAGCCAACGGAGACGAAAAGAAAGCACGCAAACGCAAACCTGTAAAGAAAGACGAGCCTAGCCATGCTGAAGAAGCAGCACCCGCTGAAGAAAAACCTGCTGCTAAGAAAACAGCGAAAAAAGTAAGCGGTAAAACAAAAGAGCATGAGCCAGAACCAGCTCCTGCAGCTTCTGCAAAGCCTAAGATCAAAGATTTTGAAATAGATCTGGATAGCATTCCTTCCCTTACTTTCGATGATGACGATGATGTTATCATCCCTTCCTTCACAGAAGATGAAGAACCGGAAGAGGAAGAAGAAGTTGTGGTAATTCCACCGGCAGAAGATGAAGCGGAAGAAGATGATTTTGTAATGCCGAGTGAAGTTGAAGTCAGCGTAGCTCCTGCTGCACAGAAGAATCGCTTTCCAAGCACTAGTAATAGTAACAAGAAAGAACCGGTTTTCAATATAGAATTCGATGGCGTGATCGTGAGCGAAGGCGTGCTGGAAATGATGCCCGACGGCTATGGTTTCCTCCGCTCTTCAGATTACAACTACCTTAGTTCTCCTGATGATATTTATGTATCGCCTTCCCAAATCAAACTCTTTGGTCTGAAAACCGGCGATACGGTGAGAGGCTCTGTTCGTCCGCCTAAAGAAGGTGAGAAATACTTTGCCCTCCTGAAAGTAGAAACAATCAATAACAAGTCACCCGAAGAAGTACGCGACCGCGTGCCTTTCGACTATCTGACACCACTGTTTCCATTTGAGAAACTGAGATTGACTACTACTTCCAATAACTACTCTACCCGTATTATGGATATGTTTACACCTATCGGTAAAGGTCAGCGTGGACTGATCGTTGCACAACCGAAGGTGGGTAAAACCATGTTGCTGAAAGAAGTGGCTAACGCTATTGCCACCAACCACCCGGAAATTTACCTGATGGTGGTGCTGATAGATGAGCGTCCGGAAGAGGTAACCGATATGGAACGTAACGTGAAGGCGGAAGTAATTGCTTCTACTTTCGATGAACCTGCGGAAAAACACGTGAAAGTATCTGCCATTGCCCTTCAGAAAGCTAAACGCCTGGTAGAATGTGGGCATGATGTGGTGATTCTGCTCGACTCAATAACCCGTCTGGCAAGGGCCCACAATACCGTGGCTCCGGCTTCCGGTAAAGTATTGAGCGGTGGTGTGGAAGCCAACGCCATGCAGAAACCTAAACAGTTCTTCGGTGCTGCGCGTAAAATAGAGCACGGTGGCTCACTGACCATCCTTGCTACTGCGCTGATCGATACTGGTTCTAAAATGGACGAAGTGATCTTTGAAGAATTTAAAGGTACCGGTAACATGGAACTGGTGCTGGATCGTAAACTGGCGAACAAACGTATTTTCCCGGCCATCGATGTTTCTGCTTCCTCTACCCGTCGCGATGATCTGCTGCTGGATAAAGATTCTCTCAAACGTATACACATCCTGCGTAATCACCTGGGTGATATGAATACAGATGAATCTATGCACTTCATGCTGCAACATATGCGCGGAACAAAGAATAACGAAGAATTCCTCATTTCGATGAATAGCTAGTTTTTAGCATTTTAACAATTGCAGCGGAGATCACATAGTATTGATATGGTGATCTCCGTTGCATTTAATAGAAACTCTAAATCAATTCTGCCATGCAAAACATTAAACTGCTACTGTCGCTTTTGATAATGGCTGTTGTTTACAGCAGTTGTGTTACTACTTACCCGGTTGAAGGCACTTCGCAGAACCTGCCGCCCGGACAACAAAAGAAAATATATGGCACCAAATCGGCCAAACCATTTGCTCCCGGACAACAGAAGAAACAATATTAGTATTTAACAATAACAAGAAGACCTTAGCAGATATTAAAATCGCTAAGGTCTTCTTGTTATTACTAATAGTTAACTAAAGACTAAAAAATCCAGTTTACACCCAGCATGAATTTGCTCGGGAAATCGAAATCAAATTTGCTGGTGTTGGTTTTAGCTCCTGTTGCTTCAGTTTTCTTCTGATCATAGTTATAGCTCAGACCACCAAAAGCACCTTCAATCATGAAGTGTTTAGTTACGAAGTAAGAGATACCAGGCAGTACATTTACTGTAAAGCCATTGTAGGTAGCAGTCTTAACATCTTTTACTTTTTCACCACCAAAGTGATAACCAGCGTTAGCTTCTGCGAAGAAAGCAAACTTGCTCTGACCCAGCATATGGTAGTTACGTGCGAAGATACCTGGAGTTACGGTATAAGTTTTTGTTTTAGTTCCGTCGTAAGCTTTAGCGAAACCGAAGTCAGAGCTGGCAAATACGCCGACTACCCAATTTTGATTCAGGGCAACACCAACTTTAGGGCTAATGCCAAAGGAAGTGGAAGTTTTTTTCTGATCTGCATCCTTTTCTTTATCTGAACGGGAGTGAACATTCAGATTACCACCTAAAATAACATCGCCTTTCGAAAACTGAGCCTTTGCTACTTGTGTGCCAAACAGTGCTACTGCGGCCATTACAATCAACTTTTTCATCTGTCGTTAAATTTAAATATTCATTAAAACTATTCCTGTATATTGATTCTCTACATTAATCTTTGCGATCCTTAGTTGATTCCTGGTCGATATCTTAACCCATTAAAAAAAATGGTCAATACTTGCTTTTCACGGGCCATGAAACATTTTAATGCTTCCCGATCATGAGGATCAAAACCCGCTGCCTGCCACTTGCACCATATTACCCATAAACCGAATAATACATTCACCAATAACTGCGCAGTTGGGTCCGGATCCGTATCCCCATTGAGTTCTCCACTGGCCACGCCTTTTGCTATGGTGTCGGAGAGGAAAGAAATTTCAACCTGTTGCAACAGCTCAATGGTCTGCCGCATCCGGTTTGATGGAACATCCTTTATCCATTCGTTTACCCCGAACAGGAAATGATATTCCAGCAACATCTTTTCTTTCAATGCCAGATAACGGTCCACAATTGCCATGGTCGAAGGTGCTTCATTCACGTAAGCCGACATGTCTATAAAACAATCAGCTATCATCCGCTCCACTACCGCTGCATAGATGGACTCTTTATCTGAAAAATAGTAGTACAAAGAACCTTTTGAAATTTCCAGATCCCTGGCTATTTCCTCCATGGTAGTTTTAGACAAGCCGAACCGTTTGAAGCGCTTTAAAGCCGCCTCCAGTATGATAGTTCGTTTCTGGTCTTGTTCTGCCATAAGTCCGGGTGCAAACAAAACTGACCGTTTGACTTTTTTGTTTTGCGAGTCAAATGTACAACCTAAAGTTATTCCACCCAATTTTTTTGTTAAGAAATTGTTACGTATTCTTCGCGCAAATGTTAAAAAAGGAAATTATCGGGTATTAAAGTACAGACAGTGGAGTTATAAGCCGGTTTATTTGATAAAATCTAAGAGAAGGCCCTTGAAAAATTGAAATTATATAAATACGGAAAGGCATACACGAAAAATTATTTATGCGAGATCCTGTGTAGCAGGTCTCGTTGCCTGCGCTCTGTAATATCCAGCAGGGTTCCGCTTTTCATCACCACTTTTCCGTTGTTATCTATTCTGCGGATATTAGGTATTTGCGCCATCTGGCTGTTGTTGATCTGATAGAATTGTAATGTGGAGAAAAGATCAGCATAGTAGCGGAATGACTGCATTGCAACTATCTGCTCGCGGGTGTTTAAACAGAACATACAGTTTTCGCCCACTACTTCCAGGTAGTCAATCGACGGCATCGTGATAATATATGCCTGACCGTTAGTGGCTGGTATCAACAGTTGCCATGCTGAAGGATTGCTGTTGTTGAAGTTTTCCAATAATACCTGGTACCGGTTACGTTGGTAGTTGTTGCCCAGGCGGGCAGATACCTGAGCTACGGCCTGTAAGAGGCTTTCTTTATCTATAGGCTTGAGTATCAGTTCTACATCGCTGAAACGAATCACGTGCAGGAATTTCTTTTCGAAAGCAGTAACGAATACAGCTTCGAATGGGATCTCCGGTAACGTGCCGGCAAGTACGTCGAATCCGGTACCATCGGGCATTTCGAGGTCTAGAAAAACTAATTGGGGTTGATGCTGTTTTATTTTTGCTATCCCGTCTGCGCAATCTGATGCCATGTCTGCAATGGTGATTTCCGGACAATACTTCTCCAGCATCAGGGCAATAATATCCCTGCTGTTTCTTTCATCATCTATTATAATTGCCTTGATCATAACATAACATTAACGGATACACTAAATTATAATTGGGGTATAAGGATCTTTACGGTAGTACCACTATCGGATTCGTCGGCAGTAGATCGGTCAATGATTTCTATATGAATACCTGTATTGTACATTTTATTCAGCAGCTCCGCCCGGTTTTGGCTGATCTCCATACCAGACGACTGATGACTCCTGGGGAGCATCCGCATGGAACGTGCACGCGTGATACCGATACCGTTGTCTGCTATTATACATTCCAGCATATCTGAAGCTACCTGGTTAAAGAAAATAGATAGTTTACCTGTTGGCTGCCTGGGGTTGGTCATACCGTGTTTGACAGCGTTCTCAACATAAGGTTGTAATAACATGGCGGGTATTTCCAGCTCTGCTGTAGCAATAACGGGATCCACCACTATTTCATATTCCATTCTGTTTTCGAAACGCATCTTCTCTAGTCCCAGGTAAGTATTCAAATAGGTTATCTCATCTGCCAGCGTAATAAAATTACGACGGGAGAAATCCAGCGTTTTACGGATAAGGTAAGAAAAATCGGAAAGATATTTCTGGGCATATTCATAATCCCGCTGCATGACGAAAAGCTGTATGGAATTCAGACAGTTGAAAATAAAATGCGGGTTGATCTGTGCTCTGATAGCCTTCAGTTCTATTTCCGTGAGTTTTTTGTCGTACTCAGTTTCCAGTTGTATTTTTCGTTGTTCTTCCAGTTCCTGTTTTTTGCGCAGTATCTCAGTGGTTTGTTCTTTCACCAGCTCTTCCAGTTGTTCGTTCAGCTTGCGCTGGAGTTCCTTATTTTTATTCAGTTGGCGGATAAGCAGCTCCTGGGTGCGTGTCCGCTCCTGGTGCACCAGCTTGTTCCGGTAGCTGAGTCCGGCCAGGAAAAACATGGCCTGTAAAGATACGCCGCTGATCAGCAGCACCGAAGGGGAGGCCAGTTCGCCCAGCGCGCTTAGTAGCCCCAGTGGCCAAACCTGCGTTAGGAAAGAGCCCAGGCAGGCGAGGTACAGGCACACCGATCCATAGAGGAAGAACCTGACCAGCGGATGATGTCTGGAGCGCTTTGCCAATGCTACAAACACCGCCAGCAACGGTATCAGGGTCACAAAATAAACATAGCTGTATATGATTACAGGCAGGTGAAATTGCTGCTCCGCAATGCTGTACATACAGAGGATGATCAGCCCGCCTACAATGGCAGCCACCCAGGTGAACGCCTTCTCCATGAAAGGATAACGTTCCGTCAGATTCAGGAATGAATTGCCAAATAGCAGGTACATCAGGTAAAAGCAAAACAACAGCCCCGGGATATCCCAGTAGTATTTCAGCATGGGCCATTGATGAAAGAATGAAAGCTGATAGGGCTTGGTTTCCAGCCGCAATGCAAAGAACAGGATCAGCCCCATCACATAGGTCGCAAAGTAAATATAGGATCTGTCAGGTAATTGTATGTAGTTGATGACCGAGATGCTGAAAAACACCAGTAATGCTCCCAGTAATACCTGGATAACAACTGCTTCCTTCCGGAATGCATGCTGTTGCTGATCGCGCAGCGTTGCATATGCATCCTTACTCAGCAGTATCGGCATCAGGGCATTTTCATTGTAGGATTTATTGATGATATGAAGGTAGAAAGAACGGACGCTGCCGGCAGGTACCTGTACCGGAAACCCGTAGTGGTTCCATCTTTCCACATTGCCGTTGTCGAGCATCAGACCAGTGGATATCAGGTGCTGAGGCGTGTCGCCCGGAGACTGCGAAAACCAGTACATAAAGTCATGCCAGCCCGTAAAAAATACTGCCGACAAAGGCTGGCCGGATGTGTTTTTTATGATCAGCTTTAGCCAGGAGTCGTTCACCTGGCCATTGTTTCTTGTATAATTATGGAAAATGTGCTCCTGTCTGGAAAACGGGAGTCTGCTGACCTGCGCAATGCCTGGGTATTGATCATTACCGGAGAGCACTTGTATATAAGGCAGTAAGTCCATTTTCACCAGTGAAAATGTGGCATCTGCTATCAATGTATCTGACGGAGCGCGGTCGGTTACAGCAAACGATTCTGCTGAATAACAATACAGCAGCAACACTAAAATAATGCGCTTCACAAAAGGCTATTATAAATTTGGTTAAAGCAATTTGTCGATGGCCTCTGCCATTAACTTGTCTTTTGCAGTCACAATATCACCGGCATCATGTGTGCTGAGGGATATTTCTACTTTATTGTAGACGTTGCTCCAGTTGGGGTGATGGTCCATTTTTTCCGCGATCAGCGCAACTTTTGTCATAAAAGCAAAAGCATCCCTAAAATCCTTGAATACAAATGCCCTGTAAAGCGAGTTGTGTTTTTCTTCCCACATAGATCAGGTATTTAAGTAAGTAAAATTTTGGGGTCCGTCATCGGAATCTGGTCAAAATATCTTGCGGAGGTAAACAATACCTTCGCTAAAAAATAAGGTTCATCTTGTTTTTAATTTCCCTGATGTCCAGTAAAGATACTAATTGTACAGGCGGAACAAGGCGCAATTCTTCCAATAATTTTTTTATCTCTGCGGGTTGATAATAATCTCCCTTGATCATCCACAAAAAATCGATGTGTTTCAGCTCTGGCAACAGGAATTCCGCATGGCAATGATTATTGTATAAATAATGGGTTACGGATATTGTAGGCTCCTGGAATTCGAATACAGGGAAATAAAACGATCTTGTTTTTTTGGACAACGTGATCTCGAGATGATTGTTTATCCTGAAGCTGGTACGCAGGTGATGATTAATATGCCAGCACAGTTGGTAATCCCGTACAGAAGATGCAATACCGATCAGGAAAGAACTTTCGAAGAAGTCTTCCACTAATTGATCCTGATCCAGCTTTAACTTTAGTATTGTCATATTGAATATAATGCTGCACCTCAACCGGATGCCGGATAAATACTTAATCTTTCCTGCTCCGTCTGGCCTTTTTTTCAGGTTGGGCCGGATCCCAGAATACGGTTTTAAAATGCTCTATTTTATCGCCCTTTACTTTGACACCCTCCTGCTCCAGTAGTTCCTGCATAAGGGTAGGAGTGGCGAAGTGACTTCTGCCACTTAGTTCTCCTTTGCTGTTTACCACGCGATGGGCTGGTACGGCCGGTTTGGCACTGCCTGCTGCATTCATGGCCCAGCCCACCATCCGGCCGGTGAGTTTCAATCCCGACGCATCAGCAATGGCGCCATAAGAAGTGACCCTGCCACGGGGAATCGTTCTTGCAATCTTAAAAACGACTTGAAAGAAAGAGTCCGTTTTAGTGGTTTTCTCTTCCTTTTTCTTCCCTGCGACTGGCAAGGAGGGCGGATCTTTTGGGTTCAGGTACTTTTTCATATTCAAAAGGACAGTGTTTACAACCGTTTCCGCAGCAATATCCCCGTTCCAGGTGATATTTTTCTGTAAATACCATATAACCCTCGGCGTTATAGTAGAAATCAATCTTCTCCACCAACGGTTGCTTCATCGGAAGGTAGTTTTATTTCTCTCCAGTTCAACACAGCATCCGGTAATCTGAATTTCAGATAGCGGATAGTTCTGCCATCTGCCAGGTGCATGCCCTCATAATAGGTCTGTATCTTCAGCAGAGGTGGTACTTCGGGTAACGCATATACGTCCGGAATATTTTCTACCACTGTACATCCGGTAACAGCAATCACTTCCTGGGTAAACTCATATAACTCAGTTGAGTCGGTTTTCAGGTTAATGGTAGCTCCCGGTGCCAGCAACGGCTGAAAAAGCTGCAGGAACTTAGGATGTGTCAATCTCTTTTTGGCTTTCGATTTACGCAGAAATGGATCCGGAAAAGTGATCCAGATATCTTTTACTTCGCCCGCCGCAAAATAGTTATTGAGCTTGTCGATCTGTGTACGCAGGAAAGCGGCATTGTTCAGCGTCTCATCCAGGGCGGTTTTAGCCCCTCTCCAGATACGATTGCCTTTCAGATCAACCCCTATAAAGTTCTGATCCGGGAATAACCGCGCAAGGCCCACCGTATAATCCCCTTTCCCACAAGCCAGTTCCAATGTAACAGGGTGGTTATTTTTAAAGAATTCATTCCACTTTCCCTGCATACCCTCCGGGTATATCAATACATTAGGGAAAGTTTCAATATCTGCAAATCGTTGTAATTTCTTTTGTCCCATTTGGCGCAAAAATAGGAAAATAGAAAACAGCTTTTAGCCTTTGGCTGTCAGCTTTTAGTTACCCGGGCGGAGAGCCCGTCGGGGAAGGGCCCCGGTTAAAATAAAAAAAAGCCCGGAAGCATGGTAGCTTACGAGCTCTTTAAACCAATTAGCTGTAGGAGGAGGAGTCGAACCTCCACGAGGCAGTTAGCCATAGCACAAATAAGATTAGTGGTCAACCCAATTATACTACGTTTATCCTGTGATCCCCACCCCCGAGACAAGAGGGCATGTCTGCCAATTTCATCATCCCACAGTATATTATTAACCATTTACTGCTAATGCTTTCCTATAGCCGTTTTCGTAATGATTATGATGCAAATCTAAATAGAAGGGTAGTTTCTTGCAAATTTTTTAAGAAGAATTTTGGAATTTTCGATATTTTTTAAATATTTGCACTTAACTTTAATACATTCAAAAACAAATTGTAAAAATGAGCCACAATTTGAATATTGACAAACTCGATTTACAGATTATCAGCGAGATGATGTCTAATGCTGAGATCTCATACGCCGATCTGGGGAAGAAACTTTTCGTTTCCGGCGGTACTATCCACGTGAGAATGAAGAAATTGCAAGAACTGGGTGTAGTTAAAGGTACTAAATTACATGTAGATTTAAAAATGATAGGCTACGATGTAATTGCCTTTATAGGTATTTACCTGGAGAAAAGTTCCATGTACGACACTGTAGCAAAAGAATTGCGTAAGATCCCTGAAATGGTACGACTGAACTATACCACAGGCAGCTATAGTATGTTTGCAGAGATCATCTGTAAGGATATTACCCAGCTGCGTCGCATACTCCACGATGAACTGCAGAAAATAAAAGGCATTGAAAGAACTGAAACCCTGATCTCCCTGGAAGAAAGCTTTTACCGGACTATCAACGTGGTGGAATAATAATTTTTAAGGATGACGGCCTGTTTGGGCCATTTCATTCTTAATGATTAATTTTCATCATGGTTACCGCAGAAATTGCCGAAAAAATAAAGCGGCTGGAAGAAAAGTATGCCGCTATGGGTCAGAACTTGTCGTCTTACCTGGATGGATTACTGTACGCGGACTACCTCACATACTGGGATTATATTCAACTGGATGTACTGCTGAATTTACAACATCCCCGCACGCCGATTCCTGATGAGAACATTTTTATTATTTATCATCAGATCACGGAATTGTATTTTAAATTAAGCCTTCAGGCCATTGAACAGATCTGTCTTGCTCCTGTACTGACTGCAGAAATATTCAATACCCAGCTTAAAAGGATTAATAATTATTTCCGCAACCTCATTCACTCCTTCGAAATCATGGTAGATGGAATGGATAAGGATCAGTTCCTGCAGTTCAGGATGGCACTGTTGCCCGCCAGCGGATTTCAGAGCGGACAATTCCGTATGATCGAGATTTGTTCCACGGAATTAACGAACCTGGTATATGAGCCTGCCCGCAGGGAAGTACAACACCTGGAGCTGAAGGATATACTGGAGAAGATATACTGGAGAAGTGGTGCCACTGAACTGGCCACCGGCAATAAAACCCTGACACTGAAGCAGTTTGAGCTGAAATATATGGATACCTTCCTGCAACTGGCTACCCGTTACCGCGATTGTAATATGCAGGCCCGTTATAAGCAGCTGAGTCCCGATGAACAACAGGCTGTTATTCCACTCCTCAGGGAATATGACCTCAATATCAACGTGCGCTGGCCGCTCATGCATTATAAATCTGCCGTCAGGTACCTGCACCAAAAGCCGGAAGACATTGCCGCTACCGGAGGTACCAACTGGCAGCAATATCTCCCGCCCAAAAACAAGCGCATTGTATTTTTCCCGGAACTGTGGACGGAAGAAGAATATGCCAACTGGGGAAAAATGGCCATGGATGAGTAATAGCGCTAGAACGGCTGCGTAATAAATCTTCTTATATAATATGCCAGCAGCGGTACATCAGCTTTCTCGAGCGGATGTGCCGTATCCGGCATTACGGTCAGCTGCGCTAAGGGCAGGGATTTATATACCTCAATAGTTTCCTGGAAAGACACCATATTGTCGCGGTCGCCCATCATCAGCATACAGGGAGTGGCAATCTGCGCAAAATCGCCCTGCCTGAGTAAAGCCTGGTGCCCCAGTTCTTCTATCAGCTGGGCAGTACGTGAAACTACTGTTCGCCAGTCGGCCGCAGTATGCCTGGCTTCCAGCAGTTGTGCAAAGGCCGGCACCTTTTCAAGTATCAGATCCGGATTCAGTTGCCTGACCTCTTTGCCCGCAGTGGCTTCATTCCAGTTGAATTTTGTGCCCAGCGTAATCACCCGGCCGGTTTTCTCCGGATAGTGTCGGGCCAGGTACATCGCCACATAACCCCCCATGCTGTAACCAAAAATATTTACAAAGTCCAGTTGCCGGCTTTCCATGTAAGACAGCACCTCGCCTGCAAAAACCTGAATATTGAAGCCCTGTTCAGAGAACGGAGCATCTCCATGCCCGCTGAAATTAAGCTGATGTACATCGTAGTGTGGCGATAAACCGGCAGCTAATGGCTGAAATTGAGAGGCGGCACCCAGAGAGCCGTGGAGGAGAAGTATCGGGAATTTAGCTTGTTCCATTGAATAAAATTACGAATTAGGAATTACGAATTACGAAATAACGGGGAGATAGTAAACACGAAGATCAACTTCGCTGTTATCTCCCCGTTATTTCGTAATTCGTAATTCGTAATTTTTATTATGTTTGCATGAATTGTTGCCGGTTATTATGCTTCACTTATGATGTCCCAGCATCAAATCATTTTTTAAATACAAATAATGGAATACAATACCACTCGTAATCACCTGATAATGAAGGAGTACGGCAGGAATATCCAGAAAATGGTGGAGTACCTGTCTACAATAGAAGACGACAATGAGCGCCAACGCAATGCTATGGCCGTGATAGAGCTGATGGGAACGCTGAATCCGCATTTGAGGAATGTGGAGGACTTCAGGCATAAATTGTGGGACCACATCTTTAATATTTCCAATTTCACCCTGAAAGTAGAATCGCCTTATCCGATACCTACTATAGAAAAACTGAGAGCAAAACCGGATAGGTTGCCCTATCCTAAAAAATATCCCAGGAATCGCCACTTCGGTAAGAACCTGGAACTGATCATCGATAAAGCCATACATGAAGAGAATCCGGAGAAAAAAGAAGGATTTACACAATGTATCGCCAACTATATGAAACTCGCTTATACCAACTGGCATAAGGAAAGTGTTCATGATGATGCTATCAGGGGCGAACTGATGTCGATCAGCGAAAATCAACTCGAGTATCATCCGGGTAATGCACCGGTTGGCACAACCAGCTTTAGCGCGGGCGGAGGACAGCCGACCAGTAGCAGTGGAGAGCAATTCCGTTCCGGAAAACGCAAGAATTTCCAGCAGAATAAATTCAAAGGCGGCGGAAACAGCGGTAATAAAGGTAACAACAGCAACAAGCACAATAAACAATTCAATAAAAACAGGAACAAGTGAGCAGCGCTTTTGAAGTAAGAGGCGGCAACCGCTTAAAGGGGGAAATTGTGCCCCAGGGTGCCAAAAACGAAGCTTTACAGATCATCAGTGCAGTGATGCTGACCCCGGAAAAAGTGACTATCACAAACATTCCGGATATCGTAGATGTAAATCTGCTGATAGAGTTGCTTGGAGATGCTGGTGTTAAAATTAACCGTATCAGCAGGGATACCTGCGAATTTCAGGCGGATGCAGTAGACCTGAAATACCTGGAAAGCCCCGAATTCAAAAAGAAATCAGGCCGTCTTCGTGGTTCGGTGATGATTGCAGGCCCCCTGCTTGCCAGGTTCGGCCGCGCATTTATTCCCAAACCGGGAGGCGATAAAATAGGCCGCCGCAGGCTGGATACCCATATCATCGGATTCGAAAAACTGGGTGCCCGTTTTGTATATGCAGCCGATGATAACTATTTCCGCCTTGAAACAGGCGATGGTGGACTAAAAGGCACTTATATGCTGCTGGATGAGCCCAGCGTTACAGGAACTGCTAACATTGTGATGGCAGCTGTAATGGCAGAAGGTACCACCACTATTTACAATGCAGCCTGTGAGCCTTACCTGCAGCAGCTTTGCAAGATGCTCAATCGAATGGGCGCCCGTATCAGCGGCGTAGGTTCCAACCTGCTCACCATCGAAGGCGTGAAACACCTCGGTGGCTGCGAACACAGCATGCTGCCCGATATGATCGAGATTGGCTCTTTCATCGGACTGGCTGCAATGACCCAGAGCGAAATCACTATCAAGAATGCAGGGGTGGAACATCTCGGCATCATCCCCGAAAAATTCCGTCAACTCGGTATTCAGATGGAGATCAGGGATAACGATATTTATATTCCTTCGCAGGACAGCTACGAGATACAGACCTTCCTGGATGGATCTATCCTTACTATCGCGGATCACCCCTGGCCGGGCTTTACCCCGGACCTGCTGAGTATCGTGCTGGTGGTAGCTACCCAGGCAAAGGGAAGTGTAATGATCCATCAGAAGATGTTCGAAAGCCGTTTGTTCTTCGTCGATAAGCTGATCGACATGGGCGCCCAGATTGTTTTGTGTGATCCCCACCGTGCGGTAGTAATCGGATTGGGCCGCCAGCACGCGTTACGCGGCATTACCATGTCATCGCCCGATATCCGGGCCGGTGTATCGCTCCTGATTGCAGCGCTGAGCGCAGAAGGAAAAAGCACTATCCAGAATATCGATCAGATCGATCGCGGCTACCAGTACATCGACGAGCGTCTGAGAAAACTGGGAGCAGATATCAAAAGAATATAGCAAAACCGTTTATAGCCGGTCAGAACCCAAATACCAGCCGAACATTTCACTGGTTTTTGGGTTTTGCATTTGAAGCAAACAACATAATGGAGAAAAAAATCATCATCGTTACCGCACCATCCGGAGCCGGTAAAACCACCATCGTCAGAAAATTACTGGCAAGCATGCCGGTCCTGGCCTTTTCTGTTTCCGCCAGCACTCGCACGCCACGCGCCAATGAAGTACACGGAAAGGATTATTATTTTCTAACTACAGACGAATTTCACCACCGGATAGAGGAAAACGCTTTTGCAGAATATGAGATGGTATATGCCGGTAAGTATTATGGCACATTGAAAAGTGAACTGGAACGCATCTGGAATAATCAGCAGATACCGATGGTCGACATCGATGTGAAAGGTGCATTATCAATAAAGGAGAAGTATCATGAAAATGCTTTGACTATCTTTATACAGCCTCCATCTATTGAAGCGTTGAGAGAACGCCTCAGTGAAAGGGGAACAGAAACACAGGCCTCGCTGGAGGAGCGCCTTGCAAAAGCCCGGTATGAGTTGTCGTTCGCACACGAATTTGATCAGATAGTAATAAATGACGAGTTGGAGAAAGCATATGAAGAAGTGAAAAAACTCGTTTCAGTTTTTTTAAATATAAAATAGCGGCTTGATCGTTGGTTTTCCTAAATCATTATTTTTGTTAGGATGGACGGATACACTATAATCATTTTGGTTTTCCTGGTTCTGCTGGCAGGCTTCTTCTCAGGCATAGAAGCCGCATTTGCCAATGTGAATAAACTTAGCATTGAGCTCAAAAAGAAGCAGGGACGGGCCACAGGCCGCATACTGGCCAATCTGAATGAAAACCCCAGCCGGTTTCTGGCTACCAGCCTGGTAGGATTTACTATTACCGTGGTGATCTACGGCATTATGGTGGCAGGCGTATTCCAGACTGCATGGGAATCTATGAAACCCCAGTCAGATTCAACAGGAATGCAACCCCTGATTATCTTCGCGGAAATCATCCTGGCTTCCCTGCTCATGCTGTTCCTCGGTTTCTTCATTCCCAGGGCTGTTTTCAGATCCAGACCCGAAACATTACTCAGCTTCTTTGCACTGCCCATATCTCTCGTTGCAAAGCCGCTTTACGTGATAGGGAATGTAATGGCCTCCATCTCTGAATGGGTGCTCAAATACCTCTTTAACGTACGATTGCTCGAAAATGGGGAATCATTCACCCGGGTGGATGTAGAACACTTCATCAGACAATCACAGCAGCATTTTGGCGAAAACAATCAGGAGCTGAATACAGAACTGTTTGAAAACGCCCTGTCACTGGCACATGTGAAGATCCGTGGCTGCCTTATTCCACGCAAGGAAATTGAAGCGCTCGAAATTCATCGCCCGCTTGCCGATGCCCGCCAGAAATTTATGGATACCAAACTTTCGAAGATCATTATCTACGAAGGCAGTATCGACAATATACTCGGATACATCCATCAGCTGGATATGTTCAAGGATCCCAAAGAGATCAGCAGCATTATTCATCCAATCCTGGCTGTGCCTGAAACAATGAGTGCTATAGATCTGCTCAGCAAGTTCAATAAAGAACGCAAAAGCATCGCGTGGGTGGTGGATGAATTCGGTGGTACCGCAGGTATCGTTACCATCGAAGATGTACTCGAAGAAATCTTCGGCGATATCAAGGATGAACACGATGAAGAAGAGTTTGTGGAAAAACAGATCGCTGAGAAAGAATATATTTTTTCAGGAAGATTGGAACTTGATTACTTGAATGAAAGGTATGGTCTGGACTTTCCGGAAGATGAAAGTGAAACGTTGTCAGGCTATATCATCAACCATCACGAAACCATTCCAAAGATCAAAGAACGCATCATCATCGACGACTATGAGTTTGATATTCTGAATGTTACAGATACGAGGATCGAGATGGTGAAAATGAAAATATTGATATAGGAGTGACCGTTAAAGATGGGTCTTATCTGATATTAATATGATATAATTTTTTCTTTAATGTAAGTGTTAACGAGACAATAACAAATTAGCTAAAACGTTTTTTAAAAAAAGTAGTAGGAATTTAACACGGATTGTATACATTTGCCATAGATGATGTAACACAATGATTTGATTTTTGTTAAAAGGTTGTAAAAAAAGTGTTTCAACATTGATAATAAAAGAATTTCTTGTTATTTTTGTATTACAATATAAAACGCAACCAGTGATTCTTACTTATTCTGAACGCTTGCCATCAATTAGGTAAGTAGCTGAACTGGAAGCTAAAGACATTCTCGAATTCAACTTTTTTGGGGTTAACAAACAATGGATGAAAGGCCGGCTCTTGATTCTTCTCGGGCTGGCTCTTTTTTTTGACCCAACTCATCTGCCTTCTTCTACCGCTGTTTTCACTCAAGTCGCTGTTAGTAATACTTTAAATCGGTATTAAAAATGCTGGACTTTATGTCCTGTCTACTGGAATTTCTAATGTGCAACAACTATATTTGTGATCCCTAAACAAGAAACCGTATTCAACATCGTTCGATCGTATAGAGTATGTTAAAAAAACTATTTTCAAATAACGAGGAAAAAGCAGAAATGTCTTTCTTCGACCACCTGGAAGAACTCCGGTGGCACCTCGTAAGATCCGCGCTGGCACTCGTTCTATTCAGCATAATCGGTTTCGTCTATACTCAATGGATTATTGACAATGTAATTTTTGGGCCTACCAACGCCGATTTCCCTTCTTACATTGTTCTGTGCAAACTCGGCCACCTGGTGGGATTGAGCAACCAGCTTTGTATTACTCCGGTGAAAGTACAGTTCCTCAACTATAAGATGGTGGGACAGATTATGCTGCAGTTTAGAATGGCATTCATCGTCGGGTTCGTTTGTGCATTCCCATACATTTTCTGGGAGTTCTGGCGCTTTGTAAAGCCTGCGTTGAAAGAGCGGGAGCTGAAAGGTGCCAGGGGTATTATTTTCTGGGTTTCTTTCCAGTTTTTCCTCGGTATTGGGTTTGCGTATTTTCTGATGGCGCCGTTCACTATCAACTTCCTTGCCTCTTATACCGTGACGCAAAAAGCGGTGAACCAGTTTTTTATGGATGACTATTTTGATCTGATGACGCAGATCGTGCTGGGTATGGGGCTTTTATTCCAGCTACCTATCCTGGTATTCTTCCTTTCTAAATTAGGCATTCTCACTCCTGAATTCCTGCGCACTTACAGGCGTCATGCGATTGTAGTAATCCTTGTGCTGGCGGCTATTATCACGCCTCCGGATCTTGTAGATCAGCTGATTGTATTTACACCGCTGTACGGCTTGTACGAAATCAGTATCTTTATATCCAAGAGAGCGTCCAGAGACCGGGAGGAAAACCTGAAAAAAACGGAAGTAGAAGAGTGGTCCTAAGTAATGTCTAACGTTAAACCAGCAAGTGAAATGGAAAACACTATATTTAATCTGACCCTACCTGTAGCAATTGGTTCCGATCATGCAGGATTTGAATATAAGGAAGAAGTGATTTCTTACCTCGAGTCGAAAGGTTTACAGGTAAAGGATTTCGGTACCTATTCAAAGGATTCAGTAGATTATCCTGATTATGCACACCCGGTGGCCACTGCAGTGGAAAGAGAACAGGCTGCCTTTGGCATCCTGATTTGCGGTAGTGCTAACGGAGTGGCTATTACCGCTAATAAACACCAGGGCATCAGAGCCGGTATTTGTTGGGGTGAAGAACTGTCGAGGCTGACACGTTCTCATAACAACGCCAACGTACTGTGCATCCCTGCCCGTTTTGTAGATATCCCGGTGGCAACAAGAATGGTAGAAGTGTTTATGGCTACGCCGTTTGAAGGAGGCCGCCATCAGGACAGGGTACGTAAAATGGCCTGTCTGTAACAGGAGTGACCGTATGTCCTTTTTACGCTTACGAATACACGAAAATGTAGTAATATAGAGAGCCGGTAAAGCCGGCTCTTTTTTATTCAACAACAGCTGATATTAAACCTGCAACTCATGCGAGCCGCACTGCTTATTCTATGTTCTCTCTTCGCTATTGACCTGTCTGCACAGGTAAAGGATGCTATCACCAAATTCGGGGAAACGATCACTCCGGCCGCGGTCAGCAAGCAATTACATGTGATTGCCGGCCCGGAAATGGAAGGCAGGGAAACAGCTACCAGAGGGCAGGAGCGGGCTGCTTCCTATATTATCAGCCAGTTTGAAGCAGCTGGTCTGAAACCAGGAGCCGGTAAGGATAACTGGGAACAGCATTACCCCTTGTACTCCGATAGCCTCCTGAACAGTACCATCACTGTTCGCAATAAAACATATTATTTCGCGCAGGATTTTCTGGCTGATCTCCGGAGTGGCTCCCGGCAGGATCTGCACGCTACGCAGGTGATCTTTGCGGATGCAGCCACCGACTATAATACCATGGATCTGAAAAAAAAGGTGGTGATGCTCCGGGATGGTTACAAACGGGGAGAGAGAAGCAGCCTGGAAGAAAAAATGAAGATAGCGGAAGACAGGTATGCAGCAGCGGTGCTTGTGATATCTCCTTCAGCCGGCCGTTTCAAATCGGTGAATCAACAGAAACTCCGTACAACGGGGATTTACCGGGAGAAAGACAGCATCATACGGCCCAATATATACTATATCACCCCGGCACTTGCAGCCGACATACTCGGTACAGATCATGGCGAAAACCTGATTGAAGCGCTGGACAGAGGATACAAACCGCCTGCAAAAGTACAGGTACCGGTTCATCTGTTATTCAATAAAGCAGAAACGGTACTGCAGCCATCGAATGTGCTGGCTTTTCTGGAAGGAACAGACAAGAAAGATGAATTCGTTTTTGTAACTGCTCACTACGATCACCTTGGCAGGCAGGGCAACGATATCTATTACGGGGCGGATGACGATGGTTCCGGGACCAGTGCGGTGATTGAAATCGCCACAGCTTTTGCCAACGCTGCGAAAGCAGGCTACAGGCCCCGCAGAAGCATGGTGTTTATGACTGTTTCAGGAGAAGAAAAAGGATTACTGGGATCTCAATACTATACCTCCCATCCCATTTATCCACTCGCGAAAACAGTGGCCGATCTGAATATTGATATGGTGGGCCGCATCGATCCCGCCCACGAAAAAGATACCAATTACCTGTACATTATAGGCGACAATAAACTCAGCTCCGAATTACGCCCTATCAATGAAAAAGCGAATAATACCTACACCCGTTTCAAACTCGATTATAAATACAATGACCCCAACGATCCGGAGGGATTCTATTATAGGTCGGATCACTATATGTTTGCCCAGCATAACATCCCTATTATCTTTTACTTCAACGGTACCCATGCCGACTATCACGAGCCAACTGATACCGTTGATAAGATCGATTTTAATCTCCTTGCCAGAAGAGCGCGACTGGTATTTTACACAGCCTGGGACATTGCAAACAGAGAGCAGAAACTGGTGGTAGACCGCCATGAAAAATAGTAATCCTAACGGATGAGCTGCCTGTAACAACCCTGCTGTTACATTGTTTAGAAAACTCGAAAAGCTTTTTGTTTTTCTTAACAATTTTTGTTAGATTGTGTATAGAATCCTAATGTTTTACTGTGGGTGCATAAGTTTATTATGTATTCGAATTATTGAGTGAATGTAGAGATTCGTCAGTAAGTGTGGTCAGGCTTTGTTATAAGAGTCGGGCTCCCCCAATTTAGTATTTAAATAAACTGTTGTTGTTCAATCGGTATTTATAGGAATTAGCGGTTTTTTGCTGGTAGTATATAGTGCACCAGTTTCCGCTTTGAGTCACCATATAAATTTACCAGCATGAAAACGCCTATTACTTTTCTTATCTCGGGAAACCATTGTTTTCAAGGGAGAGCACCCTTTTATTCAGATGAGCGATGTTGTGAAGAGGTTATCTAAGTACACATGCATTTTTAGAAATTATCAATACCCTGGTTGTTCAGAATACTGGAAAACGGAAATGCCCTAATGAAGAAACCCGGCCATGAGCAGGTTTACCGATTATGAAACCCATAAACTGAGAATGCATGCGCAACTTTTATAGCGGCTATTGGTGGATTTTTTTGTTGAGAGGAATCTTTGCCCTGGCATTGGGTATATTAGCCGTAGGCTGGCCCGGTGTGACTTTTACTACATTGATTGTTTTCCTTGGTGCCTATCTTTTTATCGCCGGTCTTTTCGCCATCATCGGCGCTATTGCAGCCAGGAAAACAAGTGAAAACTGGGGCGTATTCCTGTTCTCCGGATTATTGGGCTTTATATTTGGCATCCTGACGATTTATAATCCTTTTGCAACGGGCGCAGCCCTGATATACCTGATAGCATTCTGGGCAATGCTGGCTGGGTTGTTTGAGCTGATCGTCGCCATCAGGCTGAGAAAGGTAATCACCGGTGAAGGCTGGTATATACTGGGCGGGCTGATTACTATTATCTTCGGTATTTTGCTGGTGGCAAATCCTGTTGCTGCTGCGGTTACACTAACCTGGATGTTCGGCTGCTACGCGATTATTACAGGTATTATACTGATCTGGCTTTCGCTGCGGTTACGTGCAAGGCATTGAGTATTAGTTTGACATGTGAATTGCATTCCCGGTTATCCTTAAAAACACCCCACATGCGAGTATATTTTTTAACTAAAACTATTCCTTATGAATACCATTACACCTGATTAGAAGGCTCATTTCTGCCGATTATCAGGGTGTTGATACCTCCCTTTTATATTGGCAGTACCAGCGTCATTGACACCGGAAGGAACCCGGTAGCCCGCTTTATCGCAGGCATGCGTTCCCCCCAGCCAAGGGCTGCTGACGCAGCCGATTACAAATTGATTAAAGTTAACCGTTATGTCATCCACCGAATTCAACAATTTATTACTTGGCAATGCCGATTTCCTGCGACCATACGCAGTTACATTAACAAAAGATTCAGAGTCTGCTAAAGATCTTTACCAGGAAACTATTTTCAGGGCTTTGTCTAACCACGACAAATACCTGGCAGGCACTAATATCCGGGCATGGTTGTATACGATCATGCGGAATATCTTTATCAATAACTACCGCCGTGGAAACCGGCAGTACCGTTTATTGGACAACGCAGTGGGCGATTACCTGCTAAGCCATCAACCCTCCACTATCGGCAACTTCGCAGAGTCCGACCTGAGAGTGAAGGATATACAGATGGCAGTCTACGGCCTGCCTATTATTTTTAAACAACCATTCATGCTGTATTTTGAGGGCTATAAGTATTACGAAATCGCAGCCATCCTGAACGAGCCATTGGGTACCGTGAAAAGTCGTATTCATTTTGCCCGTAAGATGCTGAAAACCCGTATTACCAGGCACTGAATCCATTGAGCGTGTCAGGCCCGGAAATGCCATGGCTTGCAAACCCTTAGCAGAGAAATGTCGGCGACTGTTGTAATTACTATGAAGACCCGGTAGTAAACTAAAGATTGCTAATTTTAATACCCTGTTAACTGTTTTATCCTACAGAAAAACAGTGTATGCTGTAAGTTGTTTGCAGGCCCCTGTATTCCGGCGGTTCCGGAGATTTAACCCTGTACCCAATTCCGGTTCTCCCCTGTATCAGACTGAAAGCATGTACCCGCATCCACAAGGATGAACAGGAATTCCTTATTCAGGATGAATGGTAACTTTATTCCTTTCTTCCTTTTTCGTACTTTTACACCCTTCTGAAATACTACATCTTTTTGCTATACAAAGAAAATTATAAACAGCAGTCGTGATGAAGGCAAACTACTTAGACGAGCTTAACGAACGCCAGCGGGAAGCAGTAATACATATCAACGGCCCTTTGATGATTGTAGCCGGAGCCGGTTCGGGAAAAACAAAGGTACTTACCACCCGGATCGCCCACCTGATGCGCAACGGCGTAGACGCGTTTAATATTTTGTCACTCACCTTTACCAATAAGGCTGCCCGGGAAATGAAAGAACGTGTGGAGAAAATCCTGGGCGGAAGTGAGGCCCGGAACCTCTATATCGGTACTTTCCACTCCGTATTCGCCCGGTTGCTCAGAGGAGAAGCCACAAAACTCGGCTACCCCAGCGATTTTACCATTTATGATACAGACGACGCCAAAAGCGTGATCAAAACAATTATCAACGAACTGAATCTCGACGATAAACACTATAAACCCAGCTTCGTCTATAACCGTATCTCAGCTGCTAAAAACAGCCTGATGGGACCGGAAGAATATCAGCTGGATCATCTGGTACAACAGGAAGATATGAGGGCCAACAGGCCCCTGATCGGTAAGATCTACGACATGTACGCCAAACGCACGTTCAAGAACGGCGCTATGGACTTCGACGATCTTTTATTCAAAATGTATGTACTGCTGAAAGCCTTCCCGGATGTGTTGCACAAATATCAGCATAAGTTTAAATATATTATGATCGATGAGTACCAGGATACCAATCCTGCTCAGTATGAGATCATTAAATTGCTGGGTTCTGTGCATGAAAATATTTGTGTAGTGGGAGATGATGCACAGAGTATTTACTCTTTCCGCGGCGCTACTATTGAGAATATCCTCCAGTTTGAAAAGGATTATGACGATGTGAAAGTGGTTAAGCTGGAACAGAACTACCGCAGTACCAAATCTATCCTCAATGTGGCCAATGAAGTAATTGCACACAATAAGGGACAGATAGAAAAGAATCTGTGGACAGACAATACCGATGGCGACACCATCAAACTGGTGCGTACAATGACCGATAATGAGGAAGGTAAGTTTGTGGCAGACACCATTGCAGAGCAGAAACTGCGGAATCATTACGAAAACCGCGATTTCGTGATTCTGTACCGTACCAACGCCCAGAGTCGCTCCTTCGAGGAAAGCCTTCGTCGTAAAGCCATCCCGTACCGGATCTTCGGCGGCCTGTCGTTCTATCAGCGTAAGGAAATCAAGGACTTCGTGGCCTATCTGCGGATTGTCATGAATACGCGCGATGAAGAAAGCCTGAAACGTATCATCAATTATCCTGTGCGTGGTATCGGTAAAACTACTATCGAAAAAACGGTGGTGCTCAGCAATGAACACAATATCACCATGTGGGAAGTGCTGGAAAGAGCCCGGGAATTCGGGTTTAAAGGAGGTACGCTGGAAGCCATTGAAGCATTTGTAATCATGATCAGGAGCTTTCAGGCGCTGCTGACCACGCATAATGCCTACGATGTGGCAGTTGCTGTTGGTAAATCTACCAGCATTGTAAAGGAGCTTTTTAATGATAAAACTACGGAGGGGCTTGCCCGTTATGAGAACGTGCAGGAACTGCTGAACTCTATAAAGGAATTTACGGAAACTCCTGATGAGGAAGGAGAATTGCTGGATAAAAGCATGGGCTCCTATCTGCAGCAAATTACGCTGTTGACGGATGCTGATCAGGGAGATAAAGAAGACAGTGATGTAGTGAAGCTGATGACTATCCACGCGGCAAAAGGACTGGAGTTCCCTGTGGTATTTACCGTTGGTCTGGAAGAAACCCTCTTCCCAAGCGGTATGTCTATCAACACCCGGGAAGAGCTGGAGGAGGAACGCCGGCTGTTTTACGTAGCTATTACCAGGGCAAAGGCACGCCTGTGGCTAACTTATGCCAACAGCCGTTATCGTTTCGGAAACCTGGTTCAGAATGAGCCAAGCCGCTTCCTGGAAGAAATGCCCGAAAAGTATATCGACCGGAGCTATGCTGGCGGAGGAAGCGTGCGCAATGCCTTTGGTGGTGGAAATGCGGGGTGGAATAGTGGGAATATGTTCGACCGAATGCAGAAGAAAGCGCCTGCACAGCAGCCTTCTCAACAAACCGCCCAGAAACCTGCTCCCAAGCCGAATTTTACGGGCGCTACCAGCCATGTGCCATCTACCAACTTTGTTCCGGATGATCCGGCTGGTATGGAACCCGGCATGCAGGTAGAACACCAGAAATTTGGTTTCGGTACGATTCTTTCCCTGGAAGGTGCGCCGAATAACAGGATTGCTACGATTGCTTTCCCTAAAGGAGGTGGCGAAAAGAAGATCATGCTGAATTACGCCAAACTCATGATAGTCAAATAAAAGGATCTACATGCAAACAGCCATGCTGAAGCTCCGGCAGTTCTGCGCCTACCAGGAACGCAGTCACCAGGAAACCAGGTACAAATGTCTGGAACTGGGGTTGAGGGGAGAGGAAGTAGAGCAGGCCATTGCAGAGCTGATAGCAGATAACTTTCTTAATGAAGAACGCTTTGCAAGGGCTTTCGCCGGAGGAAAATTCCGCATCAAACAGTGGGGACGGAAAAAAATACTGATGGAGCTGAAACAGCGGCAGGTATCCGCCTGGTGTATAAAAAAAGCGATGGAGGAGATTGAGGAAGATGCCTACCAGGCAGTATTGCATAAGCTCGCCGAAAAGAAGTACGCGTCGCTCCGCGGGGAAACAGGGATGAAACGAAAGTATAAGGCCATGCAATACCTGTTGCAGCGCGGTTTTGAATCAGAGTTGATCACCGGTGCCCTTGAACAAATTGCAAAGAATGAGCCTTGATTGGTCAATAATTTGAAAAGTTTCTAACCAGACAGGCCGTAATTTTGTATGCACAATAACTGATAATGTCAGATCTGAAAGTAACACTCATACAGTCCCAGTTGCATTGGGAAGACAAAGAGGCCAACCTGCGCATGTTTGATGAGAAAATCAACAGCATTAAGGAACGGACCGAAGTGGTTTTTTTACCGGAGATGTTCAGCACCGGCTTCAGCATGGCCCCCGAACGCCTTGCCGAAACGATGGATGGCTCAGCAGTGCAATGGATGAAGAAGAAAGCAGCGGAGAAGAATATCATTATCACCGGCAGCCTGATCATTGAAGAAAATGGCCAGTACCTGAACCGGCTGATCTGGATGCTGCCCAACGGCACCTACGGCACTTATGATAAGCGCCACCTGTTCGGATATGCAGGTGAACACGAACATTACCAGTCAGGAAACAAACGCCTCATTGCGCAGGTGAAAGGCTGGAAGATCAATCTGAATGTTTGTTACGATATGCGTTTCCCGGTGTGGGCCCGCAACACTATACAGCCCGACACCAATGCTCCTGCTTATGATGTACTGGTATATGTAGCCAACTGGCCGGAGCGTAGAAAAACTGCCTGGACAACATTGCTGCAGGCCCGCGCCATCGAGAATCAGGCGTTTGCTATTGGGGTGAACCGGGTAGGAAACGACGGCAACAATATCTATCATAGTGGCGAAACCAGCCTGATAGATCCTATGGGAGAGATCATTTACCGTAAGTCAGACGAGGAAGACATTTTTACGTATACCCTTCAACGTGAGCGCCTCGAGGAAGTGAGGAAGAACATTTCTTTCCTGAAAGACGCTGATAATTTTACCATCTTACCAAATAGTTAAACAGAGATATGTTATTGCAGGCAGTTCATCACATCGCTGTTATTTGTTCTGATTACTCCCGTAGTAAAACATTTTACACCGATGTGCTGGGCCTGCGTGTGATACGCGAGGTATACCGGTCGGAAAGGGGTTCCTGGAAACTGGACCTTGCCCTGGGTGATCAGTATATTATTGAGCTGTTTTCTTTTCCTGATCCACCGCCACGGGTAAGCAGGCCGGAAGCCTGCGGGCTCCGTCACCTGGCGTTTGCAGTAGCTGATATAGAAGTTGCGGCGACAACACTCCGTGAGAAAGGAGTGACCACGGAACCCTTGCGCGTTGACCCTCATACGCAGCAACGCTTTACCTTTTTCGCAGACCCCGATGGCCTGCCTCTGGAATTATACGAAGTAGATTCACACCTATAAATTTAACTGCTATGTCTGTTGCCTATCTCAATGCCCGGATTTTCACCGGAGAAGAAATCCTGGAAGATCATGTACTGACTACTCATCAGGGGAAAATCACCAGCATTCAGCCTGCCGCCGGATGGAAAGGAACAGATCAGGTGATAGATCTGAAAGGGGCGCTGCTGGCACCAGCTTTTATAGACCTGCAGATATATGGAGGGAATGGGAAGGTTTTTTCTATGTATCCGTCTGTCGACTCGCTGGCAGCCACTGTCGCCTATAGCAGGGCTGGCGGTGCGGCGTGGATCATGCCCACTGTAGCTACCATAGGGCCGGAGATCATGCTGGAGGCTATGAAGGCGATAAGAGCCTATTGGGCAAAGGGCGGCGAGGGGGTACTTGGGCTGCACCTCGAAGGACCCTTTATTAACCCGCAAAAAAAAGGTGCTCATCTGGAGCAATATATACATCCTCCAACCCAGGAGGATATTAACTGGATACTGGAAAATGGCCGGGATGTGGTGAAGATAATCACACTGGCGCCTGAATGCTGTGATCCCGAACTGGTACGACAGCTGGAAGCCGCCGGCATCACTATATTTGCAGGTCATAGTAATGCTACTTACGCCCAGGCATATACGTCGTTCGACAATGGAATACACCGCGCTACCCACCTGTTTAATGCCATGTCGCCGCTGGAGAGCCGTGCCCCTGGCCTGGTAGGAGCTATTTACGATCATCCGCACGTTTGTGCCAGTGTTGTAGCGGACGGTATTCACGTGGATTTTGCGTCTATCAGAATCAGTAAAAAGATAATGAAAGAACGGCTTTTCCTGATTACCGATGCAGTGGAGGAAAATAAAGAGGGTGGCTATATCTACCTGAAAGCCAACAGTCGCTATGTCAGTGCTACAGGGGTATTGTCCGGCTCCATGCTGACGATGGTCAAAGCAGTACGCAATTGTGCGGAAGAAGTGGAAATTCCGCTGGAAGAGGCACTGCGTATGGCTTCACTGTATCCCGCCCGCGCAATTGGCCGTGAACAGTCGCTCGGACGTATAGCAGTAGGCTATGATGCCGCGCTGGTAGCCATTAGTTCAGACTGGATAACTACAGTGTACAGTTAATAACAGTATATTCGCGGATTAATCATTCTGAATAGCCGCATGGGTACACTGTCACAATTCTTTAAAAAAGACCAGTATAAGTATCTCTTCCTGCTGTCATGGCTGCTATTGGGCCTGTTACAGGCCGGGTTCTCCGAATTATGGGACGATGAGGCTTACTATTGGGTGTACTCCCGGCATATGGATTGGGGTTATTTCGACCATCCGCCGATGATTGCCCTCCTGATAAAGATAGGTTACAGCTTTTTTCATAATGAGCTGGGGGTGCGTTTGCTGATAGTGTTCGTGAATACACTGACCCTCTGGCTTACAGCCAGGCTGATTGCCGCTAAAGATAATATTCTCTTTTACCTCATTATCGGCGCTATGGGCGCCATGCAAATAGGAGGTATACTGGCAGTGCCGGATGTTCCGCTGATATTCTTTGCAGCGGTCTATTTCTGGGCCTATCGGAATTTCCTGAATGAACAGACATGGAAAAACACCCTGTTGCTGGGGATCGCCATGGTGTTGATGTTCTATAGTAAATACCACGGGGTATTGCTGGTATTCTTTACCGTGTTGTCGAATATCAATCTGCTGAAAGTATTTAAGTTTTATGTGGCCTGTATCATTACTACACTCTTATTTCTGCCGCATATCTACTGGCAATATACACATGGTTTTCCTTCGCTGCAGTACCATCTTGTAGAGCGTAACGCTTCTTCCTATGATATCAGCTATACGCTCGATTACCTGGGAGGTCAGTTGCTGTTGTTCGGTCCACTCGTAGGCTGGCTGATATTGTATTATGCATTCCGCTGCCCGGTGCAGAATGCATTTGAACGCGCATTGAAGTTTTGTATAACAGGCGTGTTGGTATTTTTCCTCCTCAGTACTTTTAAAGGCAGGGTAGAAGCTAACTGGACGGTGATGTTGTTTACACCCACCGTGATCCTGGCCCATCAGGCTATTGTAAGAAAGGGATGGACGAAGAAATGGCTGCTTTATACGTTGCCGGTGAGCTTGTTGCTAGTGCTGGTTGTCAGAGTTTATATGGTCTGGGACTTTATGCCTGGTGTAGAGATACGGCCGGAAATTCATCACAACCGGGAATGGACTTCTCAGGTGGCATCCGTTGCCCAGGGAAAGCCGGTGGTGTTTGTGAATAGTTACCAGCGCCCCTCCAAATACATGTTCTATACAGAACAGCTGTCCTATGGACTTAACAGCCGGTATTCGCGGCGTAGCCAATATAACTTCTGGGATACAGAGATCCGCTTGTGGGGTAAACCCGTAATGGTAGTATTTGATCCCGGGCTGGGAATGCCCATCACCGATAGCCTGAAAACAGCCAATGGTACCTGGGATTATAACATACAGCCTGAATATTATTCTTATTCACTGGTACAGTTGAAACCCGCCCTGAAAAAGATCAAAGCCAAACGAGGTGAACATATCAATATCTTGTTGCAGCCTGATAACGACTATCATCAGCCTGTTCCGATTAACAGGGCGAATGAACCGGTGTTAGGGTATGTATTTATGAACAAAGATGATGCATTGCCCGCCGTGAAATCTACCACGACCCTGGAAAAAGCTTTCCTGAGGAGACTGATTAACCTGGAAGTGGTCATGCCTGAACAGCCCGGGAAATACCAGCTGAAATTCTGTGTATTCTCCGGAGATCTGCCACCAACGCATAATAGCCCGGTGATACCGGTAGAAATTACGAATTAGGAATTACGAAATAGCTCGAAGACCTTAGCGAATGATAATAATATCGTCATTCACTAAGGTAGGTCTTCGAGCTATTTCGTAATTCCTAATTCTCCCTATGTTGAATTTACTGCTGGAACGCGTTCCAGCCCTGCGCTACCAGCTTAAACTTATTTCCCCCCTTGGTCAGGATATGCGCGCCTTCAGAGATGTCGGTCATGTAGCCAATAACGCTGATTTGTTCATTCAGCACTATTTTATCATGGTCCGCTTGTTTCATGGTAAAGAGCAGCTCGTAGTCTTCTCCACCGCTTAATGCACAGGCGGTGGGGTCCAGACCGAACTTCATGGCAAGTTCCCGGCTTTCCTGGGCAATGGGGATCTTCTCTTCGTAGAGCACTACGCCCAGATTGCTTTGTTTGGCAATATGCAGTATTTCTGAGCTGAGGCCATCGCTGACATCCATCATGGAAGTAGGCACAATGTCCTGTTCCTGCAGGAATTCGATGATATCTTTCCGGGCTTCCGGTTTCAGCTGCCGCCCGATGACATAGGTCTGATCTTCGAGATCAGGCTTTACATCCGGACTTTCCAGGAAGATCTTTTTTTCCCGCTCCAACAGGGTAAGGCCCAGGTAGGCAGCGCCCAGATCGCCTGAAACGCAAAGCAGATCGCCTTTCTGCGCTGTAGACCGTTTTACGAATTTATTTGGCGCAACTTCTCCGATAGCGGTAATGCTGATGATAAATCCTTTCTGAGAATTGCTGGTATCGCCTCCCACGAGGTCTACGCCATATTTTTCACAGGCGGCATACACCCCTTCGTAAAATTCGTTCAATGCTTCCACAGAGAAACGATTGGAGAAGGCAATGCTGATAATAATCTGCGTAGGCGTAGCATTCATGGCGTAGATATCGGAAAGGTTTACCACTACCGATTTATAGCCCAGGTGTTTGAGCGGCATATACATCAGATCGAAATGAATGCCTTCTACCAGCATGTCGGTACTGATCACGGTTTGTTTGCCGAAGTGATCTATCACGGCGGCATCATCTCCCACACCCAGTACGGTGCTTGCATTTTGTATTTCAATGTTCCTCGTGAGGAAGTCGATCAGACCAAATTCCCCCAGGTCCTGTATTTCAGTTCTTTCCTGTTCCATCTTTATTTTCCGTTAACAAGTGCTTGTAATCCGCCGTGGATATGTCCGTTCGTTGCCAGTACTTCTTTTTGATAGGGAGAGTAGCGTTTGCCGGAAAAGTCGGTTACTTTTCCACCGGCTTCTTCAACGATCAGGAAGCCGGCAGCGGCATCCCAGGGTTGAAGATGGTGCTCATAGAAACCATCGAACCGGCCACAGGCTACCCAGCAGAGGTCTATGGCAGCAGAGCCCAGGCGGCGTACCGGAATGCCCTGTGTAATAACCCTTTCGAAAACCACGAGAGGGTTGTTGGGGAGATCCTGCCATTGATAAGGAAAACCGGTCACCAGACAGGAACGGTTGACGTTTGCCTGGCTGGAAATCTGTATGGGCTTGCCATTCAGCGTAGCTCCCTGTCCTTTTTCGGCCAGGAAAAGCTCGTTCATAAATGGGTTATATACTGCACCCAGTATCATTTCTCCATCTTTCTCCACCCCAATCGATACACAACAGATCGGAATACCATTGGCATAGTTCACGGTACCATCGATCGGGTCGATGATCCACTTTATTGAAGAGCTGGTCTTTATCTCACCTACTTCCTCGCTCAGAATGAAGTGATCTGGATAAGTTTCCCGGATGGTAGCAATAATAGCTGATTCGGATTTTTTATCCACCTCCGTCACCAGGTCGTTTACTGTACTTTTACTGCTGACCTCGAAAGGGCCGTTGAAATATTGTTGCAGTATTTTTCCGCTGGCTTCAGTAGCTTTGAGTAAAGTTGTTTTTAGCATGCCGCAAAGGTAATTACGAATAGGGAATTATAATTTACGATTTCTTACCTTTACATTTATAATTTTGAGTATGTATATAATACTTATTGATAACTCCTAATCTGTAATTCTTACTAATCAGTTAACTTATATTCGGGATTCCGCTTATTTTTGTAGTTCAATTAAAGAGAGAGAAAGTTAATGGCCATTATAGGTAATCTTATTTCCAGGTCACTGCGCATCAGGAAGAAGTTCACGTTTAAGTTAGGCACGCCTCGCCAATATCAGTTACAGGTACTGCACCGGTTGCTGGAGAAGGCCAAGGATACAGAGTTTGGTAACCACTACGGGTTTCAGGAAATCCTGGACAGCCCCAATTTCATGGGGCAGTACCGCGAAAGGATACCAGTGCATAATTACTCCAAAATGCACAAGGAATGGTGGTTCCGTTGCCTGGAGGGAGAAGCAAATGTCAGCTGGCCTGAAAAGATCAAGTACTTTGCGCTGAGTTCCGGTACATCAGAATCTGCCAGCAAACATATTCCGGTAACCAGGGCGATGTTAAAAACAGTGAAAAAGGTAGGCGTGAAGCAGCTGTACTCCATGGCAAACTTCAATATTCCGCCCCGTTCCTTTGAAAAGGGTATTCTTATGCTGGGGGGAACCACTTCATTGTTTGAGAAAGGAGATTATTATGAGGGAGATATGAGTGGCATCCAGGCCAAGAATATTCCCAGATGGTTCCGCCGTTTTTACAAGCCGGGTGGGAAAATATCCCGTAAACCCAATTGGGAACAGCGTATCAAGCTGATCGTCCGTAAGGCGAAAGACTGGGACGTAGGTACCGTATGCGGTGTACCTGCCTGGGTACAGATTGTGCTGGAAGAGATTATCAAATATCACAATGTAAAGGATATCCACGAAATCTGGCCTAATCTGGCCGTATATATTCACGGAGGGGTGTCGTTCGAGCCTTACCGTGAAAGCTTCCAGAAACTGCTCGGAAAGCCCATTGCGTTCATCGAAACGTATATGGCCTCAGAAGGCTCCTTCGGCTTCCAGGCCCGTCCGGGAACAAGAGGGATCAAACTGGTATTGAATGCCGGCATTTTCTTCGAATTCATTCCTTTCAATGAAGAGAACTTTGATGGCGAGGGTGAGGTAAAACCCAATCCTAAGTCGTACATGATACATGAGGTGGTGGAAGATGTGGAATACGCGGTGATGCTAAGTACCTGTGCAGGAGCCTGGCGTTATCTGATCGGTGATGTGGTGAAATTCACCTCTGTGAAAGAACATGAAATTGTTATTGTTGGCCGTACCAAACAGTTCCTCAGCCTGTGCGGGGAGCACATGAGTATCGACAACATGAACAAAGCCATCGATAATGTACAGAGGAAACTCGGCATTACTATCAGAGAGTTTACTGTTGCCGGATTCCCTTATCAGAACCTCTTTGCCCATCGCTGGTATATTGGAACAGATTCTCAGGGAGTGGATGCAGAGAAGGTAAGAGAAATCATAGACCAGACTTTAGCCGAAGTGAACGATGATTATGCAGTAGAGCGCTCTGCTGCACTCAAGGAAGTGTTCGTAGAAATACTCCCTAACGATGTATTTATCGATTATCTCCGTTGTAAAGGCAAGGAAGGCGCCATGAATAAGTTTCCCCGTGTCATGAAGGGCGAGAAGCTGAAGGATTGGGAGAAATTTCTTGCAGGAAAGACTGTTAAAAGTTAAGTTGCAGTTGTGACACGGAAAATATAAGCATGATAGCATCAATTGTTGCGGGACTGGGACTTGGATTATTTCTTTCCTTATCGGTAGGCCCGGTAATATTCGCCATAATAAAATATAGCATCAATAACGGTTTTAAGGCAGGGATCAGTTTCGCACTGGGTGTGTCTTTCAGCGATATTATGTTCGTATTAACCGGTAACCTGGCAACGTCTTTCATCAGCGGGCTGGAAGAATACAAGCGGTCTATCGGCGTAGGAGGCGGTATCCTGCTGATTGCAATGGGTATTTACGGGCTGCTTTTCAAAAAGGTGAAGATCAGCACCGGCGACGAAAAACCGGAAATGTTCCGCACCCATGACTATCTGAAAATCTGGCTGGCTGGTTTTCTGATGAATACCCTGAACCCCGGGGTTATCATCTTCTGGCTGGGCGTATGCGTAGCCAATAGTGCTACTCCCGTAAGCCACCGGTTTATCATGTATACTATCTGCCTGTCGCTGGTTTTATCTGCCGACATCCTCAAGGTGTTTGTTGCTGATAAGATCCGTCACAAGCTTACACTCACCAACGTAGAATGGCTTAACCGCATAGCCGGTGTCAGCATGATCATTTTTGGGGTGGTACTGCTGTATAAGGTGTTGTTTGAACTGGGAAGTTTAGGACACTAGATAGAATTAGGAATAGAGAAAGAAGAATTAAGAAATAGCGCGAAGACCTTAGCAATGATGATAATTTTGCTAAGGTCTTCGCGCTATTTCTTAATTCTTCTTTCTCTATTCCTAATTCTACCTGATGGTCCACGTTTCATTACCCGCCAAAAGCTTATCCAGGTCACCCGGGCCTCTTTTGCTGATAGCGTCTGAAAGCTGGGCTGCCATGATATCTTCGTAGGTAGGGCGGAAGACTTCGTAGAATACACCGAACGGACGGGGTAAGTGGCCTTCTATACGGGTATCGTCGAACATACGGGTGAGCAACTGAGCTTTGTAGAAGTCGTTTTCGTCGTGGATCCAGAGATCGCTTTCGCTATAATCGCCGCCCAGCTCCACTGCTACAGGTTTTAATCCGTCGAGGCGGATACCTTTATTTTTCTGGGCACCGAATACCAGTGGTTTGCCCTGTTCTACAAAAAGGGTTTCGTCCGCCTTGGTTCCTTTTTCAGTAAAGGCCTCAAATGCGCCATCATTAAAGATGTTACAGTTCTGGTATATTTCCAGGAAGGAAGCGCCTTTATGGGCATGGCTGCGTTTCAGCATCTCCTGCAGGTGTTTCGGATCCCGGTCCATGCTGCGGGCAATAAAGGTCGCGTCTGCACCCAGCGCCAGTGCCATCGGATTGAACGGATGGTCGATACTGCCCATAGGAGTAGACTTGGTCACTTTATTCTCTTCGGATGTGGGAGAGTATTGTCCTTTTGTCAAACCATATATCTGGTTGTTGAAGAGCATTACATTCACGTCGAAGTTACGACGCAGCAGGTGAATGGTGTGGTTACCACCGATAGACAAGCCATCGCCATCACCTGTCACGATCCACACACTCAGTTCCGGACGGGTCGCCTTCAAACCAGATGCGATAGCAGTAGCACGCCCATGGATCGAGTGCATGCCGTAAGTGTTCATATAATACGGGAAACGGGAAGAACACCCGATACCAGAAACGATCACAATGTTTTCACGGGGAATCCCCAGTCCAGGCATAATGGTTTGTACCTGCTTTAGTATAGAGTAGTCACCGCAGCCAGGGCACCAGCGTACTTCCTGGTCAGTTGCAAAGTCTTTTGCCGTTAAGGCTGCCTGCGGAGCTATAGTTGCTGTTGACATTAGTTTGAATTAAAATTTATTATTGAGTCCGTAAAGTTACGACAGATCGGTGTAATTATCCCCTCATTGGGCCTGTAATTCCTCCCAGTATTCCGCTGCCCTCCGGGTATGCGGGATAACGATGGTGCCACCCACAATATTAGCTACTGCGAAAATTTCATACATCTCTTCAGTAGTCACTCCCTGTTCATGTGCCTTGCCCAGGTGATATTTTATACAGTCATCGCAGCGAAGTACCATCGATGCCACCAGACCCAGCATTTCCTTGGTTTTGGTGCTTAATGCTCCTTCTGCATAGGTATTTGTATCAAGATTGAACAGCCGGTTAATCACCTTGTTCTGTTTACCCAGTATTACCTCATTCATTTTAGCCCGGTAGTCGTTGAACTCCTGGATCGCGTTACCCATATAACTGCAGTTTATAATGTTTATGACCTCAATTCACGCAATAAAGCTATGAAAGGATTTACAAATATAGATTAATCTACTTAATAAGTAGACTATTGTGCTATAACCTATATTTATGGCACATAACCGGAAGTTATTGATTATCTTGTGTTACCCACCATCACATGAGATCTTCATCATTTATGACAACAACCAAAAGAACCGTGGTTATCGCTATGTTCCTATGCATATGCGGTGTCACAAAGGCCCAGGAAAAGCAACTCACCGGCTATGCTGGCAGTGCTGCTGCCCGTCAGCTTGAATTGGAGCAGCAGTTCGATAAACAGCTGAGCAGCAGCCATATCGGGGAAACTATCAGGGATTTGTCCGCCCGCCCGCACCATCTGGGCTCCGCAGGAGGCAAAGCAGTAGCAGAAGATATCCTGCAGCGGTTTAAAAGTTACGGTTGGGATGCCGAGATAGTTACTTATCAGGTACTGTTTCCGACACCAAAGGAACGGATCGTGGAGTTGAAAGGGCCCGTTACCTATAAGGCACTGCTGAAAGAACCTCCGTTGAAAGAGGATGCTACCTCCGGCCAGGAAGGGCAATTGCCTACGTACAATGCCTGGAGCGCCGACGGCGACGTAGAAGGATCGCTTGTATATGTAAACTACGGCCTGCCGGAAGATTATGAATACCTCGAACGTACCGGCGTAAATGTGAAAAACAAGATCGTCATCGCAAAGTATGGCCGTTCCTGGCGTGGCAGCAAGCCCAAAGTAGCTCAAGAACACGGAGCTGTGGGATGTATTATTTATTCCGATCCCAAAGATGATGGGTATTATAACGGAGACGTATATCCTAAAGGAGCATTCAAAAATGAATACGGTGTACAGCGAGGTTCTGTAATGGATATTGTTATCTATCCGGGTGATCCGCTGACGCCGGGCATTGGCGCCACGTCGGGGGCTAAACGGTTGGAACGCCTGCAGGCTCCTAACCTGTTGAAAATACCTGTATTGCCGATCAGTTATCATGATGCTGCGCCACTGCTGCAGGCCCTGGAGGGACCGGTTGCTCCGGAAGACTGGCGCGGGGCACTGCCATTTACGTATCATATCGGAGGAGGACAGGCAAGAGTTCATCTCAAAGCGCAGTTCGACTGGCAGATCCGGCCCTGCTACGACGTTATCGCCAGGATCAAAGGAAGCGAGGAGCCCGATCAGTGGGTGATCCGGGGCAACCACCACGATGCCTGGGTGAATGGTGCTTCCGATCCTATCAGCGGACTGGCGGCCCTGCTGGAAGAGGCTAAAGCTATCGGAGAATTGCGAAAACAAGGCTATCAGCCACGACGCACGCTGGTGTACTGCGCATGGGACGGAGAAGAGCCCGGTTTGCTGGGCTCCACAGAATGGGCGGAGGATCATGCCGCTGAACTGAAAGAAAAAGCAGTGGTGTATATCAACTCCGACGGCAACGGTCGTGGATTTCTCGGGGCCAGCGGATCTCATGCCCTGCAAACCCTGGTGAATGAAGTAGCGCGTGATATCAAAGATCCGCAGACCGGTGTCAGCATCCTGGCGCGCAAACAGGCACAGGAAGTATTGAGAGCAGCAACTCCCCGGCTTCGCAGAGAGAAACTGGCGAAACAGGAAATGCCCATTGGTGCCATGGGATCAGGATCGGATTATTCCTCCTTCCTTCAACACCTTGGAGTACCCTCCCTGGATCTGGGATTTGGGGGAGAAGATGCTGGCGGAGAATACCATTCTATCTACGACTCCTACGATGACTACCGGCGTTTTAAAGATCCTGGCTTTAATTATGGCGTAGCCTTGTCACAAACTGCCGGGCACACCGTATTACGTATGGCCGGTGCCGTTAGTCTCCCCTTTGATTTCCGTAAACTCTATGAAACGGTGAACGGCTATGTGACGGAGCTGACAGATCTGGTTACCACTATACGGGAATCTACCGCCGTTGAAAACCAACTGTTGCGCGAAGGGAAATATCAGCTGGCTACAGATACCGCTAAACACCTGTTGCCACCAGTGCAAAAGCCCGAGGTACCTTACCTCGATTTCTCACCATTACAAAATGCCATAGCCGGCCTCGACACTGTCACCCAGGCGCTGGCCGGAAAACAATTTACCGGCGCCGCCAATAAAGCCCTTTATCAGGCGGAACAACAGCTGCTGAATGATCAGGGACTCCCTGCACGTACCTGGTACAAACATACCATTTACGCCCCCGGCTTCTATACCGGCTACGGTGTAAAAACAATTCCCGGTGTACGTGAGGCAATAGAACAACGCCGTTGGAAAGAGGCCCAGGAGCAGATTTTGGTAGCAGCAGACGCTATTGCCAGACTCGCTGGCTATTTGAGAAGAATTAATAATTAATAATGAAGAAACAGCGGGAAGACCCTGGCAATTAATAATAATAATCCGCCAGGGTCTTCCCGCTGTTTCTTCATTATTAATTATTAATTTCTTCGAGGTAATCTTTCAACCCTGAGACGATTCCATTCACGATCTCTCGCTGGAACGATGGATTCAGTATTTTTTCTTCGTCGCCCGGATTGCTAAGAAATAAGGTTTCTATCAGTGCATCAGGGAATTCCGTGGGATTGTTCAGGATGAAATTGAAGTCGGGGTTATTGCCAAAATCATTTAATCCTGTTTGTAGCAAACGCTCGTGAATAGCAGCACAGAGTGGCTCACAGAATGGATGTTTATAGTAGGTGGCAGTTCCGTAAACATCTACGGGATTGCCGGAGGAATTCATATGAACACTCAGCAGCAGATCGGGATTGGTTTTTCTGAAGAAAGAAAGGCGGTCTTCGTTCGCCACAAACTTCTCCGTAGTGCGCGACATTATAACAGTGGCGCCTTCTCGCTCCAGGGCATTTTTCAGCTGCAGGGAAATCAACAGGGTCATGTTTTTTTCTACATTGCCGGTGAGGCCGGTAGCCCCGGGATTACTGCCTCCATGGCCGGGATCAAGGCCTATCACCAGATTTTTCAAAGAGGGTTTTTCCGGCACCCTTTTCACCTTCACGACTATACGATTATTTTCATAGTAGATCTGGTAGCCCCAGGGAGCATGCTTAAGGGATATGACCATGCGGCAAACGTCAGGATAGGGCTGTCCCCAGGATACAGCTGTGATCTCTTTCGTGCCTTGTAACTGGCTGCTGAGATTCTTTTCTGTGTACACACCATGGATATCCACCATAATCTTTTTAGCAGCAACCAATTGGGTAGAAGTGTAAGGCAGCTTGTCTGATAACGCCACAGAGATATAATCATATTTTTCATCGCCCCATATCCTGGCATCGTCCGCAATGCTGACGGGCAGCTGTTCCTGCGGAATCTCTGTATCTACAAGCGGCTCGGGGATGAAAGCGGTATTGTGCGACGATAATCTCACTTTATAATAATCTCCCTGACGGCCTACTATATGCAGCAGTACATCTTTATCCAGGTATCCGATTTTTTCCGGGCCAAGGCGGTCGCCATGTGGGCTGGAAGTAAGATAGGTCATATTATCGATGGTACGGCCGGTGAAAGGTACTTCATTACGCATGACGCTGTAACGGTAAGTGCTGCCTTGCACCGCTGTTTCACCGTTGCTGCGGCGAAGCCGGGCGATGATTTTACCATTCAGTAATGAATCGCTGGCTTTGATAACATATATGCCGCTGTAATAGCCCGGCACACCGCCTGTTTGAGAGGAGGGCATTTCCCGGATCGGCACATTGTTGAACCAGCTGGCTTCCTGTCCTGGGTAACCTTTCATTTTGATGCGCAGGGTATCTCCTTCGCTTAGCTGAAGGTTCCCACTTGGGCTTATCTCCATAAAATCTATGCGGAAAACAGAAGTGGCTACCGGAGCTGGTGGCGGGTTGTAGTAGAATACTACATCTTTCGTATATGTTTCTCCGTTAGGTGAGGTTGTAGTAACGGCGAAGTTACTCCGGCCAACAGGCAGCTCGTATTTCGCGGCAAAAGTACCGGTGGAGTACACATGCGTTGTATCGTTATTGATCCTGACAGTGCAACCAACACAGGTACGGCCTGCGATAAATTGCTTAGCTGTACTTACATTATTCTGATCGCGGGAAGGCAGGCTGAGCCTGAGCGAAGCCTGACTGCTGGCCAGAATGGGGATACAAAGTACGATCAAAGCCTGGGAGAAGAACTTCACTGATAGCGTCATACACTTTCAACAAATAGCTGTTAGAAAAAATGCAGCGAAGATATGGTAATTATCCGCTGCATTTTTTCAATAGCAAAAAGCTAACCAGTTATGAAACAGGTCAGAAGCCATATTTATTTTCTTCGATGAGCTTGTCTGCAATCCGCCGGCGGGCGTCCTTTGTATTGAATGGCTCCGCTTTGGTAAAGCGCTTCAGGCCGAGGAGCATCATGCGTTGTTCGTCGCCTTCTGCAAATGCATTGATAGCATCTTTACCGGACTTGTTAATACGATCGGCTGCATCGTAAAGATAAGTCCGTACGATATCCGCCTGTAGTGCAGCAGCACTTTCGCCTTTATGCGTGGTGAGCTTGATGAGGCGCAGCAATGCACTTTCCGCTACAAATGTTTCGATGGCCATATCGGCAATATCCATGAGGATCTCCTGTTCATTTTCCAGTTTGACCATCAGTTTCTGGGCGGCAGCACCGGCGGCCATCAGGATGGCTTTTTTGAAATTGGAGATCAGCTTTTTTTCTTTGCTGAAAGCACTTTCATCATCGCTCCCGAAATCCGGAATGCTCATCAGCTCTTTCATCACATTCATGGCAGGCGTCATCAGGTCCAGCTTCCCTTTCATAGCGCGTTTCAGCGTCATGTCCAGCGTCAGGAGCCTGTTGATTTCGTTGGTACCTTCAAAGATGCGGTTGATGCGGGAGTCGCGGTAGGCTTTGGAAATGATGTATTCATCACTGAATCCGTTACCACCGTGGATCTGTACTCCTTCATCCACTACATAGTCCAGTACTTCAGAGCCGTTCACTTTCAGGATGGCACATTCCACGGCGTATTCTTCAGCTGCGCCCAGTAAGGCTTCGTTGAAGGGTTTACCTGCTGCCAGCAATTCTTTTTCCTTTTCATCTATCAGCTGGGCAGTGCGGAAAAGCGCTGATTCAGACGTCCAGGTACGGATAACCATTTCCGCCAGCTTATGTTTGATGGCACCGAAATTGGCGATGGGTTGTTTAAACTGTACGCGGGTATTGGCGTATTGAACAGAAGTATTGATGCACTTCTTGGAGGCACCCAGTGCGGCTGCACAGAGTTTCAGCCGGCCTATGTTCAGAATATTGAAGGCGATGAGGTGGCCTTTTCCTATCACGCCCAGCACATTTTCAGCAGGTACTTTCGCGTCCTGAAAATAGATCTGCCGGGTAGAAGATCCTTTGATACCCATTTTATGTTCCTCCGGCCCCAGTGTGAATCCGGGAGTGCCTTTCTCTACAATGAAAGCAGTGAACTTGTCGCCATCAATCTTCGCAAATACAGTGAATACATCAGCAAAGCCGGAATTGGTGATCCAGCATTTCTGCCCGTTCAGAAGATAGTATTTTCCATCTTCCGTTAGCCTGGCCGTAGTTTTAGCGCCCAGCGCATCTGAACCTGAATCCGGCTCTGTTAGCGCGTATGCGCCTTTCATCTCACCGGTAGCCAGTTTAGGAATGTATTTCTGCTTTTGTTCTTCTGTACCAAAATAAAGGATCGGGAGAGATCCGATGCCTGTATGCGCAGCCATGGCCACCGAGAAGGAATGCCCGGCACCGAGGCCTTCATTGATAATAGTAGCAGTTACAAAATCTTTACCCAGCCCTCCGTATTCTTCCGGGAAGGCAGCACCTAACAGTCCCTGTTCACCGGCTTTTTCCAAAAGCGAGGGCATAAGGCCTTCTTCCAGCTTATCTATACGCTCCACCACCGGAGTGATCTCTTTGGCAATGAACTGGTCAGCCATGTCTTTGATCATCAGCTGTTCTTCCGAAAAATCTTCCGGGGTAAACACTTCTTCAGGAGCACTTTCCTTTACCAGGAATTCAGCGCCTTTCAGCGCGGTCTTATTTTCAACTGTTGCGTCCATAATACTGCATTTTTGGTAGTTCTGTAATTTACTGAAAAAAGGACTGCAACGAGCCCGGTCCAAATGTTTTTCACTACATGCAACGAAGTACATGGAGATTTTAACATATTATAAATAATAATTGTAATCCATATATAATGATATATTTATAACCACTTGTATCTTCGCGCATCAGGAGCATTATCGACATCATAAAAATTAATAGCTGACAACCTGGAATTTTATCTGTCATATCAACAAAGCCGGATCCACGGTATCTGTGAAGGAAGCGGAGCATCGCTGCTGATTTGCCTTCATGGATTCGGAGAAAGTGCTGCCCATTTTCACCCGCTGACAGCCACACTGGGGGATCTGTTTACCCTGGTGGCGCTGGATATGCCTTTACATGGCAGTACGGAGTGGCTGGAAAACAGGCCGTTTGAAAAAGAAGACCTGGTTGCGATCGTGGAAATGGTATTGCAGCGGCAGGGGAAAGATCGTTTTTCCCTGCTTGGATACAGCATGGGCGGGCGGTTATGTCTGTGCCTTACAGAAAAGATGGCCCCCCGGATCGATCATCTGATCATGGCGGCAGGGGATGGGTTAAAGAATAACCCCTGGCATATGTTTGTCACACAAACGGCTATTGGTAATAAAATCTTCAGGTACAATGCTTATCATCCGCAATTGTTTTTTACGTTGCTCCACAGCGGGAAGCGGCTAGGCCTGCTGAACCAAAGTATTTATAAATTTGCATTACACAGGATGAATGAGCCACAGAAGCGGTTGCAGGTCTATAATATCTGGACAAATCTCCGGCATATGATGCCAGATAAAAAGACATGTAAACAATTATTATCAAAATATAACGTTTTAACACTCCTGATATTCGGGAAATACGATCGCGTTATTCCCCCCGTACTGGGCACCCGCTTCGCGGATGGGTCTTTTCCCTGCAAAATTGTGATACTGGATAAAGGACATCAGCTGATTTCCGAACAGCTGGGACTTGTCATAAAAAATAATCTTTAACCCGGATGCAGATTTTTGTAATTATACTATCTATTCTGGCTTTAGGATATGGCTTACTCATGCTTTGGTATAGCCTTGGCTGGAAGCGGTTGAAAAAATTTACCCCCGTTCAGCAGAAAACCAGCTGTACTACGGCGGTAACGGTCATCATTCCGGCAAGGAATGAGGCCGCCAACCTGCCAGCATTGCTGGAGGCACTGCAACGGCAAACTTATAAGCGGGAATTGCTGGAAGTGATTATCATCGATGACTTTTCAGACGATGACACGGCAGAGCTTATCCGTAATTACCCGGCGGAGAATATCCGCCTGCTGGAACTACGGCAATACCTCAACGCAGAAGAACGCCTGAATGCGTACAAGAAGAAGGCCATTGAAATTGCGATCGCCAATGCCAGCGGGCAGCTGATTGTGACTACCGATGCTGATTGTGTAATGGGCCCCCGCTGGATCGAAACAATAGTACAGTTCTACGAATATCATCAACCTAAATTCATTGCAGCCCCGGTAAGCTTTTATAAAGAATATAACTTTTTCAAGAGATGCCAGTCGCTCGATTTCATGACCATGCAGGGAATCACCGGATCACTGGCTCAACTGTCGTCGGGCACGATGTGCAACGGCGCCAACCTGGCCTATGAAAAACAGGTATTCCACGAAGTTGGCGGCTTTAAAGGCATTGATAATATCGCCTCCGGAGATGATATGCTGCTGATGTATAAAATCTACAATGCTTATCCCGATAAGGTCCGTTACCTGAAATGTGAGGAGGCGGTGGTACGCACACTGGCGGTAGATACGCTGAAAGAATTCCTGCATCAGCGGATCCGCTGGTCGTCGAAGGCGGATAAGTATGAAGACAAGCGCCTGACCTGGATGCTGCTGCTGGTATATCTGTTCAATGCCGGCTTGCTGGCCATGGCAATACTGGTGCTTTTCATGCCTGTATGGTGGCCGTGGTTCCTGATCATCCTGCTCTTCAAAGTAACGTTGGAACTGTATTTCCTTTTACCCGTGGCCAAATTTTTCAACAAAACAGAATTGCTGTTGTGGTTTATACCGGGACAGATATTTCATATTCCTTATATTGTAATCGCAGGCTGGCTTGGGAAGTTTGGCAGTTATCAGTGGAAAGGCCGGCAGGTTAATTAAAAGCCCGATATGCAATCATTCTGGAAACGACTATACCGCAATAAAGGAGCCGTAGCCGGGCTCATTGTTATTATCCTCGCGGTGTTCGTCAGTATCGCCGCTTACTATATTGCACCGGATCATACGGCCAATGCCAACAGAATGGTGCTGGAGGTGGAAGGGCAGCATCCCGGATTCCGGATTGCTATGCTGGCAGTACCTAACGGGCAGGCAGCTACGAAAACTTCTTTTTTACAACGACTGATATCTGGTACCACTTCCAATATGACCTGGGTGCCCATGCGGTCGTGGCAATTCAGAGACAGTACCCTGGTGATACAACGTTATGTAGATGAATCTACCGGCAGGGAAGAAATATATCCACTGGCGAAGCTATGGAGCAACCAGCCGGAAGTAAGTGGTTTATCACTGGCCGCACTAAAGGAGAAAACCATACATGAACGCATCTCCCCCCGCACCTATTGGCTGGGTACCGACAAATTCGGACGTGATATTCTCAGCCGCCTGATCATCGGCACCAGGGTTAGTCTGGGTGTTGGTGGGGTGGCGGTGATTATCTCATTGAGCATAGGCGTATTGCTCGGCGCTGTGGCAGGGTATTTCAAAGGCCGTACAGATGATGTGGTGATGTGGCTGGTGAATGTGGTATGGTCTATGCCCACATTGCTACTGGTGTTTGCCCTGACATTGGCGCTGGGTAAAGGTTTCTGGCAGGTGTTTATTGCCGTGGGACTGACGATGTGGGTAGGAGTGGCACGTATTATCAGAGGGCAGGTGTTGGCCCTGCGGGAGCTGGAGTATGTAGAAGCAGCCAGGGCACTGGGATACGGACATGTAAGGATTATAGTAAAGCATATTCTGCCCAATATTATGGGGCCGGTAATGGTAGTAGCTGCAGGTAATTTTGCCACCGCTATTGTGGTGGAAGCGGGACTTAGCTTCCTTGGCGTAGGTGTTCAGCCTCCGCAACCCTCCTGGGGCCTGATGATTAAGGAAAACTACAACTTTATAATCACCCACAACCCGTTGCTGGCCCTGGCCCCGGGTATTGCAATCATGATACTGGTATTGGCTTTCAACCTGTTAGGTAATGGATTGAGAGATGCCATGGATGTGCGAAGTAAAATTTGACAGGTATAATAAAAAAAGCTAATTTCAAATCTCCTTATAATTTGAAATATGTTATTGAAAGCCTGTCTGACTGCCTTATCAGCCTGCGTATTGCTGACTTTTACTTCCTGTAAGAAGAAGAAAGGGGACAACCCTGCACCTGGTACACAGGAAGAAACCCTGGCGTTCAATATGCCGGATGTTCAATTGAATAAGTATAACGTAGCGCAGGACAGCACTTACGGCTTAAAAGTGAACATTACTTCCCGGATGCCGGATAAGGGGGTGAAAGTGACGCTGAATGTAGCCACAGAAACCAATGTAATCCCCTTACCACAAGACGATATCGCCAACGTTACTACCACACCGTTTACTATTACATTGAAGCATCTGAAGCCTTTGAAAACCTATGCCGTAACAGTAACGCTGGCATCGGTAGGGAATCCGGCCAATGCGGCTCCTCCGCAGATTTTTTATCTTACCAATAAATCCTCCCAGTAAAAAACGGGGTCCCCCGATGCTAAAATTGCGTAGGTTTGCATGCTTGCAGACAAAGTAACCGTATATGCAAATCGCCGTTAATGCCGCCTGTTTAAGACAGGATACACCTGCAGATACCGGGAGGGTGGCCACTGAAATAATCCTGGCGATGTGCCGGCAGCAGCCGGGGCATCAGTTTACGCTTTTCTTTGATGGAGATGTACCTCCCGGGCTCACTTTTCCGGCGAATACCACCTCAGTGATATTGCCAAGAAGAGGTACCAGGGCATGGCATAACTACTGGTGGCTGGAATGGCAGCTGGTAGGGGCGATGAAGCCGTTTAAGCCCGACCTGTTTATTGGTCTCGATGGTACCCTGCCTTTACGCAGTAAAGTACCGGCGGTGCTATTAATCAGGGAGCTGGCCTTTCTCCGGGATGCCGGTCTGCAAACCCCGGTGCAGCAGCGGTCGTTGAAAAAACACCTGGCGCAGTACCTGGAGCGGGCCTGGAAAGTGGCAGTGCTGTCCGATACGCTTAATAAAGAACTGGTACGTTATGCGCCTGGTGTAACGGATAAGCTGTTGCGACTGAATACAGGTCTGAGTCAGCTGTATAAGCCGCTGGACTGGGAACAGCGGGAAGCCGTGAAGAAAACATGGGCTGCGGGAGCAGAATATTTCCTGGTTACCGCAAGCATACATCCACGGAATAATATTATGCCCGTATTGAAAGCTTTTTCCGCATTGAAAAAGCGTCAGCGTAGTAATATACGGCTGGTGCTGGCAGGAAATATAACAGCAGCCGGAGCAGAGATCATAAATTCCCTGCAGAGTTATAAATTCAGGCAGGATGTGGTGATAGTAGAGAATGCCAATGAGCAGGATCTGGCGGATCTGACCGGAGCGGCTTATGCACTCGTTTACCCAACACGTTTCGAAGGGCTGGCGCTTCCCATTTACGCAGCACATCGGTGCGGAGTGCCGGTAATTGCGATAGATAGTGAATTGGCGCAGGAAGCAGGTGGAGATGCGGTATTGTATGTAGATCCGACGAGTCAGGACGACCTGTCGGAGAAAATGAGCCTGTTGTACAAAGATGAACAGCTGAGATCCCGTTTACTGGCAAAGGCCGCGCCGGAAAGCCCCTATAGTAGCTGGGAACAGGCGGCGGCACAGCTCTGGGAACATGCAACTGGACAGGCATTTGCAAAAATCGCCAAATGATGGCTATTTTTGCGCTTTAATTGAAAAAACATGAGTAAGACATCTACGATAAAGATCCAGGTGGGTCTGGACGATCAGAAAGTGCCCGAATCAATAGAGTGGAGCGCTACAGATAATAAAGAAGAACGGATGATCAAGGCCAAAGGAATGATCGTATCTTTCTGGGATCCGGCCGAAAGAGCAGCGCTGCGTATTGACCTGTGGACCAAGGAAATGATGGTAGATGAGATGGCGGATTTCTTTTTCCAGACCATGATGACCATGGCAGATACATACGCCAGGGCAACTCCCTACAAGGACCAGGCAGATGATATACGTGCTTTCGCAAAGGATTTCTTTAAGAAATTCCAGGATAAGCAGGCCGCAGAAGGACAATAATCCATTAAACCTAACCATATGTCATTAGAAGTAAATATCAACGCAGGCATCAAGGCTGCGATGCTGGGGAAAAAAGAGGCTGAGCTGAGAGGGTTACGTGCCATCAAAGCTGCTATCCTGGTGGCTAAAACTGCGGAAGGCGCCTCTGGCGAACTGACAGAAGCAGATGAAACCAAGCTGTTGCAGAAACTTGCCAAACAGCGTAAAGATTCCCTGGAGATTTTCCGTACCCAGAACCGTGAAGACCTGGCTAAGAAAGAAGAAGAAGAGCTCGAGGTGATCGAGAGATTCCTGCCTAAACAAATGAGTGAGGCTGAATTACGTACAGCCATTACAGATATTATTGCATCAACAGGAGCCAGCTCACCTGCCGATATGGGCAAGGTGATGGGCGCAGCAACCAAACAACTGGCCGGAAAGGCAGATGGCAAAGCCATCTCCGCCCTGGTGAAAGAGCTGCTCAGTAAATAGCATTTACCGGTGCCGGATAATATTTTACCGATATAACGGTTTCAGGCACCGGTAAATTCCCTATATTTCTATCATGTCTATAGACGTTATTTTTGCTATTATCATGGTGTTTGCCCTGTACAGGGGCTATACAAGAGGGTTGATAGTAGCGATATTTTCGCTGGTAGCAGCTATACTGGGACTGGCGGCAGCACTGAAACTATCGGCGGTAACTGCATTGTATGTTCAGCAGCATTGGGATATGCATTCCCGATGGCTACCCGTTCTCTGCTTTATTATTCTGTTCCTGGGCGTGATATTGCTTGTCAGGCTGGGAGCCAGCGCATTGCAGAAACTGGTGGAAATGGTGATGCTGGGCTGGTTGAACCGGCTGGGTGGCATACTCCTGTACAGCATTATATTTATAATAATTTACAGCGTATTATTATGGATGGCCAACCAGGCATACCTGCTGAGCCCTGGAACCAAGCAGCAGTCTGTTGTGTATCCATATATCGAGCATATCGGCCCCTGGGTACTGGATCATATGGGAACCATTATACCTGTTTTTAAGGATATGTTCGCCCAATTACAATCTTTTTTTGAGACAGCAGCCCGGCATATTCAGCCTGGTTAACTCGTTTCAAAGATTATTTAGATTAATAAAAAGAATTATTTTAGCGTAAAATTGACTTTCAAGATTTGGCAATGGATTACGAAATCAAAACACAGGGTAAGTTTAATTACATAGAAGAAGGAGAAGGAGAACCGTTGGTATTATTGCATGGACTTTTTGGTGCCTTGAGTAATTTCTCGCACATGATCGAGTATTTCCGGCAGTATAACAAGGTTGTGATCCCGATGTTACCGCTGTATGATTTAAACATCCTCGAAACATCAGTAGGAGGGCTCGCCAAATTTGTGCATAAATTTGTTGAGGCGAGAGGATACCAGGAACTGCATTTACTTGGTAACTCCCTGGGTGGTCATGTGGCGCTTACATACCTGTTGAAACATCCCGAAGCACCTGTTAAGTCGCTGATCCTGACCGGGAGCTCAGGACTGTTTGAAAACGGAATGGGTGAAACCTATCCTAAACGGGGAGATTACGAGTACATACGCAAAAAAGCCGAGCTGACCTTCTACGATCCGAAAATGGCTACAAAGGAACTGGTAGATGAAATGTTCGAGATCGTAAATAACCGCCTCAAGGTGATCAAGATCATCACGCTTGCAAAATCTGCCATCCGCCATAATCTGGGAGATGAACTGAAAGATATTAAACAGCCTACACTGTTGATCTGGGGTATGAATGATACCATTACTCCACCTATGGTGGGAGAAGAGTTCCAAAAACTTATACCTAATTCTGAACTGCAGTTTATTGATAAGTGCGGACACGCGCCTATGATGGAAGTTCCCGACGAGTTTAATAAGATCCTGCATGCTTTCCTGGAGAAACTGAAACTGCAACCTGCTAATTAAAAAAAGAGGCCGATCTGCCTGGCAGCTGCACCCAAAGGTGGGCTGATCCTGCGTATATGTAATTTCTTTTTCTTTTGGCATATTCTTTACTATTATTGTATAAGAATAGACGAAAATGATTGCCAGAGAACTCATATCTTCAATACCTGCCCTGCATCCTTCAGATGCGGGTTCCAAGGCACTGCGTCTGATGAATGAATATCATCTGACGCAACTTCCTATGGTAATAGATAGCAAATACCTGGCCCTGGTAGAGGAAGATGATATCCTGGACCTGGAAGATCCGGAGGTTCCCCTCGAATCAATGGAGTACAATGGGACCCGTCCGGCTGTCATGGAATATGCGCATCTTTTTGAAGCACTTAAACTCTTCTACGATTTCAAATTGTCAGTGTTGCCTGTCGTTACCAAAGAAAACGAATACCAGGGCATCATCACAAAAGATACGTTGCTGGCTGCACTGGCAACCTATAACGGAGTGAAGGAACCCGGCGGTATCCTTGCTTTTGAGGTAGAGCCGCGCGACTACGCCCTGAGTGAAATCGCCCGTATTGCCGAATCTAACGACGTAACACTGCTGAGTGTGAACACCATTACCAACCCTGCCACAGGTAAACTGGAAGTGGTATTGAAAACCAACCGCCAGGAATTGCAAGGCCTGGTGGCCACTTTCGAGCGCTTTAATTACGTTATCAAATATATTTTTGCGGAAGAGCCTGAAGAAGAAGGGCTCAAAAAGAATTACGACTTGTTGATGAATTACATCAGCATGTAGAAAGAATTAAGAAATAACGGGAAGACCTTAGCAGGTAATTGTAATGATTAATCGCTAAGGTCTTCCCGTTATTTCTTAATTCTTCTTTCCTGATTCTTAATGCTTATATTTGGCTATTGTCAACGCTTTTAAAATGCTTTAAGAACCTACATGCTGAGATGCTGTTTCCGCCTGCTGGCTGTAATCTGCCTGGTGGGATTGTTGTTACCTGAAATTGTGGAAGGACAGTCTGTACCTGCAAAGGATAGCAGCTACCTGGTGGTGCGCAATATCATTATCCTGGGAAATAAACGCACCCGGACTTCCGTGGTATTGCGGGAAATCAGTACTGTGCCCGGAGATACAGTACGCCTGCAGGATCTGGCAGCTACACTGGAAGAACGTCGTAAGCAACTGCTGAACACCTCTCTCTTTCTGAATGTTACCGCGAATGTTAAGAATTGGGAAGGTAACCAGGCCGACCTCGTGTTTGAGGTTTGGGAAAGATGGTATACGTTCGCTTTTCCTATCTTCAAGCTGGCCGACAGGAACTTTAACCAGTGGTGGGTAGAGAAAAAACGAAGCTTAAATCGTCTTAATATAGGCGTTACCGGCACCCAGGGGAATCTGACCGGCCGCAACGATGAACTGAATGCAACTATACAGTTCGGCTATACGCAGCGTTTTGCCTTGCAGTACACACTTCCCTATATCGATAAACATTTCCGCCACGGCCTTGGTATATTGCTGGCATATAATCGTAACCGCGAAGTGAACGATAGTACCAGCCTGAATAAACAGCTGTTTTTCCGCAAAGATGATTTTCTCCGGCAGTTGTATGTGGTGGGGCTCAATTACAGCTACCGCCGCGCTATTAACGCCCGGCACCAGGTATTCCTCAATTATAACTATGAGAAAGTGGCCGATTCGGTAGCCGTCATTAATCCGGATTACCTGGGCAAAGGCCGTACGCACGTGAGTTTCCTCGATCTTGTTTACAGGTTCTCCTATATCAAAGCAGACAGCTGGGTATATCCTCTGAAAGGGTTCAGTTTATCGGCAGAATTCCGTAAACGCGGACTGGGCCCCTGGAACGATGTGGAAGATGTACAGTTTCGCCTGAGTACCGTCAAATACTGGGAGCTCCGCCCCAAAACTTTTTTTGCACTGGGCTTCCGTGGTATGGCCAAATTTGGCCCGGAGCAGCCTTATATTAACCGGCAGGCATTGGGGTATCGCGACGACTACCTGAGAGGACTGGAGTATTATGTAATAGACGGCACCAGCTTCGCCATATTGAAATCCACCCTTCGCCAGGAACTGGTGTCTTTTAAATTCAGACTTCCCATCGTACCAAAGAAATTCAGCTCCGTACCGGTACGTATCTTTGCTAAAGGCTATGGCGATGTCGGTTATGCATATAATAAATTTCCCGGCAACGGCTTCCTCGATAATCGCCTCCTTTATACCGGGGGCCTCGGTTTCGATATCGTAACATTCTATGACACCAGTCTTCGCATCGAGTACAGCTTTAACCAGTTAGGGCAAAAAGGCCTATTTTTGCACACCAGTATAGATATGTAAAACAGCTGCCGGCTGTTATCTTTTAGATATCTGTGCCGGTTAATTTTTTTAACAACAAACAGGCTGGCAGCCAGCGGCCGACAGCTAAAGCTATCTCTATTATGAAGGTTGCGTTATATAGCAGGGGATTTATTACAGAAGATATAGCTAATATTCGTTTGTTGCTGCAGGAGCTGCGGCAGGCGGAAATAGAAGCCATCCTCTACGAACCATTTTATCGTACGTTACAGCAACACATTTCTTTTGAAAAAACACCGGCAACATTTTCCTGCGCGGAAGACCTGCCGGGAAGGATCGACTTCCTCATGAGTCTTGGAGGAGATGGAACATTGCTGGATACGGTATGCTACGTGAGAGATACCAATATTCCTGTAATAGGGATCAATTTCGGGCGCCTGGGCTTCCTCGCCAGCATCGGTAAAGGTGAAATTCATGGCCTGGTTCAGGCGCTGCTGAACAGAACTTATATAGTGGATCAGCGTTCCCTCCTGCATCTGGATGCAAATATCCCTTTGTTCGGAGAGGTGCCTTATGCCCTGAATGAATTTACCATCCACAAAAAGGATACATCTGCGATGGTAAAAATCCATACTTATCTGAACGGGGAATTCCTTAATACCTATTGGGCCGACGGGCTGATTGTGGCTACTCCTACCGGCTCCACCGGATATTCTCTCAGCTGCGGCGGGCCTATCGTTTTCCCGGATGCCGGCAACTTCGTTATCACGCCGGTAGCTCCACATAACCTCAATGTACGACCTATCATTGTACCGAACGACAATGTCATTTCGTTCGAGGTGGAAGGCCGGAGTGATCAGTTCCTCTGTACCCTCGATAGCCGGATGGAAACAATCGATAATACCGTACAGCTGGCTGTGAAGAAAGAACATTTCAAAATCAGTCTGTTGCGACTAGACGACAGCAATTTCCTCCATACCCTGCGAAACAAGCTGTTATGGGGTATCGACGCCAGAAACATGATTAAAGTATAGAAATGTAAATTATATTGTTACATTTACAAATGTGTTGTCTGCTGATATTAATATAAATTATGCCCCATGAAGAAATCGTGTTATATCTGTAAGCATAATCGTCAGCTATACATTAAATAAATCCGGCATTTTAGCGTTTAAGTAGGACTGATTTTATGCTGAAACCTATTCAATACCCTCGATATCTTATTTTGTCATTGCTGTCACTGGCAGGTTGTCTGTTTGCAGAGCGTGCTGCCGCGCAGAACGAGCTGTCATACGTCGGGGAGCTGGGATTGTCGGTAGGGGCCGCGCATTATTTTGGCGACCTGAATACGACAGGAGCGCTGAATGCTCCTAAACCTGCTATTGGGGTTTATTACCGGAAATACCTGAATGATTATGTGGGCGTGCGTGTTCATGGCCGGTTTTTACAGCTTGGCTACTCGGATGCATACAGTAAAAACGAGTATCAGCGCCGCAGGAACCTGAGTTTCAATACGAATGTATGGGAACTGGCACTCCAGGGCGATTTTAATTTTTTCAAGTTTGAGCCGGGAAGTTTATATAGACGATTTTCTCCATATCTTACTGGCGGTGCCAGTATTTTTCACTTCAATCCCTACGCTTATCTTAATGGAACGAAGTATTTCCTGCAACCCCTTCGAACAGAAGGTCAGGGAACCGCTTTGTATCCGGATCGTAAGCCTTATAGCCTGGTATCCTACGCCTGGCTGATAGGGGGCGGGTTCAAATATAATATTTCAAAAAAAGTAAATGTGGGCTTAGAGGCGTTGTACCGGTTTACCCAAACGGATTATCTGGACGATGTGAGTACCACCTACGCCGGACTGGCAGCATTCCCGCCTTTGGCTAACGGGCAGCCTTCCGTGGCAGCTCAGTTGCAGGACAGATCGGGTGTTATGGGCACCCCTATTGGAGTACCGGGCCGGCAACGCGGAAACAGCCGCGACAAAGACCAGTTTATTACCCTGGAACTGACCATTAGTATCCTCTTTACTTCTTACCGTTGTAAATTTTAAATATCCGGAAAACAACTTTCTGCGGGTAGGCTCTCTATGCCTGCGAACCACCGTAACAGGTCTCCGAAATTGCTAAGATCCCCACTGGTATTGAATTCGCTGTTAAAACTACGTTAAAAGACCTCAATAAGCTTTGCCGCAAAAGTCATTACTCTATTTTTGTATCTTTGCACCCTTTTAGTGAAGTAAATCTGGTATAATCTGTTATAATACGCCTGACACAAATGAGTTTGAAGGACAAATTGGATCTGCAACGGTTACCACGCCATATAGCCATTATCATGGACGGGAATGGCCGTTGGGCAAAGGAGCGCGGACAAGACAGGCTGTACGGGCACCACGAAGGGGTAGAAAGTGTGCGTAATATCGTGACCACCTGTGCAGAGCTGGGAATAGGTTATTTGACCTTGTACGCATTTTCTACGGAAAACTGGGACCGGCCGGTTTACGAAGTTAATGGCATCATGGAATTGCTTGTAAACACCATCCGGATGGAGGTGAATACATTAAGTAAAAATAATATCCGACTGAGTGTAATTGGTGATATGGAAATGTTACCGCCACAATGCCAGTTGGAAATGGAGGAAGCTATTGCCCTTACCAGTCAGAATACGGGGCTTAATCTTATCATGGCGCTCAGCTATAGTGCAAGATGGGAAATTGTGAATGCTGCCAAAAAAATCGCTCAGGATGCAAAAAACGGTACCCTGGACCCACAGACTATTACTCAGGAGGTATGGGAAAAATATCTTTGTACCGCCGGACAGCCGGATCCTGAATTAATGATCCGTACCAGTGGAGAATGCAGAATCAGTAACTTCTTACTATATCAGCTGGCCTACGCGGAGCTATACTTTACAGATACCCGCTGGCCGGATTTCCGCAAAGAACATCTTTATCAAGCCATCTTAAATTTCCAAACCAGAGAACGGCGCTTTGGCAAAACAAGCGAACAAATTCAGCAGAATGAAGAAATTATTTCCTAAGGGCCTTCTGGCTATAGCATTATGTTGTGGTGCCGGCATTCGTGTATCTGCTCAGCAAAAAGATACCCTGCCTCCCACGCAACCGCCTGCTAATCCGCCCGCAATTTCTCCGACCATCCCAAGTGTTCCGCAACAATACGAGATTGCAGAAATCACCGTTGTCGGCACACAATACCTGGATAAGTCATTACTGCTGTCTCTTTCCGGGCTGAATGTAGGCGATAAAGTAACCTACCCCGGAGGTGACCAGTTCACTAAAGCAATTCAAAGCCTTTGGGCACAACGGTTGTTTGCCGATGTGACCATTTATGTAACCAAAATTGAAGGCAATAAAATCTGGCTCGAAATCGGGTTAACCGAAATGCCACGTATGTCGGCCTTTAATTTTAAAGGAATTAAGAAGACAGAAGCCGATGATATCACTACCAAAGCCAATCTGCGTAAGGGGAATGTTATCACGCAGGCCCTCAAACAGAATGTGATCGGGGTAGTACATAAATTCTATGCCGATAAGGGTTTTGGAAATGCTACTGTTCGCATTGAAGAAAGTGGCGATAGCAGTGCCGTAAACTCCCGTCATGTTACTTTCTATGTTAACAAAGGAAGTAAAGTTCGTGTAGAGGATATCAATATCGTAGGTAACTACAATATTCCGGATTCCAGGATCAAGAAAAAAATGAAGGGCACTAAAGAACGTTCCCGTTTTACGCTTCATCCGGATACGGAGCATGTTTATGTGGATTCTGCTGCCACCAAAGATGATTTCTGGCAAACCTACGGGTTCCTTCAGCCCAGCAGGGCCATCGAAAAGCTGGACCCCTATTTTCGCTTTAAGCTGTTCAGTTCTGCCAAATTCAACGAGAATAAATACATCGAGGATAAGGGGAAAGTAATGTCACTTTATAACTCCAGAGGTTACCGCGATGCGGTGATCGTAAGAGATACCACTTATAAGGTGCATAACCAGAATGTGAATATCGATATGCAGGTCGCCGAAGGTAAAAAGTACTACTTTGGTGATATCACCTGGAAAGGTAATACCCGTTATTCAGATTCCCTGCTGACCCGTATTCTGGGTATCAAGAAGGGAGATGTGTACAACCTCGAATTATTGGAAAAACGCCTGGGTAAACAAATGTCGCAGGAAGGTGGTGATATCACCAGCTACTATATGGACTATGGCTACCTGTTCTTCCAGATTGATCCGGTGGAAATTGGGATCCGGGGCGATACTATCGACTACGAAATCCGTATGCGTGAAGGGCCGCAGGCTACCATCAAGGAAGTACGTATTGCCGGTAACGAAAAAACCAACGAGCACGTAATTCGTCGTGAGTTGCGTACCATTCCCGGTGAGAAATTCAGCCGTCAGGATCTGATCCGTTCTAACCGTGAAATCGCTAACCTGGGCTTCTTTAACCCGGAAAAGATCGGAATGAACCCGGTACCTAATATGCAGGATGGTACGGTGGACATCGATTATACTGTAGAAGAAAAAGCAAACGACCAGCTGGAGTTATCTGCCGGATGGGGAGGTTATATCGGGTTGACCGGTACACTGGGTGTTACTTTCAATAACTTCTCTCTACGTAATATTTTCAAAAAAGAAACCTGGGATCCTTTGCCAAGTGGTGACGGACAGAAATTATCTGTTCGTGTGTCTTCAAACGGTAAAGCATACCGCTCTTATAACTTCTCTTTCACTGAGCCATGGCTGGGTGGAAAGAAGAGAAACCAGTTCTCTGTAAGCTTTTACAGCAGCTACCAGAATCCTTATGCGTACAATGATTATTACAAACGCATATACGGAGATACCAGTACTTCCACCAATGGTCACTTTAAAGTATTGGGTGCCTCTGTATCATTGGGTAAACAGCTGAAATGGCCGGACGATTTCTTCACCCTGATCTATTCAGTGAACTACCAACAGTATAAACTGAAAAATTATAACTATTTTGGGATCAGAGGTTTTGAGTCAGGTACTGCCAACAACATCAACTTTAAACTGACACTGTCACGTTCTTCTGTGGATCAGCAGATCTTCCCGAGAAGTGGTTCTAACTTCATGGTGTCTGCCCAGTATACGCCACCTTACTCCTTGTTCAATCCGGGGAAGGACTATACCAAGGAGCCGATTTCGGAACAGTTTAAGCTGATCGAGTACCAGAAATACCGCTTCAATGCAGAATGGTATGTACCGTTGAGTCGTCCGAGGGGCACAGATAACAAGACATTCGTGTTGAAAGTAGCTGCTAAATTTGGTTATATTGGCCGCTATAACAACCGTACAACGCTGTCGCCTTTTGGCAGGTTTGAATTGGGTGGTGATGGTCTGAGTAACTTTGCGATCTACGACCGCGATATCATCTCTCAGAGAGGTTATCCGGTGTATTATACTTCCAATCCGAGTGTGAATCCCGAGAACGGGCCGCAGCCGGCAGATTATTCCGGATTCACTGTATTCAACAAGTACGTGATGGAATTGCGTTATCCGTTCAGCCTGAACCCCAGCTCTACCATCTTTGGTCTGGCGTTCCTGGAAGCGGCAAATGGTTATAAGGATCTGAATGAGTACAATCCGTTCCGTTTGCGCCGTTCCGCAGGTATCGGTATGCGTTTCTATCTGCCGATGTTTGGTTTGCTTGGATTTGACTACGGTATTGGTTTCGATCGTCTCCAACCGGGTGGTGGTCTGAAAGATGCCGCTAAGTTTACCTTTATGCTCGGCTTCGAACCAGAATAATGTGAAAATAAATTATATATTGCAAGTTTAACTGTCGTTCAGTTTTGCAAAAAAATCTATTGTAGCATGAAAAAGATATTTATTACGGCCGCAGTGGTGCTGGGAATGGCCTTCACAGCAAGTGCCCAGCGTTATTGTGTGATAGATACAAAATATATCCTGGAAAGCATTCCTGAGTATAAAGACTCTCAGAAGAAGCTGGATGCCGTTGCAGAGCAGTGGCAAAAGGAAATTGATGCAAAATTTCAGGAAGTGGATAAAATGTATAAGTCTTACCAGGCCGAACAGGTAATGCTTACAGAGGAACTGAAACGCAAACGGGAAGACGAAATCGTGGTAAAGGAAAAAGAGGCAAAGGATTTGCAAAAGAAACGTTTCGGGTATGAAGGCGATCTTTTCAAAAAGAGAGAAGAGCTGGTAAAACCAATTCAGGACAGGATCTATAATGCAGTGCAGAAGCTTTCTGCAAGCAGAATGTATGATTTTGTACTGGATAAGGCTGGTGGAGCCACTGTAATTTTCTCTGATCCTAAACTGGATAAAAGCGAAGAAATACTGAAATCTCTCGGAGTGAAAAAGTAACTTGTACCTATTTTTTAACTGATATTTAAATTTTTTTAAACACAGACAACATCATGAAGAAGTACGTAATTATTGCTTTTGTGGCGGTTACCGGTTTGTTCAGCATGCAATCAATGGCGCAGTCCAAAGTAGCGCATATCAATGCACAGGCGCTGATAGCTGCAATGCCAGAGGCAAAGAAAGCCGAAACAGATCTGCAGACATTTGCTCAGAGTCTGGAAGGTGAAGGCAAAGCTATGGTGGATGAGTACACTACAAAAATGAAGGATTTCGACAGCAAAGCTGCCACTATGACCGACAATATGAAAGAAATTAAAGGTCGCGAAATTCAGGATCTCCAGAAACGTATCCAGGACTACCGTGATGCTGCTGAACAGAAAGTGCAGGGCAAACAGGCAGAACTGCTGAAACCTATCTATGATAAGGCTCGTAAAGCTATCGAAGATGTAGCAAAAGAAAAAGGTTATGGCTATGTAATCGATAACTCCAGCAACCTGCTGCTCGTTTCTCCGGCTTCTGACGATATCTTACCGGCAGTAAAGGCTAAACTCGGTATTAAATAATTTATTTTATTAATACATAAAGGTGGAATGCGATGGGAATTGCATTCCACCTTTATATTTCAGGATATTTGGATTTTAATTTTACTTTTCAAAAATTTTCTGCTACCTTTGCCTTCCGTTTTAAAAATTATCCTTTAATCCGGGAGTTTTAGTAGTACAGGTAAAAACAAAAAAAGAAATGAAACGTACTTTTCAACCGCATAACAGACGCAGAAAGAGCGTTCACGGCTTCAGAAAGAGAATGGAAACTGCCAATGGCCGTAAAGTATTGGCTTCCCGCAGGGCTAAAGGTCGTAAGAAGCTGACTGTATCTGACGAGCGTAAGCTGAAATAATTATAGTAGCTAAATACTATTGCCATAAAAACTTATTCTTTTAGAAAGGAAGAAAGGTTAAAAAGCAGAAAACTTATTGAAACGCTTTTTCGTGAAGGAAAAGCGTTTTCTGTTTTTCCATACCGGGTGATATATATGCCTCTGAAAGAACAGGGCAATTCCCCGGTACAGGTGGGTTTTAGCGTCGCTACCCGCCGTTTCCCCCGCGCAGTAGACCGTAACCGCATCAAACGCCTGGGACGCGAAGCCTGGCGCCTGCAAAAGCAGGAACTCTATGATCACCTGAAAATCCAGTCGCGACAGCTGGCGGTTTTTCTCATCTATACCGACAAAAAAATCCCCGATTTTTCTACCCTGCAAGGCAAAATTTCGGTAATTTTAAAGAAGCTACTGACGACTGCCGGCTAGCTGCCGGCGGCTAAAAGCTGGAGGTGTTTTATGCGTTGGCTGAGTTATCCTTTTATTTTCCTGATAAAAATCTATCAATGGTTCATTTCGCCCCTGTTGGGTAGTAAATGCCGGTATACGCCCACCTGTTCCCAATATGGGCTGGAAGCATTCAAAAAATATGGCCCTTTCAAGGGAGGGTATCTTACCATAAAACGTATTTTATCGTGCCATCCCTGGGGAGGGCACGGATACGACCCGGTTCCCTGAGCCATCGCCAGCTTTAATTATTCACTTTACACACTCGTTTGCATGCGTGCTTTTTTTAGTAAGAGAAGAAAATTGACAGCAGCTATGCTGTTGCTCCTTATAGCCACCGGGATTTTCGCTTTTAACGAAAATGACCGTTACTTTCAGATCGCTAAAAACCTGGATATATTTGCCGCCTTTTACCGCGAACTGAATACGTATTACGTGGATGATCTGTCGCCCGAAAAAGTGATGCATAAAGGCATTGAGGCAATGCTGGAGGAAACGGATCCATTCACCGATTTTGTTTCCGAGGAAAATCTGGACGACCTGAAATTCATGGCCACCGGGAAATATGGCGGGGTAGGAGCCTCTATCAATACCAATGGCGACTGGACCGCTATCACCGATGTATACGAAGGCAGTCCGATGGATAAGGCAGGTGTGAAGCCTGGTGATATCATTGTGAGTATGGACGGGAAATCCATTAAGAATATGCCCCAGGATGATGTAAGTAAGCTGCTGAAGGGCGCAGCCGGCACGCCTATCAACATGGTATTCCGCAACCCGGTCAGTGGTGTGGAAACCCCGAAGAAGATCGTCCGTGAAGAAATTAACGTAAAAGCAGTTAGTTACGCCGGTATAGTGAAGAATGATATCGGATATATCCGGATGACCCAATTCACAGAGAACAGCGGCAGTATGGTGCGCAAAGCATTTGAACAGCTGAAGCAGTCGAACCCCGCCATGAAAGGCCTCATTCTTGATCTGCGCGGTAACCCGGGGGGCCTGCTGGATGAGGCGGTGGTAGTGGCGAATATTTTCGTAGACAAGAACAAACTCATTGTCAGTACCAGAGGGAAAGTAAAGAACTGGGATCGTAATTATGAAACTACAGATCAACCGGTAGATACACACCTGCCCCTGGCTGTGCTCACCAATCACTCTTCTGCATCTGCATCAGAAATTGTGGCCGGCAGCATACAGGATCTCGACAGAGGACTGGTTATAGGCCAGCGTTCCTATGGTAAAGGGCTGGTACAAACTACCCGTCAGCTGCCTTATAATACGAAACTGAAGGTAACCACTGCCAAATACTATACGCCCAGCGGCCGTTGTATACAGGCAATCGACTACTCCCACCGCAACGATGATGGCAGCGTGGAATACGTGCCTGATTCTCTCCGCAAATCCTTCACTACTGCTGATGGCCGTTCTGTAAAAGATGGTGGCGGAATAGAGCCCGATGCAAAAGTGGACCCTACCTATATCAGTCAGGTAGCACTTACGCTGCTCAGGAAACAATTTATTTTCGACTACGCCACTACCTACTATTACAGCCATCCTCATATTGGAAATGCAGCTGGTTTCTCTTTGTCTGATGCGGATTTCGAAGATTTCGAACGATACCTTGAAAATAAAGACTACAGCTATAAAACCCGTAGTGAAGAAGCCCTGGAATCCTTCAAGACCACTGCTAAGAAAGAAAAATACTATGATGCGGTAGCCGCAGAGCTGGAGCAGCTGGAAACTAAAATGAAACACGACAAAAAGCAGGATCTGCTGAAGAATAAAACAGAGATAAAACGCCTGTTGGAAGAAGAGATTGTTAATCGTTATTATCTGCAAAAAGGCCGTATCACAAGATCCCTTGAATGGGACAATGATATCAATACTGCTGCGAATCTGCTGCATAGTCCGGTTAAGTACAAACAGTTGCTTACAAAGAATTAAGAATATAGAATGAAGAATTAAGAAACGGAGCGGAGATCTCAGCGAGTATTTTATCCTCTGAGATCTCCGCTCCGTTTCTTAATTCTTCATTCTATATTCTTAATTCTTTTTTCTCGTTTATTGTTTTTATTTTGAGAGCCTCTGTTATCATTTTTTCAACCTAAAGAGGTTAATCATGCCAGTAAATTCCAATGACGGATCCCGCCGGGGCTTTATCAATAAAGTTGCCAAAGGGGTAGTAGGCGCATCGTTGCTGCCAAGCATTCTGACTGCTGCCGATAAGAAAAGAAATATTCAATCACTTTCCCGCCTGAATGAGAAATACAGTGCCAATGACCAGATACAGGTAGCATTGATTGGTGCTGGTGGTATGGGTACTGCTGATGCCAATACGGCGATTACGGTGCCTGGTGTTAAGCTGGTGGCTGCCTGCGACTTATACGACGGACGCCTCGCGGATGCCAAAAAGAAATGGGGTAATGATATTTACACTACCCGCAGTTATCAGGAAATCCTGGAAAGAAAAGACATTGATGCGGTAATTATTGCCGTGCCTGACTTCTGGCATAAAGATATTTCCGTAGCAGCGATGAATAAGGGCAAATCGGTATACTGCGAAAAGCCGATGGTGCACGATATCACCGAGGCTCCGGCTGTAGTGGAAGCGCAGCAACGTAACGGAAAAGTGGTATACCAGGTGGGCAGTCAGGGTATGAGCTCCCTGGGTAACGAAAAAGCCTGCCAGCTGCTGAAAGATGGCGCCATTGGTAAATTGAACTATGCAGAAGGATTCTGGGCACGTATGTCGCCTACAGGAGCCTGGCAGTATCCAATTCCGGCTGATGCCTCAACTAAAACGGTAGATTGGGAAGCATACCTGAAAAATGCTCCCAAGAGAAGCTTCGACCCTTTACGCTTTTTCCGCTGGCGTAACTACAGGGATTACGGAACCGGTGTTTCCGGAGATCTCTTTGTACACCTCTTCTCCAGCCTGCACCTGGTAACAGGTTCCCTGGGCCCTAATAAAGTAATGGCCACTGGTGGTTTGCGCTACTGGAAAGATGGAAGGGAAGTACCTGATATCATGCTGGGTATGTTTGATTATCCTGAAACAGAAATACACCCTGCTTTTAACCTCTCACTCCGCGTAAACTTTGTAGATGGTACCGGTGGAACCAATTACCTGCGTATGGTTGGAAGCGAAGGCTCTATGACTGTTGAGTGGGATAAGGTAACACTTTACCGTAACAAAAACGTGGTGGATGAAAATGACCCGCTGGCTGCCGCCAACGCTGCTGCTGCCAACAACGGGAAAACATATGCTTACCATCGGGCAGAAATGCTGCCTCCGGATACCACCATATATGAGGCAGAGAAAGGCTATAAAGGTGCTCACTTCGACCACTTCTACAACCTGTTCAATGCTATGCGTACCGGTGGAAAAGTTGCAGAAGATCCTACATTCGGTTTCCGGGCAGCAGCTCCGGCATTGCTCTGTAACGAGAGCTATTTCAATAATAAGATCATACATTGGGATCCGAAGAATCTCAAATTGGCTTAGTCTTTAGCTTTTGATAAAAATGCAGCGGAGATCACATAGTGTGATCTCCGCTGCATTTTTATCAAAGGCTAATAGCTTACTTCGCCGCTTCGTAGCGCTTTTCAACAGCTTTCCAGTCGATAACGTTCCAGAATGCCTTCAGATATTCAGGACGACGGTTCTGATATTTCAGGTAATAAGCATGTTCCCAAACGTCAACGCCCAGGACAGGTGTACCTTTCACTTCAGCTACATCCATCAACGGATTATCCTGATTAGGAGTAGAAGTAACTTCCAGTTTACCGTCTTTTACGATCAGCCATGCCCAGCCGGAACCGAAACGGGTAGCACCTGCTGTATTGAATTTCTCCTGGAATGCCTCAAAAGAACCAAATGCGCTGTTAATGGCTTCTGCCAGTTTACCGGAAGGTGTGCCGCCGGCATTAGGTGCCAGGCTTGTCCAGAAGAAACTGTGATTCCAGTGACCACCACCATTGTTCCTTACTGCAGGGCTGATTTTGCCAGCATTGGCAACCAGCTCTTCCAGTGACTTGTTCTCATTTTCAGTACCTGCTATCGCTTTGTTCAGGTTGTCAACATAAGCCTGGTGGTGCTTACCATGGTGAATTTCCATAGTCAGTTTATCGAAATTCGGCTCTAACGCATCTGTTGCGTAAGGTAAGCCCGGAAGTGTAAATGCCATAACTCAGTTTTTTATGGGTTTTAAAATAAGATTTCTTGACAGTCGCCAAATTTACTGCCAATCCGTTAAAATTTAGCCATTTAATTCTCCGGTTAGCAGGATAATAACACAGGGAATATCGCAAAAGGCTGCGAATACTGACAGTTAACGATTGAGGCCCCCTGAATTATGCAACAGAAAGGGCTTGATCATATGGAAAATTATTCTAAATTTACAATTACTCGGTTTAACAGGACGTAACATCGGACACATGAAATGTGTGCCGCTCAGTTGTTCCCTATTGTTTGTTTAAAAAGTATAGTATGCAGACAGGTTCGGACGCAGGGTCAGCGCTGCAATTTTCCCTCAATGCCTTACAGAAGGAAAATGAGCATTTAAAAAATCATGTCAACTGGCTGGAGAGCATTCTACATCATGTTCCGGCTATGATCTATAGCTATGATAACGATAACAAATCTGTCACCTGGTGTAATGATCGGCTGGCTGAAACAGTAGGCTTTTCCCGTACAGAGATGACTGGTATGGGCATGGAATTCTTCAGGCACATTATGCATCCGGATGATTTCAAGCTGGCTGCTGTAGCACAACAATCATTTATCAATAACAAAGCACAGTTTGGCGGGCTGGCGCGTATCAGGAAGAAAGGGGAGCTCGAGTATCGCTGGCTGCTTGGTCTGGAAGTTCCTTTTACGCACGATAAGAACGGACGTGTAGTGGAAATCATCTGCGCATTTCTGGATCTCACCAACGCGATGGATACAAATGTGCAACTTTCAGAAGCGTTGAATGAGATCATGCGCCGGCAGCATGAAAACCTGCTGAATAAACTCACCGCCAGAGAGAAAGACGTGCTGGCAATGGCTGTGAAAGGATTGAATAATAAGGAAATCGCTCAGTCACTGAGCCTGAGCCGTCATACGGTGGAAACACATAGAAAAAATATCCGGCTGAAACTCAAGGTGCGCAATACTTCCGAGCTGGTGGCCATTGCCCGGAAACTTGGTTTTGAGTAAACTGTAATACTATAAAGTATTATACTCCGATGGTGAGGATCACTGTTTTTAACCTTCATTTTTTTAGATAACTCATTATGCCATTGAATTATATTTTCCTGGTAATCAGGGTAAAAGAGAGGATTTTTGTTTGCTAAAAATCTGCTAAAAGTTATCTTTTTTTTCAAAAATACCCAATCTTGGGTATTGGCTCGTCTTTCAAACTCAACTAATTTAGTGACTTAAATATTACGCATGTTTTTTAAACATTCGATATGATTAACGGTTGAAACACCCCTATCTACTATGATAACCGAGGAAAGAGCATTTAATATTTTACAACTGGAGGAAACTGCAACCGCAGAGGAGATTGTAGCGCGTTATGAAGTGTTGAAAGATCAATACACGAAGATTAAAGATGAAACGGAAGATCTGAGAACACGGCTGGCCTACCAGTTAAAGCAAATCGAACTGGATGATGTATTTATTTACTTCAGAAGAAAGCAACGGATATAGTCTGAGCACCTGCGCTTTTACTGCGGGAACGTCTTTCGTGTAATACCAGCACCCTAAGGTTTTTATATATAGTGAACCAACAGACCCATTGCTGACCTGATAAGCAGCCAGGGTGCTGGAGAAACTTTCCATGATGGCAGGCGCAGAACCTATTGCCTTTATTTCATTATATTTAAGCCGAAATCCTACCTAAACTATTGTTATATGGGACCTTTTCTTGGTGTACTGATAGTACTGATCCTTATTGTGGTGCTATCCAGCTTTGTTACGGTGCAGCAGGGTAATATTGCTGTTACTACCATCTTCGGTAAATATAACCGGGTGTTGTATCCTGGTTTAAACTGGAAGATTCCTGTCATTGAAAAAGTTTTTAAAAGAATCTCTATCCAGAACAGATCCGTGGAGCTGGAATTTCAGGCAATTACTATCGATCAGGCCAATGTTTATTTTAAAGCGATGTTATTGTATTCTGTGTGGAATCAGGAAGAAGAAACCATTAAGAATGTCGCTTTTAAGTTCATGGACGACAGGAGCTTCATGCAGGCACTGGTACGTACTATCGAAGGTTCTATCCGTGGATTCGTGGCTACAAAAAGACAGGCAGAAGTATTGGGATTGCGGAGGGATATTACAGAACATGTAAAAGAGCAGATCGATAAAACCCTGGAAGAATGGGGATTTCACCTACAGGATCTGCAAATGAATGATATCACTTTTGATGAGGTGATCATGAAGTCGATGGCCCAGGTAGTTGCTTCGAACAACCTGAAAGCTGCCGCAGAAAATGAGGGGCAGGCCTTGCTGATCACCAAAACCAAAGCTGCAGAAGCGGATGGTAATGCCATCAAAATTGCAGCAGAAGCCGAACGTCAGGCTGCGCAGCTGCGTGGTATGGGGGTGGCTTTATTCAGGGAAGAAGTGGCTAAAGGTATGACCATGGCAGCTAAGGAAATGCAGCAGGCGAATCTTGATACCTCTGTAATTCTTTTCTCTATGTGGACAGAAGCCATCAAACACTTCGCTGAAAACTCCAAAGGGAATGTAATCTTCCTGGATGGCTCCTCTGAAGGCATGGAACATACCATGCACCAAATGATGGGAATGAATAAACTGACAGAAAAGAAATAACTATCGTCGCTGCTCAAAGAAAGTTTTCATCAATTGCAGACTTTCTTCCCTGCACGGACCGGCCTCCAGTTTTGTTTTCGGATGAAACGGGGACCGGTCGCCGGTAGACCGCCGGTAACTGTTTTTATCGTCCGGAGCCGCATATACAATCCTTCCGATTTTGCTCCAGTAAAGTGCGCCGGCGCACATCAGACAAGGCTCCACCGTCACATATAATGTAGCATCCATCAGATATTTGCTGCCCAGTGTATTGAATGCCGCAGTAAGCGCTATCATCTCTGCATGCGCCGTGCAATCGTTCAGGCGCTCTACATGGTTGTAACCCCGCCCTATTATACGTTCGTTCATTACTACTACAGCGCCGATGGGCACTTCTCCGTCTTCAAAGGCTTTGCGGGCCTCTGTCAGCGCCTGGCGCATAAAATGCTCGTCAGACATAACAGCTTTTAGTTTTTAGTCGCAGTTTCCGGAAGCACTGCTTCCGGAAACTAATATATTTTCTATTTGTTAATCATCGCCAGGAATTCATCTTCCGACAAGATCTTGATAGTATTGATCTTTTTGGCTTTTTCCAGCTTGCTGCCTGCATCGTCGCCCACCACGAGGTAGTTGAGTTTGCTGCTTACCCCACTCATAATTTTGCCTCCTTCCTGTTCTACCATTTCCTCTGCTTCGCTGCGTTTCAGTTTATGCAATGTGCCGGTGAACAAAAACGTTTGGCCGTTGAGGTTACCCGATACACTGGTAGCTTTTTTCGCATTCTCCATATTGATACCTAATGATGCCAGTTTTTGCAACATGGCTATGTTATCGTTGTTGGAGAAGAATAAACGGATGGAACCAGCCACTTTAGGGCCTATATCTTCCAGCGCCAGGATCTGTTCCTCGGTCCAGTTTTGCAGGTCCATGATATTAGTCACGGCATTGGCGAGCGTTTTGGCGGTGGTTTCACCAACGTAACGGATACCAAGTCCGAATATCAGCCGGTGCAGTGGTTGCGTTTTCGATTGCTCAATGGCGCTTTCGAGGTTGGTCAGCGACTTCTTCCCAAAGCCCTCCAGTGTGCCGATCTTTTCGAAGTCGAGTTCATAGATGCCCGGAATGTCTTTCAGTAAGCCCAGGGAGAAGAACTTCTTTACGTTGCTTTCACCGAAGCTCTTGATGTCCATGGCATCCTTGCTCACGAAGTGTATCATTCTTTCTACCACCTGCGCCTCGCAGTTGATATTGGTACAACGCCACACACTTTCGCCTTCGGGCTTCACCAGCTTATCGTTACATACCGGGCAATGGGTGGGGAATATGATTGTTTGTTCGCTGCCGTCCCGCAGGTCGGCAACGGATTTTACAATATAAGGGATTACATCACCGGCTCTTTCTACCAGTACGGTATCGCCCAGTTTCAGGTCTTTTTCCCGGATCACATCTTCATTGAACAGGGAAATAGAGCCTACCGTTACACCTCCGATGGGTACGGGGTCTATCTTCGCAACAGGCGTCACGGAGCCGGTGCGGCCTACCTGGAACTCCACGGCGCGCAGCTTACTGGTAGCCTGACGGGCCTTGAATTTATAGGCAATCGCCCAGCGCGGGTGATGCGTGGTCATACCCAGTTTGTCCTGCAGTTCGTAGTCGTTTACTTTGATGACCATGCCATCGATCTCGTACGGAAGATTATCTCTTTCTGTTTCAAACCACAGGCAATAATCGATCACTGCCTGGATCCCTTTCACTACTTTTTTCTCTTTAGCCGGGCTGCGGAAGCCAAGCGTGGAAAGCAGGTCCAGCGTGCCGCTATGGGTAAGGAGTGCTTCTGGTTCCGTTTTGCCGGCATCCATCGTATGATAGCTCATATGATACAGAAAAGCTTCCAGCCCCCGTTTGGCCACTTCGTTAGGGTCCACCATGCGCAATGAGCCGGATGCTGCATTGCGGGGATTGGCCAGGGGAGGGAGATTCTCGGCGATACGCTTATCATTGAATGCTTTGAAAGTGTTTTTATTGATCAATACTTCCCCGCGTATCTCTATCTGGTGTATACCGTATTTGGAGAATTTGGCCGACAACGGAATTGACCTGATCTGCCGGATATTGGTAGTGATATCTTCGCCGGCAACACCGTCGCCCCGGGTGGCACCCCGGGAGAGTTGGTCATTTTCATATATCAGGGAAATACTAGCCCCGTCGAATTTAGGTTCTATACAATATTCTATTTCATGCAGGCCGGAACTTTCCCGCGCTTTCCTGTCCCAGTCGAGCAGGTCATCTGCATTATAGGAGTTTTCCAGGCTTAACATCGGTACCAGGTGTTGTACCGTAACAAACTCCTTGGTCAGCCCCTGTGCTACGCGCTGGGTAGGAGAGTCCGCTGTCACCAGCTCCGGATGTTCCTGTTCCAGCTTCTTCAGCCAGGCAAACAACTGGTCGTATTCGTAATCACTGATCACCGGGTCGCTTTGTACATAGTAACGCCAGTCGTTATAGCTGATAACACGGCGTAATGCATCCAGGGTTTCATCAATGTTACTGAGCAGTTGCTGTTGTGGCAGGTGACTGAGCAGATCCTTGGCCAGCTGCGTCAGGGTTATTTCTATCTCCTTTGTATACATAGTAGTAAAACTGAACCGTAAATTTAAACTTATCTTTCAGGTTAGGGAGGGCTGTCTGAAAAAATCAGTATTTTTTTGTTTTAAATATGCTTTTTTTTTCTTTCATTTGAATGTAGATCCGCGTAATCATTAAAGTCGGTTTACTGTAATTCCACGTTCCTTATGATTTCTTCTGTTTACACCAAAAACATCAACACGCACCTTGTTGAAATAAAGGACTATTTCAAAGTCGCCATTTCGGTTGACTGTGTCATTTTCGGATTCAATAACGATGAACTGAAAGTACTCCTGATCAAATCTGACCTGAAAGAATTCAAAGGGAAATGGTCGCTGCTGGGTGATATCGTGCGCCCCGATGAAGAGTTGGATGCTGCAGCTTATCGCGTACTGAAAGACCGGACAGGGCTGGAAAACCTGTACATGGAGCAGGTACAGACCTTCGGAGAAGTTCAGCGTCATCCTGCGGGAAGAGTGATCACCGTGGCGTATTATTCTCTCGTCAATATCGCTCATGTGGAATTAAAGCTCAGCAACAACGAACTGCACTGGCACAGCGTTAAAGAGGTGAAAGAAATGGCCTTCGATCATAAACAGATCCTGGATACCTGCCACGAGCGCCTGAAACAACAGGTGATGGTACAACCAATAGGCTTCAACCTGTTACCCCGGAAGTTCTCCCTCCGTGAACTACAAAACCTTTATGAAGCGATCCTGGATATGGAACTTGACCGCCGTAACTTCAGAAAGAAGTTCCTGTCGATGGACCTGCTGCTGGATCTGAATGAAGAAGAGGCAGACGTACCTCACCGGCCGGCCAGGTTATACAAGTTTAATTTCGACAAGTACGAGCAACGCAAGAAGCGCTATCTGGGCATCGGCTTCTGATAGCCGCCACTGTAGCAGTTTTCTATCTCCCGACCGCCATAAATTTACAGCTGATTTTCCCTGGAACCCTTTGCAGTAAAGGGAATCCGGCCGGACCGCTTTCTCCATATCCCATCCTGTTAATTTTCTACAGAAAAAGAAAAAAAAGTTTGTTTTTAACAAAAATTTAAGTAAGATTGTGTAAGATATACACATCCTATAAAGCAATATTTTTTAAACAGGACAAAACCAAAATTACCAGACTATTTCGCTGAAGTTTTTTTTCGTTTGTTTATTGCCGTATGTAGAAAAATTCCAATAAAAAAGTTTGAATAACTAGAAAATCATTATATAGTTTGATTTTATAGTTCCACGTTATGAAACATAAGACTGCGAAGCATTACTGCCTTGTGTCTTTACTATTATCTTTCCCTTGTGCAGACGATGTACAAGGGAAAGTTGTTTTAGGCAAAAACTAAGCCGCCGGGCAATCGGTTAAAAAATTTCCAACAGTATCCTAATACCGTTCAATCAATTCTAATTCTGTTAAAACCCGTGCAGGCACGGCAGTTCAGCTGCTTTTTCCGTAACTTGCCAGATCTGGATAAAAGCAATTTTTTATGTCTTATACACCTCAACATAAGGTACGGATTGTTACCGCAGCAGCGCTGTTTGATGGTCATGATGCAGCGATCAATATTATGCGGCGCATCATGCAGGCAAAAGGAGCCGAAGTTATTCACCTCGGACATAACCGATCGGCCGCAGAGATTGTGGATTGCGCGATACAGGAAGACGCACAGGGAATAGCCGTAACTTCTTACCAGGGTGGGCATGTGGAGTTTTTTAAATATATGTATGATCTCCTGCAGCAGAAAGGTTGCGGGCATATTAAAATATTTGGTGGGGGTGGAGGAACAATCCTGCCAACAGAAATAGCAGAATTACATGCGTATGGTATAGCCCGTCTTTATTCGCCGGATGATGGCAGGCAGATGGGGTTGGAAGGGATGATCGAAGACCTGATCCGGCAATGTGATGTACCTGTGAAACCATTGCCTGCAGGCAGCGAAGAAGATGTGGCCCGGTTGCAGCAGGATAAGAACCCGAAAGTAATTGCGCGTGCCATCAGCCTGGCAGAAAACGATATGCCGGTGTCTCTTTTAAGCGGACAAAAATCGAGAGCCGCCGTGGCAGTAGATAGTACTTCCGGTGCCCATATTACACTGGCCGATCGGGAAAAGTCGCCCGTATTGGGTATTACCGGTACCGGCGGGGCAGGTAAAAGCAGTGTGACGGATGAGCTGGTGCGCCGTTTCCTGAACCACAGCCAGGATAAAACAGTAGCGGTTATATCGGTGGATCCCTCTAAAAAGAAAACCGGTGGCGCCTTACTGGGCGATCGTATCCGCATGAACTCCATCCATCATCCCCGGGCTTATATGCGCTCCCTGGCTACCCGCGAAAGCGATAAGGCCATCAGCGAGCATATACAGGAAGCCATTGATATCTGCCGCCTGGCAGCATTTGATTTTATCATCCTCGAAACCTCCGGTATAGGACAAAGCGACACCGCTATTACAGACTACTGCGATGTATCGCTCTATGTGATGACGCCCGAATATGGGGCTGCTTCCCAGCTGGAGAAGATCAATATGCTGGATTATGCCGATGTAATTGCGATCAATAAATTCGACAAGGCCGGTGCGCTCGATGCCCTGCACGATGTGCGCAAGCAATATAAACGGAACCATAATCTCTGGACCGCCAAAGAAGATGAGCTGCCTGTAGTTGGCTCTATTGCATCCCAGTTCAATGATCCCGGAATCAACCTGCTGTTTGAAAAGGTGATGGAGAAAGTGGAAGAGAAAACAGGCGCAGCATTTGGCCCATTGGAACATGAGGCGGTGAAATCTACCTCTACAAAATCCCAGATCATTCCACCGGCAAGAGTACGTTACCTGGCTGAAATATCTGAAGCCATTGCCGATTATAGTAAATGGGTGGATGAGCAATGCAAGCTGGCCACTCAGCTTTATCAGGTGGAAGGAGTGATCAGCATGCAGCCTTCCCATGCTGCTGTATTGGCTGACGTGAAAGCCCACCTGGAAAAATCATTGCATCCGGAATGTAAAAAGCTGATAGATGAATGGCCGGCGGTAGTGAAGAAATTCAGCGCTGATTTTTATGAATTTCAGGTGAGAGATAAGGTAATCAAACTGCCTCTCTTTACTGAAAGCCTGAGCCATAGCCGTATCCCCAAAGTAACACTACCTAAGTATAACGATTGGGGCGATATCCTGCGCTGGCAGCTGACGGAGAACCTGCCGGGAGAATTCCCTTACGCCGCCGGCGTATTCCCGCTGAAAAGGGAAGGGGAAGACCCGACCCGTATGTTTGCCGGAGAAGGCGGTCCGGAAAGAACCAATAAACGATTTCACTATGTATCGCTCGATCAGCCGGCAAAGCGATTGTCGACGGCATTCGACAGTGTTACCCTCTATGGCGAAGATCCCGCGGTGCGCCCGGATATCTATGGTAAAGTCGGCAATTCCGGTGTGAGCATCGCTACAGTGGACGATGCAAAAAAGCTGTACAGCGGTTTTGATCTCTGTGATCCCAAAACTTCGGTATCTATGACGATCAACGGCCCTGCGCCTATACTCCTGGCCTTTTTCATGAATGCTGCCATCGATCAGCAATGTGAAAAATATATCCGGGAAAACGGACTTACCGAAAAAGTAGCTGCGCAGATACGCGAAAAATTCAGGGACCATCCACTGCCACATTATAACGGAGAGTTACCAGCCGGTAACGACGGACTGGGACTCGCCCTGCTGGGCATTTCCGGAGATGAAGTGCTGGAGAGGGAAGTTTATGAAAAGATAAAAGCCTATGCGCTGAGTACTGTACGCGGTACTGTGCAGGCCGATATTCTGAAGGAAGACCAGGCGCAGAATACCTGTATTTTCTCAACGGAATTTGCCCTGAAACTAATGGGAGATGTACAGGAATATTTCATCGGACAGAAAGTACGGAACTTCTATTCCGTAAGTATTTCCGGATATCATATTGCAGAAGCAGGCGCCAATCCTATTACCCAGTTGGCGTTTACGCTGGCCAATGGATTCACCTATGTGGAATACTACCTCAGCAGAGGCATGCACATCGACGATTTTGCGCCTAATCTGTCGTTTTTCTTCAGTAACGGAATGGATCCCGAATACGCCGTGATTGGCCGGGTTGCCCGCCGTATCTGGGCCAAAGCAATCAAATACAGGTATAAAGGAAACGACCGCTCGCAGAAGCTGAAATATCATATCCAGACGTCGGGCCGGAGCCTGCACGCACAGGAGATCGACTTCAACGATATCCGTACCACACTGCAGGCGTTGTATGCAATCTACGACAACTGTAACTCCCTGCACACCAACGCCTACGACGAGGCCATTACCACGCCTACCGAGGAAAGCGTAAGAAGGGCCATGGCTATACAGCTGATCATTAACCGCGAATTGGGCACTGCTAAAAATGAAAACCCGGTTCAGGGGGCTTTCTTTATCGAGGAACTGACCGACCTGGTGGAAGAAGCCGTGCTGGCAGAATTCAACCGTATCACCGAAAGAGGTGGTGTGCTGGGCGCGATGGAAAGAATGTATCAGCGTAACAAGATACAGGAAGAAAGCCTCTATTATGAATCGCTGAAACATACGGGCGAATACCCGATTGTAGGGGTGAATACTTTCCTGAATAAGAATGGATCTCCTACTATTATACCTGCCGAGGTAATCCGCTCTACAACAGAAGAGAAGGAGTTTCAGATCAGAACACTGGAGGCGTTCCAGCAGCGGCACCAACAAAAAAGTACGGCTGCACTGAAACAGCTGCAGCAGGTAGCTGTGAATAACGGCAACCTCTTTGCCGAACTGATGGAAACCGTGAAACACTGTTCCCTGGGGCAGATTACACATGCCTTGTATGAAGTGGGAGGCCAGTATAGAAGGAATATGTAAATAGCTTTATAGTTAAATGCAGCGGAGATTATAACGTATGTAATTTCCGCTGCATTTAACTATAGACCAAAGACTAACCCCCAAAGACTAAAACGGTTTAGCAAATCAAGAAATCTTTTATATTTTAGGGGTTCCTAAAATTCAAAAACGTTATGGTTGCAAGAAGAGACTTTCTTAAAAACAGCGCTCTTGTAGCAGGTGCTGTTGGGCTGGGACTGCCCAAAACC